>MHCC01000011.1 GCA_001816475.1 Candidatus Blackburnbacteria bacterium RIFCSPLOWO2_01_FULL_40_20
TATCAATTGATGACTATAATTTATTTGTTAGATATTTTTCAACAAGGTAGAATTAATGAGAACATGAGGGCTTGCAGTTGACAAAAAAAAGTTGCATACTAAATTGGATGGAAAATACAACAAGTGACATACAACATGGATAATGTAAAGAAGATGTTTAAAGTGTTGTTATCTGATAGGAAGAAGGTAGTTGGTTTGGTGGCGCTTGGAGTAGTTGGATTGGGGGTAATTGCTGGTGTATTTTTGGTGGGAGAGCAAAAGATTTTCAGACCAAAAGCTGATATCGAGCCCATTACTTTTAAAGATGCTTCGGGCAATTCACTTCCGGTTGAGAATGGAGTGCCGGTGACAAACTCTACAAATATTAAAGTAGAGTTAAGGGCACCTGCGCCATAGAAGGTATAATTTCCACCCTTTCCCTGTAATTGTCAAATTATAAGGAATTTGTATTCTCAAAATTAGCTTATTATCGGGAATTGGGCTCCTCAAGATTGAGATTTTTTCTGAAAAATTCCAGGTCTCTCTCAACAGCTATATTCCAATTCGGCATCATATTGTGATCAGCACGGGGATACACAAAATAATTAACTTTTTTATCTTTACTTTTTAAAGCTGCTACCAGTTCATCCGACCAGCGCTTTAAAACCAAGTCGTCGAGCGTACCTTGGTGAAGTTGGAGGGGTGAGTTTATTCGATCAAAATATGTATCCACTGAGTAGTTGTTTGGGTCATAATTTTGTTCAAATTCCCCAAGGACCCGTCTTATCAGTTTTCCCTTATCGTCTGAATCATCTGTATAGGCAAGAACTGAGTAAGGGAAGTACTTGGAAACAGGTGCCCAAAGAGTAGTTGGAATATTGCGGCCGGTTATTTCAAGCGTTGCAAGTGCAATGTGGCCGCCATTGGAATGCGCCCAAATGAATAAATTATTTTGGTCAATCTGTTTAACCGATTGAAGTGACGCTAAGAGGTTTAAAACTGTAGTATATGTTTGGAAGCGGGACTCTAAAATATCGCCTGCATTTTGATCAGACCCGCCATACCCCAAGAAATCAGGGGCGATGGTCAAAAAGCCATTTTTAGCAAAAAATGCAGCCGCGTTTTTAGTTCCGTCCCCTGTTTTGTAAGCTTTAGGGTCTGCATATCCTCGAATCATCAGGATGGTCGGCCACGCACCAGAACGGTACATGGTGGATGTGGTGATATTTGGAATGTTCATTTGTCCAGTGACTTTTTTGCCATCGGACTGATACGAGAAGAGGTAAGATGTAAAACCCGGTGTACTTTTTAGGGTTTGTTCGATTTTTATTTCAGAGCCCGCAAACTCCCTTTTCGAAAGATTTTCATAAGAATATTTATCAAGTGGTTTTTCTTTTGGGCTAGTTGGAAAACTTTGTTTAAGAAGGGGAGAAATGAGCTCATTGTTTTGCAAGAAATTTCCATTTTTCCCAACCCACCACCCAATTCCTCCAGTGGTCAGGGAAAAAATAATAATAAGTAAAATTACCAGTGTGGGTTTCATTTTTTTGTTTGTATATGTTTGATAACTGTCATTCTGAGCACGTTCGTCAAACTCAGTGTAAACTCCGCGAAGAATCTCTGAATTTATTTCAGAAGGATTACTCGCATGCGCGAGAGTTTCCTCGCTTCGCTCGGGATGACAAAGGGAACTACTCGATTTTACCACGACTTGTGAAGTTGATACTGCAATTCCAAGGATAAGCCAAAGAACTACATCTTGGGCAACGGAAGTGACGTTAGTTTGGGAGTGGAGAAGGTAAAGAACCAATGAAAGCAGAAGTGTATTTTTCCAAACGTTCTCCTCATTCGACTTATTTATTCCTACCAAAGCAGCTATTAATATAGCTATATAGAAAATTAATCCCAAAGGCCCTGTCGTTACCAAAACTTCCAAAATTGATGAATGTGCTTTGTCGATATAAACATCTTTTTCAATCTTTGTTGGCCAAACAATACTTGAGGCTGCATAATCAAAGTTTGACCAACCCCAGCCAAAAAGAGGACGTTTTAGGTAACCAAAGAATCCTTTGATAAAGATTCTTGGTCGGCTTTCTGGGTTAAAACCAGCTGCGTATTCTGCGGTTCCCAAAATCGTAGGATTAGTTATGAGTGTTGAAAAGTAAAAAATTCCTCCGACAACCGTGATAAAGATAAGGGAGATAAGGGGGATTAGGGGGTTAATAATTTTTTGTTTTAGTAATAATGACCCCAAAATAAAAAGACCAATTCCGGCAATACCGCCTTTTGAGAAAGTTAAAAATATTGCAATAACTTGAAAAATTAATGCTGCGATCCAAAGTTTTCTTTGGTTTACTTGTTTTGTGGCCAAGAAATAAATAAATGGTAGGGTGACAGTAAGATATCCTGCCAGGAATTTTGGTTGACCAAACGTTGCCCCGATTGCACCATTCCAAGCATCGCTTGGCGGGAGTTTAAAAACGCCCGGAATTAAAAGCGAAATTATTGCCAATAAGCTTACTCCAATTGAACCTAAAGAAATTGAAAGGACAGTGGGTTTCTGCCAAGAAGAATTCCAGAAGAGATAAAGAAAAAGAAAAAGACCTGCAAGGTGGAAAAGGGTGATTAGACCATCGGCGCGATAATAGTTACCCCAGAAACTTTTAGGGAAATCTACTCCTAAAATAGAGACAGAGACAGAGATAGAGATAAAGATACAGATAAAGATAAAGAGCGGGTTCAATTTTCTTGTCTGGATTTTTGTAAGGCCTGTTAGTACTCCTATAATTACCAAAATTTCAACCCACCTTTGGAAAAACCAGACACGGGGAAGCTCATAAGGAACAAGGGCCCAAGGCCAAAAGATAAAAGGAAGCAAGAAAAGGCCCAAGAGAAAGGTGAGTTGGAGAAGGGAAAAACTTTTCATAAAGTTGAAAATTATTATAACGCCACTTGACACGCTGTCTATTACCATTATACAGTCGATATAGGTCTATTGTTGGGTATTTTAATGAGTGAGTTAAAGAGTCATTATTTTGAAAATTTCAAAAAGCTACCTGCCTTGCAAAAGGTTTCCTTGTTCTCTGTTCTTTTCCTGGTTGTGATGTTGCCCTTAGGAGTTCTTCTTGCTTTAGGGCCTGTTAACCTTTTTCCAAAGGCTGGAGTGCCGACGGTTACTCCTCCAAACCCGATTACACCACCAAACTCCAACACAACTGCGTGGCTTGTTCTTGCCCCTCTTGAGATGGTTCGGCAAGCAAACATGGAATTTGATCTCTCGGTTTTGATTAATTCCGCTGATCATGCGATTTCGGGAGCTGAGGTAATTATCGATTTTGACCCTGATTATTTGGAGGCAGAGAGTGTTATTCCTGCAGCAGGCAGCGGATCTTTATCGGTTGTTTTGGAGGAGCCGCAAATAAACAACGAAACTGGGCGTATAACTATCGCTCAAGGTGCCCAACCGAACAGTCTTGTCGGCGGTCCGTCAGTTGGAGTTGCGGCAATTCATTTTAAAACAAAGACTCAGGGCGGTGACACATATATTCGAGCAAACTCTGATTCTCGCGCATCTGCTGTTGGCGTGGACGGAAACGTATTGGGAAGGTTTGACACTGTAAGTGTCGAAGTCCTAGCAGCTCCAAGTCCTACACCGATTCTTCCTTCTCCAACACCACAAGGCACGGTTGATGTTCAAGTAAATATATATAATACAGCTGTTTTATTAGGCGAAGAATTTGGCGCAACCGTATATTTGAACAATGGAGATAGTCTAAGCATGACTGCTGCCGAGATACACGTAAGCTTTGACAAAAATTATCTGGAGGCGTTGAACGTCAACCTTAATAGTCACTCAGGTTTAGTGAATGTTTTAGCCGAACCTGTGATAGACAACAACAATGGAACTGTGAGTTTCACAGTAGGTGCAAGTCCCGACTTACCAGTCACGTCGAGTGCCAATCTAGCTACAATAAATTTTAAAGCAAAAAATAACAGAGGACTTTCTCGAATCAGTGTTGTAGAACCTACTCAAGTGGCAGTTGTTGGAAGTAGGACGGATATGGTTGGAAGGATGCTTTTTGCCGAGGTCAATGTTAGTAGAGATAGGGATACATTCTTTGCATTTGTAATGAAACTGGACGGTGTGACGCGAAGCGTAAGCAACAAGATTGTGAGGGTTACTATAAAGGGAGGAACCCTTGCAACAACCCATGATCTTCCCATTTCAAGTTACAATGGAGCGAACTTTACCGGTGATCTTTTTGATAATATCAGCATTATAAATTACAGTGGGGATTTAACGATATATGCTAAAGGTCCGTCCCATCTTCAACGCAGAATCTCAACTATAAATAGAATTATTCCGGGGGAAAATACCATCGACGCAACAAACCTTCCTCTTATTCCGGGAGACATAGTTGATGATAACGAGGTAAACATTGACGATTACAACGTTCTTGTTAGACATTTTGGATCAAGAATGCCTGTTGAGGGTAGTTTGGCTGACCTTAATTTTGATGGGCGTGTGGATATCTTTGATTACAACCTCATCATAAGACATTTTGGCAAGACCGGCGACAATGTTGAGTAATTCTGCACTTGCATTTTTCTTTGAATCTTTGCATACTTAAATTGAATGGATAACAAATGGTTGCTGCCTCTGGTTTTAGTAGTTGCTGTTGCGTCTGGCGTGCTGGCAGTACTTTTGTCCTCGAATTCGCTACCTTTTAAACTTAACCAAAATACGAAAAATACTCCGGTTTTAAGTCCATCGCCAATACCTCAAAAATCTGTGGGCACTGCAAAGCTTTTGTTAGTACCACAAACATTGGCTGTTGACATTGGTTCCATTACCACTGCCGATATTCAAATGGATGCACAGAGCGAAGAAGTTAGCGCTGTTGATATACGCCTCTCGTTTGATCCCAAAGTTGTTAGCATCAAGGAAATTTCTCCAGGTGATTTCTTCGCGGGAGCGACCGAGCTTGATAAACAAATCGACAATAAGAATGGTAATGCAGTTTACATTTTAGGGACGCTGCAAGCTCGGGCGAATTCGGGAAGCGTAGCTACGATAAAATTGAAGGGAATTGGGAAAGGGGAAAGCAAAATCGAACTAAAAGAGAGCCGTGCAACGTCGATAAATAAGGATGGAAATGTGATAGTTGAAGTTATATCGGGGACAATTAAAGTTAAGGAACAATAATGGATTCAAAGAGTTCGAAAAAAAAATTAATTGGGTTGGTAACGTTGGTGTTGTTAGTTGTTGGTCTAGTTGCAGGGTTGTTCTTGATTAAGCAGCAACAAGATATAAGAGAAAAAGCTGCTACGCCAGCTTCTACACTTTCAATAAGACCTGCAACAACCGCGGTCAAGGTTGGAGAAACTTTCAGGCTTACGGTAGAAATGAATACTTCTGCTAATGCAGTTACGGCTGCGATTCTTCAAATTGATTTTGACTCAACCAAGTTGACCCTTGAACAAGTCACTCCTGGAACTTTTTTACCTACAGAACTTGTGGCTGCACAAGTTAACAATACAGTTGGAACGGCCTCCGCAACATATGGGGCAATACCCTCTGCGCCTTCTCAAGGCGAAGGTTTGGTTGCGACCTTAAATTTTAGAGCCAAAGCGCCAGGCTCGGCAGATGTTAGTTTTGGAGGTCAAACGCGAGCGACAGACCGCGATGAAGATTTGAGAGACGTGATTGTAACGAAGACCAAGTCGACCGTTACAATCCTTGGCCAATCGCCAACGCTTTCTCCAAGTCCATCCCCAATAGCTTCTGCTTCTCCGGCTGCAAGTGCTTCGCCTGCTGCTTCTGCAACACCAGCTGCGTCCTCAAGTCCACGAGCAAGCGCAACGCCTGTTTCCAGTGCAAGTCCGGCCTCCTCCGCCTCACCAACCGCAAGCCCGGCTGGCGGAAATGCATCTATTGTTCCTTCACCAACACCAACAACAGGCAAACCAACTGTAAGCCTCCCTTCAAGTAAAACTGTGAAGGTTGGGGCAACACTTACCGGAACAGCGCTGGTAAGCTCGACAGTTACAATTAAAATTCAATCACAAACAATTACAGCTTCAGTCAAAACTGATGCATCAGGTAAATGGAGTTATAAGATTCCGTCATCTCTTGAGTTAGGTGCACACACAATAACAGTCACTGATGCAAACGGGAACTCGACAACCTCAAGCTTTACACTGGCGAGTGCTGACTCACCAGCGGAGCAAACAAATACAACGGAGCTTCCCGCTTCCGGAATTAAGGCTCCAATGATTTTCGGGATAGCAGGAGGAGCACTGCTTCTAGTGTTTGGCTTACTACTGGCTCTGTAGAAAAATCCGATATTCGAATTTTTCCAGTGGCCTCTTGATATCTCTTCCTAAATGTACTTAAATTAAGTTATGTTTCTTGCCCGAAG
>MHCC01000012.1 GCA_001816475.1 Candidatus Blackburnbacteria bacterium RIFCSPLOWO2_01_FULL_40_20
ACCAGCTAAATAATTAAGAACCGCAACATTTGGTGTAGAAATCGCAAAAAAGAATGCTGTAATAAATGCTACAGCTTTTTTCTTGGTGACTTTTTCGATCAAGAAATAAACAAGTGAAATGTTTATAAAGTGGACAAGAAAAGAAAGAAGTCGCATCGGAAAAACGTTTAATCCAAATGCCGAGTAATATAAATTATGAAGTCCTTCTCTAAAAATTGGCCTGTAAAATGCATACCCGCGCTCGCTAAATGACGGAAATCCAAAAAGATTTACAAATTGTCCTAAACTTCCATCAGTCAAGCTTACCTTAAACTCAAAAAAATCGTCTTGAGAGAAATAAACTGAAAACGAAGGGTAGTAAAGAACTAAAACTGCTACAAAGATCATTAAAAGAGGAAAAAATTTGCGGATCACGAACAATTTTAACATCTACTCGTTTTAATTGTCATTCCGACTCCGATTTGATCGGAGGAGGAATCTCTCGTGAATGTGAGATGAGTTATTTCAAAGCTCGGAGTTTGCCTTCCAAATACACTGCTTGTTTCATATGCTCTTGTGCACTGGCTGAATTGTCATAAATAATATCTTCTCTTCCAGCCCTGGCCAGATGTGCTTCTTGTCTTAGACGAATGGCATCTTTTTTGTCCAAACCCCACTCCAATGCAATCCTTTCCGGGCTTGCCCATGCCATATTAACACCCAAAAGTACCTCTTTCCAAATTTCCCTGATTCCTCTTTCAGTAGACATTGTTAAATTGTACCTTTTCCTTTCCATGTTAAAAGTATAACAAACCTCTTTTACAACAAAAAACGTTTCCGCTCTTTAAATCATTGGATGTCATTTTGACCTAGAAAGATATTGTTTGTATTCTTGTGAAACTATAAGTTGTAAGTTTAGTATTGAGTGTGGCAAGTACTACTTCAGTTTGGGTTTCTCATTCTTCAATTTCAGATTTTCTAAAGTGCCCCAGGCTATACTACCTTCGAAACGTATACAAAAGCAAAGTTGGAAACCGGAAAATGACTATTATGACTCCTCCTTTGGCTTTGGGACAAGCGGTTCACGACACAATCGAACCCTTGTCGCACTTGCCAAGAGAAGAAAGATTTAAAAAGCCGCTTTTAGAGATTTTTGTAGAAATGTGGAAAAAAATTGAGGGCAAAAAAGGAGGGTTTAAAAGCAAAGAACAGGAAGATGAATTCAAGGAACGCGGGATCGGAATGATCGAGCGAGTTTCTAAAAATCCTGGATTACTTTTAAACAAAGCTGTAAAAATCCAGCCTCAAACAGAAAAAGACAAGTTATCAAACTTCGATCTTCCGTATTTTACACTTTCTGAGCAAGACAATATAATTCTTTGTGGAAAAATTGACTGGCTTGAATATCTTGAAAACGACAACTCAGTCCATATTGTTGATTTCAAAACAGGTAAAAACGAAGAAAACGAAGAATCCTTACAGCTCCCAATTTATCTTTTATTGGCCAAAAATTGTCAAAAGTTTAATGTCTCAAAAGCAAGTTACTGGTACATTGACCACGAAGACTTACCATCTGGAGTAAATTTACCAAACGAAGAATTGGCAAAAGAAAATGTTTTACAAGTTGCAAAAAGGGTAAAACTGGCACGACAATTAAATTTGATGGAGTGTCCAAGAGGCGGGTGCTACGCTTGCCTTCCATTTGAGGCAATATTGCGAGGTTCGGGAGAACGTGTTGGGGTAAGCGGAACAAATCAAGATATTTTTGTTTTACTGTAGCCTAAGTATTTTTATTAAATCTCTTAATAATCTGTCCCTTGTTATTTCATCAGGAGTTTTTACTCCAATAGGATAAAGTTCTTGCAATTTTTCACTAAATGTCAGTTCTCTTTTCTTGCGTGGTACTTTCCCGTTTCCTCTTAAATGTGCAAACCTGTTCCGTTCTACCATACGCACGAAAATATAGTATAGAATTAGTTTTGTGTCAATATGAAAATGGCACTTGACCCAGAAGCCTTGCCGGGTTAAAGTATTTTAATTTTCATGCTAGGATCACCTGAAGTTTACCTATCCCCAGATCTTCATACAGGACATGCAAGAACTGTAGGCTTTGAGTTGGCAAAAAGAAATCTTGACATTCTAGACTTTTATTTATACCGAATAGAAAAAATTACTCGTGTTTCTCCTGCAAATAAGCATAATCCAATTTTTATAAGAGAAAATCTGTCCCAAGTCGATTTATCCCTAAGAACAAGAGATCAATGGGAAAGTGCTGAGGAAAAAACATTAAATATCTTAAGAAAAGTTGGTGTTGAGACAACGCCAGAAAAAACTGACGGCAATTTGGAGATGACATTGGAGCAAACTCCTCCTTTCTTGTGTACAGAAGATGCCAAAGCTTTTTTGAGTGCTGCAATGAACAGAATTAATTATCTTTTATCTCAAGAATGCAAAGACAGGCTAGATACTGTTCGCCATGCTGCATATTTCTATGTTGAAAGCAGACTATTGAACATGGCAGTTTTTACTTGAACTTGGGTTGCTTTGTCTAAAATATCTTCAAACTTTGCTTTGGTTTTCTCAAGAGTGTCCAAATTATTACATCTAAAAACAAAAATAGCTTCCAATTGGAGAAATTTCACCCAAGGTTAACTCGTCAGTAATAAAAGCAGAGGCTGTTCCCCCATCCAAATTTAAAGCACTAATAAACTTTTTATCAAGCTTTGTTTCAATTTCTTTTAAGACTTCAGGTAAATCCGACAAGTACGGACCTCTAAATACAGAATTTTTCTCATAAATTGAAATAAAAACAACACCTGTATCAGCTATTGCAAGCATTGTTCTCCTTTCTTTGTCATCATTTTTAATATCAAACTTTCGATACACCCCGTCTTTTAAAAGAATTGGCCCGGACTGTAAAGCTGTGCGTATTTCCTCTTGAGGCGAGACGGTATTAATGTAAGGCATATTATCAGAAGAAATATAAAATACGCCATTAAAAGTCCTGTTTACTGTGTATTTTGATAATGTTTTTCCATTCTCAATAAAAAGACCAATGTGCTCGCCCGATTTATCATAAAAACTTCCATTGACTAAGTTCTTACATTGATTGTTTTTTGCAAGTTCTCGCGCGGTTTCTTTATTTTTTAAATTCGAATTTAAACGAATGTTGCTTATTTTTGTTGCTTCAGCCCATGAGAACGATAAAGCTTGTCCTTTTACCTCAAAATCAATTGTCCTTTTGGGTGTTGGCTTAAGGGGTGTTACATTAATTACTTTTTCCTGCAATGTTTGGGTGCTTTCTTGCAGCCGATCTTTGTTGTTTAAGCTTCTAACAAACAATAGTACAACCGTCGACACTGCTGCTAAAACCAATATTTTTTTAATCATTGCTTCTATTATATCCAAAATCAGTGTATTATTATTTTTGCACTAAGCTTCAAATGGGGGAAATAAGCGTAGATCTGCCATCAATTAATCGTAGCAAACTTAAATTTCTTCCGTTTGTTGCACTCGCTGGTTTGATACTTGCCATCTCCTACGACGCCGGATCAAATTTTTCTCACGCAAAATCTCTTCCTGACACAGCAAAGTCGATAGTTTTTCGCAAGAGTGTTCATGTAAGATTTGTCGGCGAAGTATATGAAGTTATTAAAAACAATTATTGGGACAAAATTGAAGACGAACAATTAAGCACCTACTTTTCTTTAGGTTCCCAGCAGTTGGGATATCCCGTGATCATTAAAACAAAAGACAAAGAAGGAGTAGAAAAGATGGTAGATGAGGCAACGAAAGGCATGGATGACCAAAAGAAAAAGGAGTATGTAACTCAACTTTCAGACATGATCTTGGCAAGTCTTCAACCTAATGGCCGAAGCAGGCTTTATACTTCAAAACTAGAGGCACAACTTAGAGATACAGTTCAAAATATCGATAAAG
Source organism: Candidatus Blackburnbacteria bacterium RIFCSPLOWO2_01_FULL_40_20 (assembly GCA_001816475.1). Classification (GTDB taxonomy): domain Bacteria; phylum Patescibacteriota; class Microgenomatia; order UBA8517; family UBA10165; genus UBA10165. The sequence goes on from MHCC01000012.1 coordinate 3,919, forward strand.
GTACAGACCTTTACAAGACCCTGGGAATTACTAAAGAAGCTCCGCAACAGGAAATTAAACAGGTTTTTGAAAGTAAGGTTGATGAACTTAAGAATGAAGAAAAAATAGCAACGGGGGAGGCAAAAGAGCAAATCAAACAACAAATTGCAGAGGCTAATCGAGCTTATTCTGCGGTTGGAGACACCCAAAAAAGACAAATTTATGATCAAACAGGAAAAGAGCCTACAGTTGGTACAAGGTTTATTAGACCAGAAGTTCTGTATGTACCAATAAAGCGAATTTCGCCGCAAACTTTTGAAGAATTCCAAAAAGAAATTACTCAAGTTGATAAAAACGGGAGGGGGACTGCTCTAATCCTAGACTTACGTGGAAATATTGGAGGCTCGATTGACCTCTTGCCATACTTCCTAGGGCCATTTATTGGAGGACCCAATCAATACGCTTATGATCTTTACCACAAAGGTGAATATTCCCCACTGCGAACTGTGGTTGGCTGGTTGCCAGCGCTTGTTCCTTATAAAAACGTGGTTATCCTATCAGACGAAAAAACTCAGTCCTCAGCAGAAGTAATAACTGCCACCCTAAAGAAGTTTAATGTGGGCATCGTAGTAGGCACAAAAACTAAAGGCTGGGGAACTGTTGAGAGAGTTTTTGATCTTAAAACACAAATCGACCCCTCTGAAAAATATTCAGTATTTTTAGTTCACAGTATAACTTTAAGAGATGATGGCCAACCTATAGAAGGACGCGGCGTTGATCCAACGATTGACATAAATGACCTTAAGTGGCGCCAGCAATTATTAGCATACTTCCGCAGGAACGATCTTGTTGAAGCCGTAAATGAAGTACTAAATTAACTCCAAATTCTTACACTACTTTACTGTGGACATCATGTCGCGTTCACTGACGCCATTGTTACAACTCCACTTGGTCTTGTCTGTCTACCTGAAATGCAATCTGTTCTTCTCTCCTAACTTTCCTCCAACTCAAAATATCATTTGTCTCCAACTTTAATTGATCACCAAACTCTAAATCAAAAACGTGCGAACCTGAAATTTCACCCGAACCGTGGTAAACAAACTTTTCTGCAGCACGCCCACCTTCGCTTGTCTGCATTGTCACTTGGAGAATATCACCAATGTTTACCGCCTTTTGAAAAACTGCATTTGCCAGGTCTTTACCATTAAATCCAAAAACTCCATCACCAAAAAACCTTTTTTCACTAAAGAAGAAATTTTCTAAAACCACACGCTCGGGAACATCTATTTGGCGTACAAAACAATTTTGAAGACCTGAGAGAATTTCCTTAAAAGCCACAATTTAAGATACCATTTTTCTCCAAAAAGGAACAGCCAGAAGTGCCATCCAAGAACTAAGCGAAATAAAGTTAGCAACTTTTCTTATTGGGGTGTCTTTAAATTTAGCAGTAACTTTGTGCTCACCACTGGGCACTTCAAGCCGCATTCTTCCCCACTCGTCGTCTCCAATAAAAGTATCAACTTTCTTGCCGTCCATATATACTTGCCAATTCGGAAAACTAAAAATGTTAATTTGAATTGTTGCTATTTCGTCCATTACTGTTGCATCAAAACTTGCCCAGTTCGTACCTTGATGTTCGTTAGATAATGAAGCATTACCTTTAACTATCTCTGCCACTTCTTTTTGTGGAGCTTTTGGCGCAGTTTTGGCTCCCACTGGCAAATAATCATAAATTCCTGCGGTTTGTTGCAAATCCCATGCTTTACCAGAAAACTTTTCTTCATCCGTCAATGGACCTATTTTCTCCGGGTGAAAATATCCAACATTTAGTGCGTACAGTCCTACAACGAGAATTAATACTGAGAAAAATTTCAAAATGTTTCGTTTCCCGGGCCTGTCGATAAGAACAATAACTGCACCTGCAGATGTCGAAAAAGCAAGAATGACGAGAGCCAAAAATCTCCATGGGAATTGAACGTATCTTAATAAAGGATCAAGCCTTACCCATAAAGGAGTCGAGCGAGATTGAGTCATAAATGCTGCAAACCAGCCTGCTAGAACAAAAAAGGAAGTCGCAAGGATAACATCATCAATTTTTCTCTTTTTATAAAACCTGTAAATAGCGAAGGCCAGCAAAACCAAGGGAAGTATCCAATGGAGATATCCAATTTGAAAAGACATTTTGTCATCCGTCAACCAAGTTGAGGGGCCGTATCCCCAAAACCTTGAAATTAACAGTTGGTTAATGCTTGTGAAATGGACAATATACTCATAATATCCTACGACCATTGATTCAACGTGTACTAAGTTTTTCTCAAGGGTAACTGGAATAGTAAAAAAAGCAGATAGTCCAAGTGCCCAAATTCCCGAAATTACCAGTTGTGGTACTGTAAACCAAGACTTTTCTCTAACAAGCCATAACAATGCCCAAGCACCAAAGAATGGAACAAAAATTAAGGCCATCAAATTGTGGGAATTCAAAAGTCCAAACCAAGCTAAAGATAAAACAACAATATGTCGAAATTGCGCTTTGGTGATAATTTTGTACCCAGACCAAAGAATAATTGGAAACCAAACAAGTGCCCAAGCTTCGTTCATCGCTCCCCTAACAAAAACATCTACTGAGTGGTACGGGGCCCAGATATAGAAGGCAGCGGACAATATCCCTCCAAGCTTTCCCCAAAACTCTTTTGCCAAAACATACATTGCAAGTCCTGAAGTAACAAAAGACAGTAACATGGTTGCCTTTATTGTATCGACAAACGAAAAACCAATTAGTCGAAATACCTCACCAAACAAATAAGGTAATTGGGGATAATAGTTAAAAAGTGGGAAACCAAAACCATAACCCATGTACGGAGTCCAACGACAAGGTATTTGCAGATCTTTAAAACATGCCTCGAGCGAAAATTGCCGCATCATTTGAAGATCATCATGCATGTTAAAATAGCCTGGTTGGAGTAAATCTTTGCCAGCAATTAAGGCTATAACCACAACAAATAGAAGAGCTTTCCAGTCTTTTTTAACTTCTTTCAGGATTCTTCGCATTTTTTATATCAAAAATCTTGATTGCCTCGTCTTGCACCTCAAATAATAGCAAACTTTCGCGTGTCCCGTCAGCTTTTATGGCTTTGGGGTACGCGGCAATTAGTTTAATACCCATATTTTCGGGCTTTTCACTAAGTCTTGAGGAATTAACAACCAGATAAACCTTGTCCTTTGCCTTCTTTGCACCTATCAGCGATTCATCCACTGTTGATATAGAAATACCGACCCCCTTCACTAACACATTTGGAACTTTTGTTGTATAAATTTGTAAACCATCAGGCAAGGTTCCAAAAAACCCTTCCGTTCCAACAACTATTGTCCAACCAGGATTCTTCTCGTGTTCTTGTTTTATAAAATCTGCTACTTCCCGAATTCCCGTTCCCGAAGTCCATGCCTCCAAATAGCCGGAACGCTCATTTTTGGGAAGTGGAGAGTCTTCTGGTTTATTGATCAACAAATTATCTGTCCAAAGAGCAGGCACTGAAATTAAAATAGCCATTACTATCAAATATTTTCCTTTTAGCATGACCGAAATCCTTTCAAAAAAGACTGCTGAAAGAACAAAAAACGGAAAGATTGTATATAAAATGTAACGGGCCGTAAAAACCTTGGCAATTTCCGATTGGACAAAGAGAGGACCTAATATCCACAAACAAAGCAATAAAACTTCCAGTTTGTATTTTCTCCAACCCGTCACAATCCCTAAGACCGAGGTTGCAAAAATTGAGTACGGCATAAGACGTAAAAACCAGTCAAGAAGTTCTTTAATATGGAACTGAAATGGATCTAGGGGGTGAATTAAGACTTCGTTAAGTCCAAAAACATAATCCTTGTTTCGTAAGGCGATCATGTGGAAATTCGGCCCCAGCCTTAATATATTCAAGACCGCGAACGCTATCACCGCCGACACCGCCCATAAAACCATGATGTGACCCAAAACCTTAATATCTTTCCTATTTTTTATCCAATTTGAAACAAGAATTGTAGAAGGTAGGAGCAAAAGAAAGAACAAGGAGGGAGATTTTGTAATAAATGCAGCGCCTAAAAAGAAGCCTGTTATCATCGCAAAATCAAGCCTTAATGTTTGAACCGTCAATACAGCAAAATACAATGACCATACTCCTAAACTTGCAAGCATACTGTCCACTAAAGCCATTCGGTCAAAAAAGACAAAAAACGGGGAAACCGCATAGAACAATGAAGCAACTAAAGCAATACGATAGTTGTTAAGTAAGCGACCAGCAAGTAAATAAGTTCCTGCAATTCCCGCTAACCCCGACAAAATTGATACTAATCGTCCAGCAATGAGCGGATCGGAAACCACCTTAAAAAGGGGTATCACTAACCACATAAAAAGTGGTTGTTTCCCGTCTGATAGCGGCAAGAACCTTAATGTTGCCTCGGCCCTCATGACTTGTGCCCAACGAATATAAATTGCTTCGTCCGCAAAAACTGGAATTGATAAAATGTTGTAAAACCGCAAAAAGAACGCAAGAGCAAGGATTGAAAGTAATATTACTCCAATAATGAAGCTGTTTGGATGTTTAATAATTTTTGTCATCCTTTGTAATCACCTTTGAGGGCGTACCATCTAATTCTTAAAAGGTCTTTTAGTCCGTCAATCGAATCGCGCAAAGGGCTTACTCTTATACTACCTTTATAATGCCACTCAACGGGAACCTCTTTGATTTTGTATCCAAGTTTCCTGGCAACAAACAAGACCTCAAGATCAAAACCCGCTTTTACTGCAGCTTTTTTTATTTTCTTTTGCTGACCAAATATTCTCAAACCTTTAAATACATCCTGAGTTGCCTTGCGAGTAAAAGCCTTAAAACCTATTTGAGTATCGTTAAATGGAAGACGTAAAACTATAGTTCGCAATAAAATAAATCCAAACGCCATTATTTTACGAACAATTGGCGCCCCTTCCCTACCTTTTCTTGAACCAATTACGATATCGTATTTTTCAAACCATGGTAATAATTTTTCAATCTCCCGAATCGGAGTAGCCTGATCCATATCGGAAAATAGAATGACATCACCTGAGGAAGCAAGCATTCCCGTTGTAACGGTTGCTGCTTTTCCTTGATGTGGGTTTTTAATGAGCCGAATACAGTCGTCTTTTTTTGTATATTTTTCAAGAAGGCTTGCAGTCTCGTCCTCCGATCCATCGTCGACAAAAATAATTTCCCAAGAGTATTTTTGTTTTTTCAAGTAACTGACAATTTCATCCGGAGCACCTTTTTTTATGTTCTTTTCTTCTTGATATGCCGGAACAACCACCGACAAATATGTTTTGCTGTTTTTCATTTCTTTAACCCTTCGTCACTAATCCTAGTACGCCTTTCGACAGTAATACCACCAAATTTAATTGTTTCTTGAACTATTCCAATGCCCTCGTGCCGAGAAAGCCAAGCTTCGAGTCGCTCGGGATGCGGAGAGTCTACTTCATATAAAGTATAAAGCAAAGGGGCATGTTCGTCGAGCTTCATATTACACAAACTTGTCCCGCATTTTGAGTTAGTTTGCCACAAGAATAAGTAATCATAGGAATAAGGAACGATAGGCGGAACATAAAAATCTACATTAAAAGGCTTGAGTTTACTATCATCCAATATCCACTGAATACTCCGAATTTGGTTCCCAAGCGATATATGGGTCGGCCTGTCGACACTTGCCCCAAACTGTTGTAATGACCGGCCATTTACAACAAAAAATACTATAAAAAAAAGAAAAACAAGAGGTTTTGTAAATTTAAACTTGTAAAGCTGGGCAAGTCCTATCGCTAAAATTAAAACAAACGGTAAATAATAACCGGTAAAATAATAATCGTAAACCCGCCCTAAATTACCTTGAAAAAAAAGGTAACCTACCAAAGGGCTAATAAATATCAAAAACACAATTTTTATCCCTTCGTTTACAAAAATTCTTCTTCTAAATATGAAAAAGGTAAAAGTAACAACAACCAGCGCCACCATATTGAAATCATCCTTAAAAGGAACTACCTTTGTAGAAAAATAGTGAAAGTACATTGGAAAACGGATCTTTGCGACCTCCCAAATCGACGGCCTAAAAGCCTTTTGTACAAATAGCTCTCTGGCAATTGAGTTACCGATTACCCCCTCGTGCCTTACATCAAATAACACTTGGGGAATAAAAGTAGAAAGAAGAACTACAATAGTGAGTATCGAAATTTTAAAACTGGGTAAATTTTTTCTTTGCCAAACAACAAAAATAAAATAGGCTGGCAAATAAAAAACGGCACTGGCTGCTTCGAATTGTAAGTTTAACCCCAAAATTAATGCAGATACCGGCCAAACCCACCTCTTCTTTTGGGTTATCTCATACATTGCCCATACCAAAGCAACGCTTCCTAAGATAATCATTGTTGGGTTTGAAAGCCAACGGCTTGCAAGGGCCAAAAAATAAGAAAAGGAAAAAATTGTTGCAGCAAAAAGGCCAGCCTCTCGAGAGTGGAACTTTTTACCTAAAATATACAACATAAAGGCTGCGACCGTTGTAGTGAATGATAAAAATATACTCGGATAAATCGGCGAACCATTCCCAAGTTTATAAAATGGTGCAATAATATAGTAGTATGCAGGTCCCAAAAATATGCCGGCTAAACCTGTTACTGGACCAATAAGAAAAAAATCTCCCTTTTCCCATAGGTTCCATATAGCTAGTGCGTCTCTCCCCTGGTCGTAGTAAAACCCGAGTAGTTGATCGATTCTGTAAACTCTAGCTATAAAACAACCAATTAATATAACGCTTAATAATATGTAAATAAGCCTGTGGTTTTTTATTTCTGTTACTAACCGATCAATACAACCTTTGTTTTTTCTCATTTTGTTGCATGAACTAATTTAAATATTTTGATTCCAGAAACCTCCCACTGGCTTTCTACTTTTGCCCAACCAAAGCCTGCAATTTCCGCTTTGGGATTATTAATCGGCTCGCAAACTGAGTCTTCGCAAGCCACAAAAAGTTGATCTGTTATAGTTTCTTTAACATTCTGAGCATCAATTTCTTTAACAGGAACATTCCATAATTCAAAGAAATATAAATATCCTTCTTCGTAATTGGTTTTTGCAATAAGTCCGAAGTTAAATGGTTTGCCTTCTGATTTTTCAACGATACTTTTATCTATTTCTTGCGTTCTTTGAAGTTGTCTTTGAGGAGAAAACTTTAGTGGGTTTTTTTGTAAATTAATAAACAAAAGCACAGCGACTCCAGCAATTACAAGTAGCTTAAGTTTTCCTTCCCACGCTTTACTGGCGATTACTCCGACTGCGATGAAAGGTGCTGGGAAAAGAAATCCAAAATAATGGTCATATATGGATTGCTTGTACAACGCAAGACCCACTATTCCCGCCAACATCCATCCTGTTAACAATAATGAAGCATTTAATTTTTCATTATTTTTCGATTGCCGATATTTAAGAATTACCAAAACCAATCCAATAACTATAAATAAAGAAACAATGATTCCAATTGTCTGGTTGTTAGCAGTAACTATTCTGGTAATAAATAAATCATTCCAAACGTGACCGATTTGGCCGATTGCATTCCAAGGTTTTATTGAAACTGTGGACTGTCTGTCTGTAAAAAATGTTTTTATCGCACCAAAATTGCCCCATCCATGTTTTGAATCAAACAGGGCAAGTGGCGACATCAATAAAATGAAAAACGATAGCCCAAGAAGTGAATTACCAAAGAAGCTTTTTAATTTTTTTGCTTTACGAAATACTAATAATGCTAAAAACCATGTGACAGCTAAAGTTGGCAACAACAACAAACCAAGATAGTGGGACTGCAATACAAATGCAAAGAAAATTCCAAGCGGAACAAGAGTCGTAAACATCTTCTTTTGCCATAAACGCCAAACTGAAAAAACACATCCCAAAGCAAAAAACGGCATGACGTTAGGGTTCCAGGAATGCCGGGAAAGTAAAATTACGATTGGAGATAAAGAATAAAGGAGGGAGGCAATAATCGCAGCCCTTTTTCCAAACCACTCACGTGTTACAAACCAAACCATCCAAACCGTAACAACTCCTAATAGAGCAACAAAAACCGCAGGCCCAACCGGAGAAAAATCAGAAAGAATAAGCGAGGGCGCCATCAAGTAGTAATACAAAGGGCCAAGATACATGTTGCCAATTGAAGTTCTTGGGCCAATAAAAACAAGGTCCCCTTCTGTTACAAGTTTACGAACAACTCTGACGTCTCGCCCTTCATCCCCCATGAAAGGCAAATATTCACCAATATTCCAGAGGCGAACTGCAGTTGCTGCTGAAATTATTAAAAGTAGTAATAAGAATTCAAACTTATTTTGGGCAATCCAGGCTTTCAGTTGTTTCATTAAACCTTCCATTCATTCTTCAATTTCTTCCAAGGTCTTGTCCTAAACAATCTGTAAAGTCCTTTCAGATCCCCCATCGCAGTTTTGGCAACTTTTACAGTTGAGCGCGGATCGTCTCGCCAAACAATTGGAATTTCTGTGACTTTTAAACCTGCACACTCACCAACGACCAAAAACTCTGAATCAAAAAACCATGCCTTGTCTTCTATTGCCGGTAAAAGTTTCCGTGCTGCCTCGTGGCTCATTGCTTTAAATCCACATTGAGCATCATTAAAACTTGTCCAAAAGAAGAACTTTATTAGTAAATTATAGCCCCGAGACATAACCTCCCTTAGAAGAGTACGGCCATAAACTTTTGCACCTTTAGCAAGTCGCGATCCAATTGCAATATCTGAGCCTTTCTCTATTGCCTTAATGAGTTTTGAAAAATAACGAAGGTCTGAGGAAAGATCAATATCCATGTAGGCGACAATATCTGATTTGGACTTCAGCCAAACTTCCTTTAGAGCTCCTCCACGACCAGAACGCGGTATTAGCATATACTTAACACCTTTATATTTCTTCTCAAGTTCCCGTCCTACCTCACCAGTCCTGTCTTTTGATGGCCCATTGTCAGCAATAACTATTTCCCAATCATAATCTTTAAAGTTCTCACGCAAGAACTTTTGCAAAACTGGAATGTTGCGGGGCAAATCTACTTCTTCGTTGTAAACTGGCATTGCGATCGATACTGATGTTTTCTTTGGGCTTGCCATACCCAGAAATAATATCACATAGCCTTACTTTTATGCTATTATAATTTCAGATTTCGTCTAGCAGATACCTATGATCAAAACCTACAAAAATTATATACTTCTTGCCCTCATTGCTCTTTTGACCACAATGCTTCTTTGGTCGCCATTCTTTTTAAGATTGGAGACATTTTGGGGAATAAACTTACCACAAGATGGAATGGCTACTGTTGTTGCTAATTTTGATGGGCCGTACTACATAGTTGCTGCAAAAACGTTATATGATCCAGTAAAGATTGATCAAAATTTCCCTTTCTCTTTGCCTCCAATTTATTATTCGGCGCACTACCCTCTTTTTCCATTATTAATAAGAGCTGTAGTAATCGTTCTTCCATTTCTTGGATACATCTATTCCATGCTCTTCGTAAGTGTGATAAGCGGGATACTGGCTGTCTTAATGTTTTATATACTCTTAAACGATCTTGGTCTTAAAAAACAAAGTTTTTATCTTGCAACACTTTTTACGATTTTCCCCGCCAGATGGTTTGTTGTACGTTCAGTCGGCTCACCTGAACCATTGTTCATTCTTTTTATAATTGCCTCCATTTATTTTTTCCGAAATAAAAGATGGTGGCTGGCCGCAATTACCGGTGCCCTTGCCCAATTAACTAAGTCACCAGGAATACTTATATTTGTTGCATACGTTATTGCACTAATTGTACCTTATTGGTCGTCACTTGCTACAACAAACACGTCTTTATGGTTTAAAAAATTGCACTGGCGTGCGTATCCAATTTTACTCATCCCTCTTGCACTTTTGGGTATTTTTGCCTTCTATGGAGCACAATACGGCAATTTTCTTGCATACTTTGGGTCAGGAAACAACATCCACTTAACGTTCCCTCCTTTTCAAGCTTTTAATCCATCCCAAGCATGGGTAGGAACATTTTGGCTGGAAGAAATAATTTGGCTTTACTTGTTTGGGGTAATGGGATTTGCATACCTTGTCAAACAAAAAAGTCCAGAATTGGCAACGTTTGTGGGAGTATTTTTCCTCTCCATACTATTTGTTGCCCACAGAGACATAGCTCGTTATGCACTGCCAATTGTGCCTTTCGTCCTTGTTGCATTCTCAAACACTCTAAGCTCAAAAGAATTTAAGTTTGTTGCAGCACTTTTGGTAATTCCAATTTTTCTTTTTTCGATAGCGTTTATTGCCAACAATGTAACTCCAATTGCTGACTGGGGACCGCTACTGTAGATTTAACGCCTTTTGTTTTTGATATTGTCGTAGACGGAAACGTCTTGTATCCATCCTAAGCCTGGTATTCTCCACCGTTTCCAAATAATAACATTATACATTGTGTAGTTGTAGGGAATTATTAAAAATACAACTGCTCCGACCAGCGCTGTTTGGCGAACAAGTGTCGTATCTCCAAAGACGCCAACCGCCGAGCCAATGACTATAAATTGTATGACAATTGCGCCAATTGAGGTTAAGTTAAATTGTAAAAATTTCCACGCAAGTTTAATGGGGCTTGTAATTTTTTCCTTTGCAAAAGTCCAACTATTGTTAAAAATAAAGTTAGAGATAATTGCCATCTCTGTTGCTGCTGCTGCCGCCCAAGCCGTAGATTCACCTACCGCGTGGAACTTTGTCCCCTTGAGATATGAAAAAGACGAAGAAAATTTATCAAAAATTGATAAACTGCTAAAAATTTCCAAAAAAACAGAATTAATTAAAAATCCGACAAATCCAATTATAGCAAACTTAAAGAAACGGGATCGGAGGAAAAGCTTTATAACTACAGTAAACGATTCTTTGAGGTCTTCTTTTTCGATTTTTGACGACCCCTTTTCTCTAAAGTGAAATTTAATTGGCACTTCTAAAACTTTTGCATTGCGCTCCTTAATCACCTCATAAAGAATGTGAATTTTGTAAGCATAAGACCTGGAAAGTAGGTTGTCCAAATCGATTTGGTCCAAGAGTCCTTTGACTCGTGTCAGTTTAAACCCCGAAGTAACATCGTGTATTTTAATAATCATTAACGCTGCTCTTGCAAAAAAATTTCCTCCCCAAGAAATAAACTTTCGATAAAATTCCCACTGTTCGGGAATGGAGCCACCTTTTATGTAGCGCGAACCGATAACGTAATCATACCCGTCATCAAATCCTTGCACTAATCGTTTAACGTCTTGCGGATCATGTTGAAAATCCGCATCCATTTCAATTACAGCATCCGCCTCCATCTTATCCATTGCATATTTCATTCCTCTTGCAAACGCAGCCCCAAGCCCATTTTTCTTGCCTAGCAAAAGCTCAATTTGTTTGTACTTTTTCATTTTCTGCTGGACAACTTTTGCAGTTCCATCAGGAGAATTATCATCAACCACTAATACCTTCATTAAGTGCTTTTTAATCTTTGGAAATTCTTCACCAACAAGGGCATCAAGCATCCTCCCGATATTTTCGACTTCGTTATATGTGGGAATTATTACAACAATATTCATCTTTTAAACTATACCTTGAAAAGTTTGTTAAGTCGAATGTGAATTAAAAAGATGGGAGTGTGGAAAAGATACTCTAAGCCTAGCTTTGACTTACCTTGGGTCCTGTCAGTAAATTTTATTGGAACTTGGGAAGTTGTAAAACCCGATTCACACACATGATATGCAAATGAAATATTAAAAGTGTAACCTCTAAATCTTTTGTTTCCTTCAATTTGCGGAACGACTTTTTCATAAACTTCTTTTTTGATTGCTCTGTAGCCTGAAGTCCAGTCATTTAAATTTTTCTTTCCTACCAAAAAACTTGTAGTTTTGTTACCAAAATACGAAAGGAATTTGCGGTGTAATCCCCAATTTTTCGGAATTGCACCACCTTTTATATAGCGCGAACCCACAACAAAATCTGACCCTTTATTGATTTGATCAACAAACATTGGCAAATAAAGAGGACTATGGGATAAGTCCGCATCCATTACTATCACAGCATCAGCCCTTAGTTTCCCAAAAGCTTCTTTCATTCCTGCAAGATACGCCGCTCCCAATCCGGATTTTTTACGGTGTAGTAGGAGGTGCACGTTTTTATACTCTTTTGATAATTGTTCAACTATTTTTGCGGTCCCATCAGGAGAATTGTCATCAACTATCAATATATTCTTGTCCCAACCAGAAATTTTTAAAAAAACAGCTTCAAGACTATTTATCAAATTTTCAACATTCCCTTTTTCGTTGTAGGTAGGAACAACAACAACAAGTTTCATTCTAAAGAGTATATCAAGAGCGAGGATTAGTGTAAAATACAAATATGAAAATTGACATAGTCACCCTTTTCCCTAAAATGTTTACTGGACCGTTCAATGAGAGTATTGTCAAGCGCGCACAAGATAGAAAGCTTGCAGAAATTAACCTTCACTATTTGCGCAAATGGGCAAAGGGAGTGCATCAGACAGTAGATGACAGACCGTATGGTGGAGGCGTGGGTATGGTTATGATGGTCCAACCGCTTTATGACGCCATTACAGAGCTAAAATCCAAAATCCAAAATCCAAAATCCAAAATTATTCTGACGGATCCAGGAGGAACGGTTTATAACCAAAAGAAAGCAGCAGAGTTTTCAAAACTAGATCACTTAATCATAATTTCTGGACATTATGAAACAGTTGACCAACGAGTTAAAGATCATTTAATTGATGAGGAAATCTCCATTGGAGATTACGTCTTAACAGGTGGCGAGCTTCCTGCTATGGTGATCGTCGACTCAACCGTCCGATTGATTCCAGGTGTCTTGGATAAAGCTGATGCCACGTCAGTTGAATCATTCTCGAGTCTTACCCACAAAGACGCTAACACTCAGCTTTTAGAATATCCACAATACACCCGCCCAGAAGATTATAATGGCTGGAAAGTTCCTGAAATTCTCCTGTCAGGCAACCACGAAAAAATTGAAAACTGGCGCCTTGAAAAGGCAATTGAACGAACAAAGAAAAACAGGCCAGATTTGTTGAAAAAATGAAAGAAATACTTATTGTTGGATCAGGCGCAAGAGAACACTCGTTAGTTTGGAAAGCAAGGCAATCTTCTTCTGTCGGGAACATTTATTGTGCTCCTGGAAATCCTGGAATTGCAGAAATTGCAGAATGTATCCCCATTAAGGCAACAAACGTGGAACAACTTGCAAAGTTTGCAAAACAGCAAAAAATAGATTTAACAATTGTTGGACCAGAAGACCCATTAGCTTTTGGAATAGTTGACCATTTTAAATCTCAAGGTTTGAGAATTTTTGGCCCAAGTCAACAAGCTGCGCAAATCGAATCGAGCAAAATTTTTGCAAAAAATTTAATGGATGAAGCAGACTTGCCCACTGCAAGATACAAAACTTTCAAGCCCAAAGAACAAGGGGAAGCAGAGGATTATATTGAGTGTGAAGAAATTCCAATAGTTGTAAAGCAAGACGGATTAGCCGCAGGAAAGGGTGCAGTCGTTGCAGAGAGTAAAAGCGAGGCTAAAAAAGTTGCAAAAGAGTTTCTCGACATTGGTATTCCAATTATTATTGAAGAATTTTTAGAAGGATATGAAGTTAGCCTAATTGCGCTTTGCAATGGTACGCAGTACTTTCCACTCATATTAAGCCAAGATCACAAAAAAGCGTACGACGGCGACAAAGGGCCAAACACCGGAGGGCTCGGGGTTTACGCACCGTTGAACTTTATTGGGGCAGAAGAAGCAATGAAACTTTACAAAATCGTTACTGATCCAACATTGCGAGCTTTGGCCAATAAAGGAATTCACTTTAGGGGAATACTTTATTCAAACGTAATGATAACAAAGAATGGTCCAAAAATTTTGGAACACAACGCAAGATTTGGAGATCCTGAATGTCAAACCATTTTACCTTTGTATGATGGGGACTTGATTAATTTAATAGAAAACGTTTTAAGTAGTGATTTCGACCAAATTCCATTTAAGTGGAATGGAAAATTCGGCCATTGTGTGGTGCTGGCGTCTCGCGGATATCCGTCAAATCCCGAAACTGGAAAGATAATTGAGGGGATTGAAGACGCAATTAAAATCCCGGGTGTCCTAATTTTCCAAGCCGGAACAAAAATTGAAAATGGAAAACTTGTAACTTCAGGAGGAAGAGTACTTTGTACTGTGGGAATTGGGGACACCCTACAAGAAGCAGCTAAACGTTCTTATTACGCCGCAAGCAAAATTAATTTTGACGGAAAACACATAAGAACTGACATTGGCAAGCAGGGTTTAAAGTTTTGTAATTATGACTCTGAAGTTGATATAGTTTGATACTTTTATCAAAATTTAGCTTCAGTTGGACATCAGATGTCTATTGTTGTGTTTGTTGTTTTGTTGTATGTTAAAGGGTTCAATCCTTGGAGGGGGGGTTCTTGTTTTTAATAGCGGATATTTTTCAAGTGAATCTTCTATTGCTTGTTTGAGAAGTTCTTCTTCATAATAACTTGTAGGAATTGAAACAGCATTTGATTCTTTAACTTGACCAGTAGCTAATAAATACAAAGCATGGATTTGAACTTTATGTTCAATTAAATAAAGTCTTTTTGCCACCTCTTTTGCCGTTTCCCAAGGATAAATTTCTTCCCATTGAGCATAAATTGTTTTCCCCTTGTCATATCCGGAAGTTACTCTGTGACAAAAAAGCGGAATTGGTCGCGACTCTCCAATCAATTCACAAAATCGCATGTGCGCATAAATACGTCTTTCGCCAAACATAAACTGCCCCCCAGGACCGATGTGCATATTCAAAAACTGGAAAGCATTATGGACATTTTCAGGAGTGTAGGGTAACCACCCCAATTGAAAAACATAGTCCGGGTTATAAATTCTCAAAAAATTTATAAGGTCCTGGTCGAAAGTCGCAGACTTTTTACTAACCTCATGTGTGCAATTTTTGGGAAATCCTTCTTCTACAGCCCTTTCCAAACCTCCAATTTTTCCATTACTTGTCACTACAGCTACGGTTTCAACTAAACCATCAAGAACACCACCAGGTTTTTGCGCACGAATTACTTCAAGACTTGTAGAACCTGTTTGAGAAATTAGATTAACAATCCGAAGTTTCTTAGTTTGAAGTCTTTCTTTTTCAACTTTCACCATCGTTGCGAGCTTATCACATTTTCCAATCTAAAGCTTTTCGAATTCTTTACGTGTAATTCCCATCTGGTTGATAATGCTTTTTAAAGTTCCTGGTTTAATCTCGTGGTGGTGTGGAATTACACAAGTTTTCATCTTCTCATCATTCCACCAAATCTCGTGGGTACCTCCTGTATTTCTTCTAAAAACAAATCCTGCTTTTCTTGCCTTTTTAATAAGTTCTTTATAAGTTAGAGGCTTGTACGTCATGAAGCAACTATTACTGGAACAGTAAGCGAACTCTTGCCCTTTCTGTTTTGCAGTTTTAGTGGGATTTTCAGTCCTTCTTCTTCGTACAATTCTATTAGCGATTGCGCAACTGCCGTTACTTCTAAAATTGCTTCGTCAATCGAATCACCTTGAGCATAACAATCAGACCACTTAGTGCAGACCACGACATATCCCCCCTTTTTTTGAGGTTCAATTTTAAGAGGCAACTCGTATTCTGAAATCTTTACATTTCGCTTTAACATGGTTTATTTTACCACACCATTTTAAGAATTATGTATGTTTATCCGCAACAACTGAAGCACCGAAGGATTCTGGTTTTGTTTTTGCTGTATAACCGCTCCCTGTAACCATCCCAACAACTTCTTTAATCATCTCCCGCGTTGGGCCAACAGTTCCGACATCAACGTGGATTTCCAAATCATAACGCCCTGCAGGAAGTACTGCCCTAAGTTGAGGCACTAGGTATTCTGCTAATTCTAAAGAAAAAGCAGTTTCGCGATAAATTTTATCGCGTAGAACGTATTTTCGCTTTTGTCTTTCCTTGCTCCAATAGTACCTTCCACCTTTCCCAATTCTGTGAACAACAATCGCCAAAACAAAATCAATTTCCGCATCTCCATTTATTCTTTTTGCTTGAGAATCTGTACCAATAACAACCTTATACCTGCTTTGGTGATCTCCGTCGACAAACTGAACTATTGCTTCGATAACTTGAGGTAAGGTCAACTCGCCATTTGTAGGACTTATGAAGGTTCGTTCTTGTATAGGTATTTCTTTGCTATCGCCATCGTGTTTATTTTTTATCATTCCAGCCTCAATTGTACCACTTTTGAGGCAAAATCACTACAAACGGAAATACCCCATGGGTAATTTACGCGCTCCAAATTGCAGAAAGAAGGACAACAATTCCAAGAAGCGACGTCGCCATATACTCTAAGACAACTTTAAAATACAAATCTTCGTGAATATAGTGGTGGACAATTCCCCAAACGAAAAATCCCAATGTTGCAGAAATTGAAATAGCAGTTTGGAAATTTTTGTCGTACGAAAAAGCCAAAAGCCCCCAAAGAGCAAAGATTAAGACTGCAATTAAGCTTAAATAATGGGCAAGGTTTCGTGATATGTCAGTCATATTGTTATGTCATTCCGAGCTTTGTGAGGAATCTCTCGACTTGTTTGAGACTCGCATTCGCTCGCTTCGCCGCTGGCCTCAGCGAGGCGAGCGAGAGATTCTTCCTCCGATCAAATCGGAGTCAGGATGACAAGTTATTACAAAATTAATCCAGTTTTTGAAACAACAAGTGCTGCTAATATCATAAACAAAAATAAAAGATGTGCAATACTTCGTGAGGAGATACGTTGAATATTCTTGTGTTTAATTAAAATCATGTCAGAGATAAAGATTATTGAAAACAAAGAAATAACAATAAGTGCAATTTTCCTAGTTGCTAAAAACGGAGAAAGAACTAATTGTTTTGATTTATTAATTTTTGAGCTGTTTACGCCAATTATTCCTGCTACACTTGCCTCCTGGGCAGCATTCGTTATAATTTTGGGGCCGTTTTCTGCGTTTGCAGCTATTCCCATTTTGGTACCAAAAAATTGGACGACTAAAGTTGTTTGAATGCCCTTCAACTCTCCTTTGACAACTGCTACACCGATGTCGGAATAACGGCTAGACAATAGATTATCTTTGTGTGACAGGGAGTTCATCCAAGCAACCACAACAGAATTTGAATCACTAAAATCTCGGGCCAAATTTTCACCAGCGTATCGATACTTATATTCCGAGTCAACAACAAACTTCCAAGGTTCTGTCCCGTCGGGTGCGTTATGCGCCCAATAATTCCGTGCAAACATATCCGCAGCCTTACTCAAAGCGGCTTGTGTTAATTGAGGGTCCATTGTGAGTGTTGGTACCCCATTTTTTTCTCTTTCTTTGTTTGTTAAATCAACAATCTCTTCAGGGGTAATACTTGACACATACCCCAATACAACAGGAACAAACTGGGGTAAAAAAGAAAAGGAAACCTGAAAAAGTATAAAAAACAAGACCGCAAAACCAACAAAAGACGGATGAATAATCCTTGCCCTGTGATTGTTAGAGCTGTGGGGAACAAGAAAGTGGCGTACTAGGGCAAGCATATACTAATAATACTATTTTTAAGAACGTTACAAAACCACTAGATTTTGTTTTACGTTCAGGTATAAATTGGCTCTACTAATCCTTTTTTGCCATTAATGGGAATATCGAGTAACCAGCCTAAAGTATTGGCGATTGCCACCCCAACTCGAAGTCCTGTAAACGATCCCGGCCCGAGATTTATTTCAATTTCACTAATATCTTCAATTTTTTTGTTGTGTTTTTTTAACATTTGGTCAATAACCGCAAGCAGCTTTTCTGATCTTTGATCCGTTGACGCATCTTCAACAATGTCGCCATCTAGCCCAACAGCTAATTTCTCCGAATTGCTGGTGTCGATATATAGTTTCATTTGACCATTATTTTCCTTTCATCGCCTATTTCTTCAAAATAAATTCGTATTGTATGTGGCGGCAGCATATCTTCTATTTTGTCTGCCCATTCAATTACAACAATGTTTTCTTCTTTTCCCCAAATATCTTCAATTCCTAAGTTCTTTACTTCTTTTTCAATGTCTCCTTCCAATCTATACAAATCTAAATGATATAAATTTTTGATCTTTGATTTTTGATCTTTGATTTTTATATCGTATTCCTTCATCAAAATAAAGGTTGGGCTCGTTATATTCTCCTTGATCCCCAAACCCTGAGCTAGTCCTTGCACAAACGTAGTCTTACCTCCACCAAGATCACCAATTAAAGCAAGAGTTTCTCCTCCTTTTAACTTATTTGCAAAATTTTGGCCAAATTCTTGAGTCTCCTTGGCCATACTGGTAAATATTTCCATAAACCAAACCAAGCAATACCTGCTCCCAAACCGTCAATTAATACATCCCTTACGTTAGGACCACGGCCAGGGGTAAAAGACTGATGTATCTCATCACTTGCCCCATACAGAAGTGCTATCAAAAAAGCAATAAATGCAGACTTTGTTCTTGATAGTTTTGTGGTATTTAACAACGCGCGGTAAGAAAGTAAAAACAAGATTGCGTACTCGACAAGATGCGCACTTTTTTTGACAACAAAGTCTTGCCAAGAAATAGTTGAGGCTGGTTCAACCTGTAAAGTAGAAAAAGAATAAATCACCCCAGCCCAAAAAAGCACTGGTATCCAAAATTTAGTCATTCTGATCGTCAATTGTATCAGAATGTTTCCCTTTTAAAAAAGAAGCAGCTGATATTCCTATAAATATCAATCCTCCGCCTATCAACCCAATTGGCAATACTTTTTCTGTTGAAATGTTGGCAAGAAAAAACGTGCCACCGCTTGAAGATTCGTTGTCCTTCTCGTCTTCCGCGGCTTGGGTGGCAGTTGATAACACTTCCCCACTTTCTGTGGTTTCTAGTGTCTTCAGGGGACTTGGAGAAGGCTTTGGGCTGGGTTTAGGAGAAGGTCTAGGAGACGGGCTTGGTGGTGGATCAGGGCTTGGGATGGGAGTTGGAGAAGGTGAGGGAGATGGCGATGGACTTGCCCCGATCGAATCGGGGCTAGGCGATGGACTGGGACTTGGGGAAGGTGAGGGAGATGGTGAAGCGGTAGCAGTTACAGCAATTTGGACAGAATTAGATGATTCATCTGAGAGATTTCCACTCTCTGTGTAATATCTAAGCTTTAAGTTGTAAGTTCCAGATCCTTTATAAGTAGAGCTTGAAGTATCCAGTTTAGTCTCAGCTACCCCTGACCATGTGTTAAACTCATTCATTGTCACTCTTTTATATTGCGTGTAATCAATAGGAGACGGGGTGCCGTTATACCAATTGTCTGAATGGTTTTTTGTATAACCAAAATAGGAAGTTAGCGTGTCTGGATGAGAGAATGCCGCTCTCAGATAATAACTCTTACCAGCTGAACCTGCAACTGTAAGATTTACCGTTACTGAAATACTCTGGCCCTCTTCGATGTTTGAGGGTACTCCGCTTATTGTGTAAGTTACAGCAGAGGCGGGAGTGGAGCTCTTAAAAAGAAGCATGAATGACAAAATAAAGGAAACAAGTAATTTGTTTGGTGTACTTTTGAGCATGTAAAGTACCGATAGTCAAGCAAATCGTACAGCTAAATATTCCCAACGTCAACTTGTTATTGTAGGCAGGTCAGCACATGGTATACACTTTACGGGTGAACGATATGTTAAGTATCGTAATACTTGTTTAACACTCTTTGGGCAGGAGTATGATGGTTTAGAAAGG
>MHCC01000013.1 GCA_001816475.1 Candidatus Blackburnbacteria bacterium RIFCSPLOWO2_01_FULL_40_20
CATTCAGTTGTCGGCTACGATTGGCATCTTCGCTTGCGAGGTTGGGAAATTGATGATGTGCAGTTTGGTAGACGAAGTTATGGGAATTCTTACGCCTTACCAAAGCCACTCTATAAAAAAGAAGACCTTGCTCCAATTTTACAAAAATTAGTTGAAAAAACAGGTTTTCGACTAAGACGCGCCGGGTATAAAACATCGGGAGTCCATGTTGCTATCCTTTATCGTGACGGTAACTTTTGGCACAAAGGAAAAAAGTTAAAAAGAATAATTTTTGAATCAAGAGATATTTTTAAGGAAGCTTACAGAGTTTTATGTTCTTCGCCGTACGACAACCCAGTTGCCAACCTGGCTGTATCTTGTTTTAACTTAATAAACTGCAAAACTGCTCAACTTGAATTGTTTGAAGATGTGATCAAAAAAGAAAATTTAGCCCAAGCAGTGGACAAGATAAACGAACGTTGGGGCAACTTTGTTATAACCCCGGCTCGAATGCTCGGAACAAATACTCTTGTCCCCGACCGAATTGCGTTTGGGGGAGTAAAGGAATTGGAAGAGTTTACACTACGATAAAAGGAACAGATGCAGTTGCAAGAAACTCTTTAGCTTGCCAAGAATTTTGTTCAGCAAATTTCTTACGAGTTTCTTACTATTCTCTTATTGCAATAAGCGTTTCTAGTAAATACTATATAAAATTATCACTATACATGTGGAACGGAGAAAGAATACGCTACTCTGAAGAGCAGCCCCAAAACAAACAAGGCAAAATCAAGATATACCTAGTGCGGCATGGAGAAATAGAACGTCACGAAAAACACCAACCAACACTCACAGCTCGAGGCTCTGAGCAAGCAAGAGAAGTTCCGCACAAAGCTTTTCCTTTTATTAGAGAAAGACAAAAATGCGGTATTGGTGTAAACATTTACACCTTTTACGCACGTCTTGATAGAACAGCAGAGACTGCAATTGAAACTGAGTATGAATGCCGCCGGATTGTTGATAAAGAAAATTTATCCAATATTCTAATCTTTCGGGCAACACCCTCTCCCTTACTCGAAGCTTCAAATTCTATCGAACCGCTGGTGAAAATAGGGATCTCAAAACAGGAAGCAATCTACCTTTGGCTTACAGCCCGCGAAGAAGATCTTGCAAGTTGGGGAGTCGCAACTTTTCCGTCAGACGTACACAGAAAACTAAAAAGGTTTATCGATGGAACTACAAGACTTAATGCTCGTTGGAATGAATGCCGCGACAACATTCTGTTTTGGATAACACAAGAAACTGTGCAAGCGGCACTATTAAATTATCTTTCTCAACAATCACCGGTTGTTATGGAATACACCGAAAGTATTGAAATAATCCCTATTCCCGATGAAGCAATTGTTTACGAGTTTCGAGGCAAACAATATTTTGACAAGAAGAAAGATACAGATGCTTAAGCAACTTGTTCAGCCGCATCTGTTTGAGCAACAACTTGGAGCTTAGCTTTTTTCTCTTTTAGTTTTTCAATTAGCACTTTTGTTTTACACCTTGACACTATTTCATTTTTTTGGTTTGTCAGCTCGCACTCTACTACATGCATAATTTTATCCATCCCAATCATTGTGGCTCTCGCAGTAATTGTGTCACCTATTCTGACAGCCTCTATAAATCTAACATACAAGTCACCAAAAATTACACATTCATCAGACAACCCCAGCTTATAAAGTGCCTCAGATACGAAAGACGTATACAACATTCCGTGCACAATTCTCCCCCCGAAACGTGTTCTTTCTGCAAATTCGTTGTCGAAATGAAGCGGGTTGAGGTCTCCGCTAAGCTGGCCAAATAAACCTACCATCTCTTCGGTAATAGTATGTTGAACAGTAGATGTTCTACGCTCTAACCCTAGCATGAATTGATAGTAGTTTATTTTTGTCTTAACTGTAAGTCAACTGGTATAATAATATTGGTGACGCTGCTTGCGTCTGCTGTATTATAAAATTTGATTATGAATAACTATTACCGACAGATTGTTGAACAAATAAACCAAACTGCCCGCAAGAATCCTCAACCTTCCAAACACTTCAATCTATCAAAGTACATGGGGACAACTCACACTATTGTTAATATTACGACATCGCAGCTGCGGGAAATTATAAAAAACTGGACAAGAGAGAACAAAGATATTGCAGTGGGTGAATTGATTGATGTCCTTGACTCGTTCTATGTAAGTAACTCGCATACAGACCGTAGCGTTGGTGGAAAAATGCTGGAATATTTACCAAAACAGAGACAACAAATTCCCCCAGAACATATAGATAAATGGTTAACAGGAGCCCGAGGTTGGGAAGAAGTAGATTCACTCTGCCAGAGTTCATTTACAGCACATGAGGTTTTGGAAAATTGGAAAGAATGGGAAAAGTTACTTAAAAAATTTGTTTCGGACAAAGATGTACACAAAAGACGTGCATCTTTGGTTTTGTTAGTTAGACCAGTGAGAGAATCAGGCGACTATCGCCTGACCAAAATGTCATTTGAAAACATTGAAAAATTAAAGGCTGAAAAAGATATCTTAATTACAAAAGCAATTTCCTGGCTTTTGCGCGAATTAATTGTTTACCACAAGCAAGAAGTAGTTGAATGTTTAGATAAGAACGGCTCTACCCTACCTAAAATTGCAGTTCGAGAAACTAAGAGAAAATTAACAACTGGGAAAAAATAACCTCTTGACATTCTTCCTATAGTATAGTAAACTTCTAAAATCATGAATAAAGTAGCTTGTTATTTGCCAATTACATCCACCTTCGGTCAAGACGTTGAGCTTGATCGCCACATGGAGGTTTTTCGCGTGTCTTAAATCCCCTTTTGTTCTTTTAGGAAAGTCTCCAAAAAGGAGGCTTTTTTTATATTCTTTTTGGAGGTTCCCCTGACACAACAAAACAAATCTCGTTTGTTTGTGTCAGCACATTAACAACGGAGGAATAACGTGGATCGCGCAACAAAAGTCAAGCGTGCCTACATCCTTGCAACGAGTTTGCAAAAGTTTGGCGTTGGTTGGTCTTTCTCAACATACGTCCTCTTCTTGCTAGGGCAAGGTATGACGTTGTTTGAGGCCAATCTTCTCAACACCGGCTTCATGGTAGCAAGCTTTCTTCTTGACCCGCCAACTGGATACCTTGGAGACAGAATCGGACAAAGGAGAATTTATCTTGTTGGTCAACTGTTCTGGGCAATCTCGATGTTGGTGTACGGTACAAGTACTACTTTTGCTCAGTTTCTGGCAGCAGAGCTTGCCGCAGCGATAGGAAGTGCGTTGATTTCAGGGGCACTTGACTCATGGATGCGAAACCAAGTCGGAGAAGCAGAAACCCACAAAGCGTTGTCGCAAGGCGGAAGCATTTCGCAACTGGTTTCGATCCCTGCGGCAGTTGGGGGAGGGTTTATCGGTGCATTGTACGGTTTGGATAAGCCATGGCTAATTGGATCTGCATGTTCGTTTGCCGCCCTTGTAATTGCCTACCTTGCACTACGAGGTTTTGCGTCTCACGAGAAAAAGGAAGATGTGAAGTTTGCAATACGAGGAATAGCTAGGCACTCAATGTCAAACCCAGCCTTGCGTTTTACAATCATCATCGCCTTTTTCCAAACGCTGCTACTCCAACCATTCAACATGTTCTGGGCACCAATTTTCAAGGAACTATCCGGCGAGACTTGGTGGTTGGGAAGTTTTTGGGTTGGAATAACGCTGGCAATCGCGACCGGGTCGCATCTTGCACAAGGTAAGCTTCAGCAACTGAATGGGAAGGGGATAGCTCTAGCCCTATTTGCAATCGGGTTGCCGATGTTGTTCACCCCATTTGGTAGAAGCACATACATTGTGGCCGGCCTATTCTTGATTCATGAAGGAGGTCGGGGGGCAGTTGTTCCGTTAATCTTTACGTACGCCAACCGGCACATCCCAGATGAGGTTCGATCAACCAGTAATTCAATACGATCTTCTGCCTCAACACTTGGTGCCGGAATTGGTCTCGTAACCTCCGGTTACCTTACGTTCTTTCTATCCCCTATCCAAATTTGGGGAATTGCGTCTGCAGGGATAATTTTGTTATCTCTGTATGCTATCGCGAGAAAGGAATAGGTTAGTCTTCGGGCTGGGTTTGGTCTTTTTATAAAGATCCGACCCAGTCCCTTTTTTAATTATGTTCGAACAAAATTAAAATTTATGTGGATTTAAGTCTGTGGAATTCTTTTGATATTCTTTGTGGAAGATAACTCCGTCAGCCAACAAATTCATTTTATACTTTTTAACTAAACTCTCCACAACCTCATTTAACTCATTTCTGTATTTTTTTGTTTACCAAGAATTTTGTATAACAAAATTTTTTTGTTTACCAAGAATTTTGTATAACAAAATTCTTACACATTTCTTCTTCTACTGTTAATCCACTCTATTACTATTCTCTAGGAAGAAAGGGGGTGTTTTAACCAGATGAAAAGTTCTGTATTAGCAATCGCGGGTGCAGCTGTGGCGTTATTTATTACTGCCGGCATTGTGGCTGCACAATCACCATCACCAAGTCCCAGTCTGTCTGTATCACCAACGCCAACTCCTCGAGTAGCACCTCAGGGTGCACCAAGTACGGGAATGGGTGGAGTATTTAGGTAAACTTGGGAAGAACATGCACGCTGAGCGCACATGTTCTTCCAAGAGCAAATGATCCAATGCCAAACATTAGAATACCTAAAGGTTTTATTAATTCTTCTATTTTTTTACTAAGCGTTATAATGTCTTTAGGGATTGTTTCATTTAGGGTTAGGTCACCGCAAATTAATATCAAATACTCCACACTGGGCTTACTCAAAGAAGCTAAGGTTGTCATCCCCGGAATCCCCCATAATATCTCAATTCCCAAAATAGATGTCAATACCAAAGTCGAATTAGTAGGTTTGGACGAAAGTTACAACATGGGTGTTCCTAAAGATGTTGATAATGTGGGATGGTACCGCTTGGGCCATAAACCAGGTGAAAATGGGAATGCTGTTATTGATGGACATTTTGATTCACAAACAGGCCCTGCAATTTTCTACAAATTATCAGAACTCATACTCGGAGACAAAATAATCGTCAAAGATGACAAAGGAAAAAATTTCATTTTTTCAGTTATAGATAAAAAAAGCTACCCTTACAATAAACTTCCATTAAAAGATATTTTCGGCTCGCAAAGCAATCCTCAACTTGTATTAATTACATGTAGTGGGCAATTTAATCGATCAACTCAAAACTATTCGGACAGAACAGTAGTTTATGCTATCTTGACAGATGTGAATTAGACTTTGTAATCACTTCAATAGATTGAAGAGTCTCAATAATTATTGTTACTAATCTGGCTCTTGACTTTGCATATTTTAGTAACTTATACTGCTTCCGAAATCAACTTTTCGCATTAAAAAATAACACTTAAAACGAATGGAAAACTCAAGAAGGACTACTAAAACCGTAGAGACGGGCTTAAGTTTAAAGAGTATTTTAAAAACTCTAAAACTGAATGAGCCAACAATAAGTACAGTCCTTGGGGGAGTAGTAGTTTTAGTTATCGCATTTACATTAATTAATTCATTTAGAAACAACTCTTCCCAAAATAAAATAACCCAACAAGCAAGCCAGACTGCACAAGAACAACCTGCAACCCCCAAAACTCACAAAGTCGAAAATGGAGACAATCTTTGGAAAATCGCAGAAAAATATTACAAATCCGGTTACAATTGGGTTGACATTGCAAAAGCTAACAAACTTGCAAATGCAAGCATAATAACAGCTAGCCAAGAACTCGTGCTTCCTGAAGTTGAACCAAAACAAGTCACGATCGCGCAAACTTCTGATGAGAAAATCTACAATACTACTTTTGGTGAAGCAATTGTGGGAGACAACTATACCGTAGCAAAAGGTGATCATCTTTGGGGAATTGCCGTTAGAGCATATGGAGATGGTTATAAATGGGTAGATATTGCAAATGTAAATAACTTAGAAAATCCAGATGTTATCTATAAAGACCAAAAACTTTCCATCCCACGAAATTAACCAAGTACTCGTGATATAATAAGAAGGTATCTCACCTTAAGTGCGGGCGTAGTTCAGTGGTAGAATGCTTCCTTCCCAAGGAAGAGGTCGTGGGTTCGAGTCCCATCGCCCGCTCATATCATAAACACATCTTCATCTATATCTAAAATTTAACTTTCTTCCCCAAAAATAGTAAAATATACATGTTGGCCGATGTAGCTCAGTGGTAGAGCAGCGGTATCGTAAACCGTAGATGGCAGTTCGATTCTGCCCATCGGCTCCAAATATTGCAAATTGTAGTACAATAAGTTGTATATGATTTCCCGTAGAGAGAAAGTTCAAGAAAAAAGAATGGCCAAGTCGGGTATTGTTTTTCTTCTTACCTCCATCCTCCTTCTTGCGCTTTTAATAATTGTTGGAATTCCTACTTTAGGAAAAATTGCATCCATGGTAAACAACAAACCAGTTGTTCAACAAGACGACAAAACCCCTCCAACCCCACCCCAATTTGATGACTTGCCAAGATATACAAAAGAAGACAAGGTTACAATTAATGGTCGTGCGCCAGCAGGATCAATATTAAAAATATTTAGAAACGACAAAAAAGTAAGAGAAATTAAAATTGATGACACAAGTCTCTTTACTGCTGAAATTCCACTAGAGCAAAAATTAAATTCAATTTACGCCACATCCACTGACGAACGTGGAAACGAGAGTGGCGACTCTCGCACTTCTATCGTAAATTACATCGCTCAACCTCCGTCCTTAGAAATAACCAGGCCCCAGGACAAGCAAACATTCTACGGGGATGATAAAGACTTGAGAGTGGAAGGAAAAACTGATAACAGCGATGTCAGTATAAAAGTAAACGACAGAATTGCGATTGTTGCGGGAAATGGAGTTTATTCTCAAAACATAATTCTCTCGGAAGGCGAGAATTCCATCACGGTTGTTGCAACAGATCTTGCGCAAAATACAACAGAAAAGAAAATATCTGTTACCTACTCTCCTTAGGCACAGGCATCGACCCTGCTAGAATTGCCACCCATCCTAACACCCAAGGGTAAAACAAGGAATTATCAAAAATAGAGTGTACGAGAAGAGCGCTTAGTGTTACTACCAACGCCGCCCCTAAACTACTTTTAAGATTTGATAACCCATTCAATAAAATATTAATAATAGTTGATAAATAAATTAATAAACCTACGACACCAGTTGTTGCCAAAACAAAAACTAAACTTGATGCGGCTCCGGCTCCCGAGTGAGATTTAAAATCAACACTATCTTTGTTATATCGCAACAAATCATAACCTACTCCGAACAAAGGTTTACTAGAAACCATACGTAAGGTTTCATTAAAATTTTCCGCGCGTGTAATTACTGTCGATGTTCTTTTAAGTCTTACTCCTTCTCCACCAGGCCTCGGCAACAAAAACACCGATATTAGAAAAATTACTAATATGGTCGCCGTAAACTTGGCATTACGTCGTACAATGTATATCAACGCTGTTGCAACTAAAAATGACAGGTAGCTTGCGCGCGAAAAAGTAAGTGCAAGCGCGACAATCCCAGGAAGTAAAAGCCCGTAACCTTTAAATCCGATTTCCCTGTCTAAAATTTTCAATGACAATAATATTAATAACAACACTATTAGTATTCCAGCGAATCCTGTATCAAAAAATGTACTTGCGAGCCTAAAATAATGCACATCCCAACCCAGTTCCGCTAGGTTTTTAAAATCAGGATAAAAGATATATTGAATAAAACCAAATAATACAACTAAAACTCCCGCCGAAATCAAAAATATTGGTATGTGTTTTTTCCAAAACACACTGCGTCGTACAATGTCATGTATCGCGAAAAAGAGTAACGTATAGATTGATAGACGAACGAGATAAAATCCGCCCGTAATGAAGTTCTCAATAGAAACAGTCCCAAAATTTAGAAAAAGGGTAAACAAAGCGATTACAACAAAAGGAACAAAATAACTGTTTCTAACTTTTGTATATCCCCTATTTGCAAATATCCAAACAAGTACTAATACCCCAGCAGTTAAGTCTACCGGTTGCAGAACAACACTCGGCACGACTTCTATTCTTATCAGTTGCCCCAGGGGGAAAATAAGAAAATATAAAGAAAGTAAAACAGAAAGCATTGTTAAAAGGCACTACAAGTATCATGAGTTAGTGGTACTTGTCTTAATCCCCGTGATACTTTTCTTTCCAGCAACCACAACTTACTCCAAGCCAGAAACGAATGGAAACTCATCAAAATCGAGACTAGAAAGCCTTCTGTCCCATCTCTGAAACCGCCTCTTATAATCCAATTTTGGAAAAACTTGGCTTTAGGCATTACGAGTATCTTTACAAGGCTTGACCTCTCCCCTTTATCAAACTTTGATTTTGCGTGCCAGGTTGAATAATAATCAATCTCTTTAATAAACTCACCTAAGATTTGGTGGGGATAGTGTTCTATAAATCCATCAAACTCTCCAACTTTCCCTCGAATTTTCCACTCTTCGTGGACTATTCCTATCCACTTTCCTGCATCTCGTCGAGCCAGACGAACAAACTTCAAGCTTGCAGTCTCTCCAAACTTTAGCTCTTTACCCCACATAAAATCTTTCCTCTTGATGCAAAATCCTTCAAAGGGAGAAGCTAATATTTTTGAAGATATCTCATCTTTTAGTGAACTCTCTACAACCTCATCGGCATCCACAAACAGCACCCAGTCCCCTTTTGCTCTTGACAACCCAAAATTTCGTTGGGACGAAAAATCATTTTCCAAAATCCGCTGGTAGATTGTTGCATTAAATTTTTTGGCAATTTCAAGAGTTCTATCAGAAGAAAAATCATCAATAACTATTGTTTCATCACACCACTTAAGGCTCTTTAAGCACCTTTCAATGTTTTTTTCTTCATTTTTGGCCAAAACTATTGCTGTAATCATAATTAGCAAGAACAAAGAACCATTATACCTTGATTCTACCACCCCAAGGCTGGTAAAATATAGGTACAGGGGCTCATGGCTCAGTCGGTAGAGCATTGCATTCACATTGCAAAGGTCCCAGGTTCGAGTCCTGGTGGGCCCACATTTTACTCTGCATCTTCCCCCCATTGACAACATTTTTTAAATTCTTTACATTGGATATATAAGGTGGTGATTTTAAAATATGGCAAACGGTAAAAAGGGAGTATCAACCGGTGTAGCAGCAGCTGCAGGTGCGCTGTTCGGAGCTGCAACTTCTGCTGCTGCAATCTTTCTATCAGACAAGAAAAATAGGCAAAAGGTAGAAAGAAAAATTGAAGGAATTGCTGCCGAAGGTAAAAAGGCAGTCAAAAAGACTAAAAAGGTCGTTCGTGCAATAGAGGGCAAATCTCACAAGTAAAGATAATTGCTTCGAATTCGAACAGCCCCTTCCTCAATCAGGAAAAATTAGTGTTGTGATAGGAAGGGGATTTTTTGCTAAAGTTGGTGTGCAATTTAAACCATGTTTTTTAAAGGACTGACCAGTTCAATTATTGATATGCTGCAAACTATTGTTCTTGCAGTAAGTATTTTTATGGTTAGTTATCTTTTTTTGGTACAGCCCCATCAAGTAAAAGGGCCTTCAATGTTACCAAACTTCAATGACGGCGAATACCTGCTCACAGAAAAAGTTTCTTATAGATTAGGAGAGCCAAAAAGAGGAGATGTAATAATATTTGAGGCACCTCAAAACAAAAGAGACGACTATATCAAAAGAATAATTGGGCTACCGGGAGAAACTGTAAGTGTGTCTAGCGGAAAAGTGTATGTAAATGGAAAGTTACTGCAAGAAAGCTATTTACCTGCCGATTTTAAGACACAACCAGGTGCTTTCTTAACTGAAAATCTTCAATATAAGATCCCCGATGGACAATACTTCGTACTGGGGGACAATAGGAGTCACTCCTTAGACTCGCGAGCACTTGGCCCTATCAAGAAGAAAACAATTGTTGGGAGAGCATGGCTTGTATACTGGCCAATGAATTTGACAGGATTTGTACCAAAAGTAGTTTACGCAGGAATGTGATCAGGCTGAGGAAAGAATTCCTTCTTTGATTTTTTGAAGTCTCTCTTCAGTATCTGTCAATCCCCCTTTGAGCACAATTAACAATCTTGTTTCTCTTTGGGAACGAATAACTTTAACGTTAACTTTTTTGGGAGAGTTTTCTATGGTTAAAGCCTTTTTAATATCTTCCTCAAGCTTGTCAATTTCTGCACTAACCACAATAGGATGATCTGGTGGAACTTGCGCTTTCTCAGGCTGTCCGGACTCCAGTTTCATTCTCCTTGCCAAATCTTCAGCCCTTCTAACCGATCCGGATTCCTTAAGAACAATTTTGTACGCCCTAATCATCAATTCCTGATCGTCAATTGCTGAAAGTGCTCTTGCGTGGCCCTCCGTTATGAGTCCTGACAACAATCCATCTTTTAAGGCATCCGGAAGTTTGAGTAAACGCAAGGTATTCGAAACATAAGAAGTGCTTTTGCCAACACGTTGTGCAATGTCTGCATTAGCAAGCCCGAACTCCTCAATTAATCTTTCAAAGCCCTTTGACCTATCCAGTGCGTTTAAATCTACTCTTTGAACATTTTCAACAAGCGCCAACTCTAACATTCCGCGAGGAGTAGTTTCTTTAATAACAGCAGGCACGCTAGTTAGTCCTGCATGTTTTGCTGCCCTCCAGCGCCTTTCACCGGCAATTATTTGGTATCCTGCAGGGGTTTTTGCCACAACGAGAGGTTCAAGTATTCCGTGCTCTCTTACTGAATCTATTAGATCAACTAAACTTTCTGGAGTAATTACGCCACGCGGCTGAAGCGGATTTGCTTGAAGTTCTTCGATTGGAATTTGAACTGCATTCGCAATTTGGTCAATCATCTTGCTTTAAAAATCAAATTGTTTTCACACCTACAATTTGCTTACCATATTTCGTCTTGAACTCAACAACGCCCTGTTTAACGGCATATAAAGCGTGATCTCTCCCCACCTTGACGTTATCACCTGCTGCAAATTTTGTCCCGCGCTGCCTTACCAAAATGTTGCCAGAACCCACCTTTTCCCCGCCAGAAACTTTCACTCCCAACCTTTTTCCTGGGCGTTGTGCATGTTGTCTAACTTTTCCTGCTGCTTTTTTCTTGGACATCCTCCGATTTCACTCAGGACAAGTATTTTTATACCCGCCCGTATCTTATTAAAAGTCTATATCACATTTTCACGGAAGTCAATAGGACAGTAATTTATATTTGTATATTGTATGACGGGGATTGAACCATTTACTTGGAAGATATTTTTTCAATTACAACCTTTGTGTAGGAATGCCTATATCCGATCTTCTTTCTGTAACGAGACTTTGCCTTATAACGAACCACGTCTATTTTTTCCCCCTTTTCATCACTCAATATTTTTCCGACTACCCTACATCCCTTAACTGTTGGTTGCCCTATTCCAACATTCCCATCTTCAACAACAAGTAGAACTTGGTCAAACTCAATATCTTTGCCAGGTTCAGTAGACATCCTGTCCAAAAGAAGTTCATCTCCTTCAGACACTTTGTATTGTTTTCCTCCGTTTGATATAACTGCGTATTTCATACTACACTATAGTATACCCGAATTCCTTCCGCCTTTCAAGGAGTGTATCGCTAAGGTTGCCATACCAATCATTGCCGACATTGAAATTAGCGATGATCCTCCTGACGAAACAAACGGCAGAGGTATTCCAGTTACCGGCATAATACCTAAATTCATGCCTATATTTATTGCCGCTTGAGAAAAAATACTTAAGAAAATACCTCCTAACAAAGCTTTTGTAAAAACATCAGTAGAATCTCGAACTGAAAGCACAATTTTTGAAAGCATGATTGCAAATGCCAGTAGCAACAAGCCACTTCCAACGAAGCCCAATTCCTCGCTTAGGGCTGCAAAAATAAAGTCCGTGTGGCGCTCTGGTAAAAATAAAAGTTGAGATTGCGTTCCCTGGCCCAAACCCCTACCCAAAAACTGGCCGCTTCCTATTGCTATCATGGATTGTATCGAGTTATAGCCACTCCCTAGGGGGTCTGAGGCGGGTTTCAGGTAGGAAAGTAGTCTGTCTTGTTGATAACCTGCTAGAATCTGCCAAATCAGAGGAGTGGTTAACATAAAAATTATTGCTGCACCCAGCAAATACCGAATAGGTATGCCAGCCAACAAAATCACCCCAATAAAACCTGTAAATACAACAAGTGAGCTCCCCAAATCTGGCTGCAATAAAACCAACGCAATGGCGGGAATTAAAGCTAAAACAGAATATAAGTATTTTTTATCTCCCTTTGGCCACGAGACCACTGAAGCAAAAAATAATATTGATAAAGGTTTTACAACTTCTGAAGGCTGAATAGTAAAAAAGCCTAGATTTATCCAACGAACAGCCCCGTGGCTAACAAATCCAAAAACGAATGTTATGACAAGTAAAATAATCGAAAGTAAATAAAAAATTCCAGACAAGGACCTCAAAACCCTTAAATCAATTTGCGAGAATAACAAATAGGTTAACAACGCCAATCCCAAATTAAAAAATTGCTGGGGAAAAGATTTTGGAGAAACACTCGACAATATTACAGTGCCCAAAATTGTCAATAACAGAGCTGGTAAAAAAAGGAACCAATTTACACGTAGATTCAAGTTACTCTCCTTGCAGAACTTCGAACGCGTCGCCTTGGCGAATACTGCTTATATTTGCTCTTTGTTTTAACCACTTCATCAATTCTGGATTTTGAGGAATCCAAGTCGCAACCACAGAAACTTCTACCTCTCTTGCTGTTTTTAACTTCTTTCTTTCTTCTTGAATTTGTCGCGCCAATTCACGCGCTTTACCTTCCTCTTCAAGCTCTGGAGTAATTAAAGTATCAAGGTTTAAGGCAACTTCATCAACATTTTCGTCTTTTTTCCAATCAACAGATTTTACATTCAGTTCCTCTTTTATTAATTGAAGTATCTCATCCGGCAATTTTTCTAAATTGCATTTCACCTTCACGCCACTTAAGGGTTGGCGTACTGGAATCCTGGCATCTTTTCTCGCTGCATGGCCTTTTTCTACGATTTTTCGTGATAATTCCATCTTTAACTCTAGCTCAGCGTTATATTCGTCTTTTTCAAATTCTGGCCAACCAGATAAATGAACGGACTCTTTGCCTGTTAAATTCCGGTATATTTCCTCAGTTATAAATGGAGCAAACGGCGCAAGCAACCTAGTCAACTTAACCAAAATGTTCCAAAGTGTAGAATATGCTGCTTCTTTGTCTTCTCCGTTTGAAGCACTTGGGCCTATTCTGTCCCGACTCCTTCTCACGTACCACAACGAAAGATCTTGAACTAAAATCAAAACAAGGCGAGATGCCTCTGTAGGATCATATTCATCCAAGGATTTTGTTATGTTCCCAAGTCCACCACTGAAACGGGAGTTAATCCATTTATCAAGAACGCTTGTCGATTTCACTAGTTTGTTGGGCGACCAGTTGTCCGCTATTGCATTAATCACAAAGAAGTTGTAAACGTTCCAAAGAATCCTAAAAAACTGTCTTGAAATATCTTCTATATCTTTTTCTTGAAATTTATAAGGTAAGCCAATTTTTACAGATGAATAAAAATAAAACCTAACACTGTCTGCACCATACTTATGCATTACCTCCATTGGGTTCACAACGTTGCCCACAGACTTACTCATCTTGTGACCGTTTTTGTCCAAAACCAAATTGTGGGAAATAACGTTTTTGTACGAACATTGACCTTTGTAGAGTGTACTCAAAGCAAGTAAAGTGTAGAACCAACCTCTTGTTTGATCTTGACCTTCTGCAATAAAATCTGCAGGAAACTGTTTTTTATCGTCTATCTTCTCCTGGTTCTCAAACGGGTAGTGCCATTGAGAAAAGGGCATGGATCCTGAGTCAAACCACACATCAATAAGGTCTGTTACGCGAGCCATTTCTTCACTACAATCTGGGCATTTAAAAGTTATATCGTCAACATGGGGCCTGTGCGGATCAAAATTCGCGCCAAGAACCTCCTTATTCCCACTAAGTTCTGATAATTCTTGGAACGAACCAAGGACTTTAACGTGATTATTTTTACACTGCCAAGCGGGAAGCGGCGTTCCCCAATAACGAAACCTTGAAAGTGACCAATCAACCATCCCTTCGAGCCATTTTCCCATTCGGCCGTTTTTTATGTGTTTCGGAACCCAGTTTATTTTGTTATTTTCTTCTAATATTTTTTCTTTTTCTTTTGTAGTTCTTATAAACCAAGAGCTAATCGCGTAATACAAAAGAGGAGTTTTGCAACGCCAGCAAAATGGATATGAATGAGTTATTGTTTCGCTCTTATAAAGCAAGTTGCGGGATTCCAGCTCTTCCATCACTTTGGGATCTGTTTTTTTAACAAATTCCCCTTTCCAGAACTCTACCTCATCTGTGAACATACCCTCCTCATTTACCAAATGGTGCATCGGTAACCCAAATTTTTTACCCAGTTCAAAATCGTCCGCTCCGTACATTACTGCAGTGTGAACAATGCCAGTTCCGTCGGTTAAAGAAACAAAGTCAGCGGGATATATTTGATAGGCTTTTTCTCCAAAATCGTGAAACTTGTACAAAGGTTCATATTTTTTACCAACCAATTCCTCACCCCTTACTTCCCTTATCACTCTTACATCCCCAACAACCTCCAACCTCTCTTTTGCTAAAATAAATACCTCATTGTTTACTTTAGCCTTAACATAAGTTGCCCCAGGATTAACTGCCAAAGCCACATTTGCAGGTAGCGTCCAAGGGGTTGTTGTCCAAACTAAGAAAAAAGCGTCCTCGTCAAGAAGCTTAAACTTTATGTAAATTGAAGGGTCTTCTGCGTCTGCATATCCCAAAGACAGCTCATGAGACGAAAGTGGAGTTCCGCATCTTGGGCAATAGGGAACAACTTTGTAGTCTTTTTCTAAAAGTCCTTTATCAAAAAAGTCTTTTAATATTGCCCAGCAACTTTCAACATACTTCTTTGACAGCGTTACGTAAGCATCATCTATGTCTATCCAAAAGCCCATCCTGTCGGTTAACACTTTCCAATCTTCGACGTATTTAAAAACCGACTCGCGACAAAGTTGATTAAATTTGGAAATCGATGCCTTTTTATCTCCTGGGACAATGTTTTCTATCCCCTTTTTCCCGGAAATCCCCAGTGCTTTTTCAACTTCTATCTCAACCGGTAAACCATGAGTATCCCATCCACCTCGACGCAAACAATACTCCCCTTTCATAGTGTGATACCTAGGAAATAAATCTTTAAACGATCTTGCAAGGACATGGTGAATTCCCGGTTTCCCATTTGCCGTTGGTGGACCTTCGTAAAAAACATAGTTTTTACCATTTTTGGTCATATCACACGACTTTTCAAATATTTTGTTCTCGCGCCAGTACTTAAGGATTTCTTCCTCAAGCTTTGGGAATTCAATTCTCGGGTCAACTAGTTTGAACTTTTTGGTTTTTTCTGACATATTACCAATTCTAACAAAAAACCAGCTTTTAAGCTGGTTTTGTGAATTTGACTACAAGAAACCAGCATCAAGCTTTGTAGGCAATGATGATTCTGATTTCGTTAATAGCCACAATTTTCAACATTGATGTCATTTTATTCTACACTGCTTTCAAATGTCAATTTTTTAGACATAATAACCTAGTATTTCTCGCCAAAATTTGATTTCTAGTTCAACTTCCGAATATTCGAGTCTTTCACGTTGTTCTGAAATATGATCCTCTTGTTCTTTTGCCATTTCTTTGACTATTTATCTACCATGTCTCAAAAATGCCGGGATCTCCCTTCGACTTCGCTCAGGGTAAACTTCTCGATCCCAGGTTTTAGCGCCCTTGGCGCAAAAACGCTGGTATCTCGAACTCTTCTCCCCACTCATCTTTCCCATTAGGCTTTTTGTTAACTTCTTCTATGGTTTGAGTTGGCTCTTCTTTCTTGTCAATTACATTTTTATTTACTTCTCCTACCAATCCTGCTGTTTGTTCAACCGGCTTTGGGCGAGATACGTTAACCATTCTTCCCAGTTTTGATCGCATTTGGTCAAATCCAGTTGCAACAACTGTAATTCTTAGTTGATCTGATAGTTTTTCATTAATTGTTGCTCCAAAGATTATATTGGCATCAGCGTCCACCGTTTCAGAAATAATTCGCGCCGCCTCATCAACCTCGTTCATTGTCATGTCCAACCCTCCGGCAATATTAAACAGAACCCCCTTTGCGCCTTCTATAGAAAGATCAAGAAGTGGAGAGGATATTGCGGCACGCGCTGCCATTTGGGCCCTATTTTCACCAATTCCAGTACCAATCCCCAACAAGGCCGACCCTGCATCTCTCATAATAGTTCTAACATCTGCAAAGTCTACGTTTATAAGGCCTGGGATAGTAATAATTTCTGCAATCCCCTGAACTCCTTGGGTTAAAACTGAATCAACCACTTTAAATGCGTCCAAGAGTGACACTTTACGGTCGATTACATCCATCAAACGCTGGTTGGGAATAACGATTAATGCGTCCACGCAATCTGCCAATTTTTCAATCCCGTCTTCTGCAGAAACTGCACGTCTGGCTCCCTCGAAAGCAAAAGGTTTTGTAACGATAGCAACGGTTAAGGCTCCTGATTCTCTTGCAATTTGCGCAACAACTGGAGTTGCCCCAGTTCCTGTTCCACCACCCATACCTGCAGTTAAGAAAACCATGTCAGAATCAATAAGAAGTTCTTTTATTTTCTCGCGAGATTCCTCAGCAGCTTTTTGACCGACCTCGGGATCTCCTCCAACACCAAGACCTCTCGTAATTTTTTCACCAATTTGAAGTTTTGTGTCCGCGCTGTTATTGAGAAGTACTTGTGCGTCGGTGTTCATCGCTATGAACTCAACCGCGTCAATCTTAATCTCATGGATCATGTGGTTTATGGCATTTCCACCCCCACCTCCAATTGAAATAACTTTTATTTTTGCCAACCTTGACGTATCCGGCTTAACTAATGCCATATAATAAAGCCCATTTTAACATCCATTAGCCAAATTGCAATACAGACTTGGCCCAGTTATTTGCATGGTGTGGAAAAAAGAATTAGTGGGGTATAATTGATAACGCATGAAGTCAAAAGTTTTCTTTTTCTTATTAAGTTTAAGTTTTGCGTTTCTTTTTTTCATTTTTACATATGCAGCTAAAAGAAATCTCTTTCAAGTGTTTGATTTTAATTTGACAGTAAAAATCCAAAATCGTACTTCATTAAAAGTGGATGATTTTTTGTCATCATTTAGTGCGTTGGCTTCGTTTGA
This sequence comes from Candidatus Blackburnbacteria bacterium RIFCSPLOWO2_01_FULL_40_20, assembly GCA_001816475.1. Classification (GTDB taxonomy): domain Bacteria; phylum Patescibacteriota; class Microgenomatia; order UBA8517; family UBA10165; genus UBA10165. The sequence continues at coordinate 17,404 of MHCC01000013.1, forward strand.
AATTACTGCGCTGTTACTTTTCTTAATAATATTGGCAAGAAAAAAACTGCTTGGTTTTGTTGCACTAGTTGCTTTTGCAGTAATTCATGTCGTCGAAATTTACGGGAAAACTCTACTTGACCACCCAGGTCCCGCAATGATGTTTTATCGCTCCGGCACTGTTTCTTCTATATTTCCTCAGTGGTACGTACATCCTGGTTCGTCTTATCCTTCTGGCCATAGTCTGAGAATAGTATTTTTGGGTTTACTAATTGCATACATGATTATTATAAGCAAAAAATTGAGTTTTAATACAAAAGCCCTTGCCAATCTTTTTATAGCAAGCATAGTTTTCTTAACTCTATATAGTAGAATAAGTCTAGGGGAACACTGGCCATCAGACGTTATCGGTGGATCTATGCTTGGAGCAAGCGCAGCCTTATTTTCTCTTATTTTCTTTTGAGTATCAAGGAAGCAGTTTTTTGAACAGATCACTAAATTTCCCGACCGCGCCTTTAACGGGCAAATCTTTGCCTATTTTTGAAAATATCCCAGTAGAAGTCCACTTTGGCGCAGTCTCTTGCTCGGTAATCCCAAAAAACAAAAGTCCAACACAGGCTGCGAACGCAGGATTTTCTACTTCCTCAATCAATCCAGTTACTCCCTTCGGAAAGCCGATCCGTGCCGGGAGCGATAACATTCGCCGCGCCGACTCTTGAGTACCTATACAAAGCGCACAACCGCCTGTAACTACAACCCCTGACGGAACTTTACCTATTACACCCTTGCTTGAAAGTTCCATTGCTACCATTGTAAAAATCTCATTTAGTCGAGGTTTAATAATTCCATCTATTAAAGTTTTTTGGGATATTCTTTTTTCTCCATCCTCAATTCCAAGTTTTGTCATGTCCAAATCGTCTTCTGTTTCTAAATCTTCCGAGACTTTCTTTTTAGGGTTACTCAACGTGACTTTTAATTTTTCTGCAGACTCTAGAGATATTCTCAAACCCGCAGCAATATCATTAGTCACATTTTTTCCACCAATTGGAAAAACTGAAGAATGTATTATGGCGCCTTCCACAAATGCAGTTATCGACGTTGTTCCGCCTCCAATGTCGATTAATACTACTCCTAACTCTTTTTCCGTATCTGTCAAAACTGAGAAACTTGAAGCAAGACCTGAAAAAACTAAGCCGTCTGGCACAATTCCCGCTTCAGAAATACATTTTGTGATGTTTTTTGCAGCAGTTGAGGATCCAGTAATCAGATGAGTTTGCACCTCAAGTCTAACACCACTCATTCCTTCAGGATCCTTAACTTGTGTTTCGCCATCGACTTTATATTCTCGAGGAATTACATGCAAAATTTCCCTCGATTCAGGCATAGACATGGCACGCGCTGCGTCTATTACACGATCAACATCCCCCGGCCCTATCTCCCCAGACGGATATGAAACCGCAACAACCCCGTGAGAGTTCTTAGATTCAATGTGTCCCCCACCGATCGTTACAAAGGCATGGTCAAGGCTGTATCCAGCCATCCTTTCTGCTGACTCCACAGAGTTTATTACAGCCGAGGAAGCCTCATCGATATCAACAATCTGACCTTTTCTTACACCCTTTGAATCAACGGACGAAACTCCAACAATACTTATTTTTTCCTCTTCCTTGTTAAACTGAGCTATAAGAGTCGAGACTTTTGAAGATCCTATATCTATTCCTGCGATAACTTTTGCTTTGGACATACTTTAAAACCTTAATACTGGATTACTATATCTCAAATCAATAATCCTTGGTAATTTACTATCAATTCTACTTCGTGTCAGGATCAATTGTAAAGCACCAACCAAAACTTGTGGATTTTTGTCTAGTGGAAAGAAAACTTTGGTACTATCAGCCAACTCTAGACTGAACACGTTACCATCATAATATCCTTGACTCACACCTTGTGTTTTTTCTACCAACGACATGATCTGAACTGCTTGCGCGAATTCCTCTCCCAAAGACTTTCCAATAACTAAGGCCGCAGAACCTTCCTTGATAACGATCACAGACAAAGCGGTGTCGGAGGCAAATTCAATTACATTCGCATCTTGATCAACTAAAAAAACGCCTCTTGGTTGAACATCCATTTTCACTGCCACAATCGGTTTCTTCTTTTCCAAAACAACTACTAGCGTGTTGGGGAAAACCTTTTGTATAAAAACTCGTCTATTGCTAGAAAAGCGTTCGCCCAAACTTTTTACTAAGTTTTGGTTTAGAGTAAACAAATTTTTTCCTTTAAATTGGTAAAACATCTCAGTTTCCTGATCTGTGCAAATACCGTACTGAGTTTTGCAATTTATTGATTCAATTGCAAGAAAGTTGCTCCTAAAAAGAAGTGCTCCTACAAAAAATAGAAAAATACAAACTACAATCCAAACAAAATTTCCACTTATTATTAGTCTGATTTTTCGGGCAATTTTACGCATTAGGCTACCTCTTCCAATAAGGCTACTATCCCAGAAGCCGCCGAAGGTGGGACTAGTTTTTTCGCTAAAGAAGCGTTTTCGCTATAATTTTTATATTCATTAGTTATTTTTTCAACGGCTTGGAATAATATATCGGGAGTCAAATTGCTTTCAAAAATTATTATCGCAGCGCCCATATCCTCCAGCAATTTTGCGTTCTTAGTTTGCTCATCAGACTCGCTCCAAGAAATAGGGATAAGAATTGAGGGAATTCCTAGTGCCGCTAACTCACTCACAGTATTTGCGCCAGCCCTAGAGATGACAATTGAAACCTTTTTATATATTTCTTCAACTTCCCGAGGAGTGAAATTAGCAGATACGAGATAATTATCTGAAGCCTGTTTTGACATGCTTTCTTTCTTTTCCATAGTTATTAAAAAATCAAGTTCTCCAGTTTGGTGAATTACTTCGCCCAATCGCGTTAGTTTATCAACAACTTTTGCCACGTTTTGATTTATAATTTGCGAACCCCTACTTCCTCCCGTAATGTAAATAATTGGCTGATCGGCCCTTACTTTTCGCGTGTCAGCTACTTTAAAGATCCCATATCTTACTGGATTTCCCGTCAACACAACCTTATCTTTAGGAAAATACTTGGAGCTTTCTTCAAATGAAATAGCGACATATCGAGCTGTTTTAGAAACTAGTCTGTTTGCAAGTCCTGAGGCTGTAGTTTGTTCATGAATAATAACCGGAATTCCCAATATCCAAGCCGAGACAGCAACTGGTACTGAAATATAACCCCCAAACGATAAAATGACATTCGGCTTTTCCTTTTTAAGTATCGAAAAGCTTTGACAAAAACCCAAAGCAAGTTTCCAAATATCGACAATATTTTCCACAAAAAACCTCCTTTGCAGCTTGTATGTCTTTATTGTATAAAACGGCACCTTTGTCTTTGGTAGAACCTGAGCTTCTAAGGTTTTTGCGTTCTGTCCACGAACAGCCTTTTCCTCACCAATCCAGCAAATCTCCCATCCACCTCTTTTTTGCAATTCTTCGATAACTGCAAGTCCAGGAGTAAAATGACCACCAGTTATTACGACTTTTTTCATAATTCTGTAGCGCAGCGAAAGATATTAGTGCGCGCTTTTCCCTCCATTTTTTGAAATGTTTAGCAAAATCCCAACTGCAGTTAAGCTTATGGTTAGCGAGGATCCACCGTAAGACAAAAAGGGTAAAGGAACACCAGTCAAAGGAACTAACGCCACGATTGCAGAAAAGTTAATGAAAGCCTGCACTCCAATTAAGGATGTGATGCCTACCGCCAGAAGCTTTCCAAAACTATCGTTTGTCCGCATTGCAAGCCTTAGCCCTCTCCATATTATAAACAGAAATGCCAATAAAATCGCTGAAGTTCCGAGGAGTCCTAATTCCTCCCCTATTACCGCCAAAATTGAGTCAGTTGCAGGTTCCGGTAAAAAAAGATACTTTTGCCTTGACTGCCCCAGCCCAACTCCCAAAATTCCTCCAGACCCGAGAGCTAGCAAAACTTGTCTAATGTGGTAGGAGGAACCCAGAGGGTCTGATGCTGGATTAAGAAAGGTAAGTAATCTCTCTTTTCTATAGCTTGATGTTAAAACAAATATTAACCCGAGAAGACCACCAATTGGCAACATTGACATGAAGTACCGAATAGGAGCACCACTTGAAAAATAAATAATAACTGAAGTTATTGCAATTATTCCAGCTGTTCCCAAATCAGGCTCAAGCATTATAAGACCAACTGGAATTGATACTGCAAAAGCAAAAGACAAAAAATCTTTTTTGATTGAAAGTAGGGTTGCTAAATAAATTACTAGGGTAAGCTTTAGCAGTTCCGATGGTTGGATAACAAGAGGACCGAGATCTACCCAACGACGTGAGCCATGAAGAACCAGTCCAATCCCTGGAACTAAGGGTAAAACCAGCAAAATTAAAGATCCAAAAAAAAGTGGTAATGAAAATTTTTTTAGTAATTTATAATTAAATCTTGAAACTAAAAACATCGAAATTAATCCCAAAAAAATCCAAAAAAGTTGATGTTTGCCGAAGTAGAAACGGTCTCCGAATGTGCGAGTTGCGTCAACTACAGAAGCATCCGTTACCATAACAACCCCAAAAATCGCCAATGCAAGAACTGTGATAAGAAGTTGCTTGTCGAGCATGGCACGATTACCAATAAATTTAGAAGTATGTTTCATATATAGAGAAGTACCACAAGCCTTTTTGCCCGTGGTACTTGTGGTACTTTTTATTCCCGTGGTACTTTAATCAAATCACTGCCAACCACAAACCCAATATTGCTAAAATAATCCCAGCAAGCCATGTCCTCATAACTATTTTTGGCTCCTCCCAACCAGCCTTTTGCAGCCAAAGATGAATAGGTGCCATTGGCAGAATTGGCATTCCCAGGTACCTTCTACTCAATATTTGAGTTAAGCTACTCATAATCTCGACTACAAAAATTCCACCAATAATAACCAAGGCGAGTATTTTGCCAGTTAACAATCCGATTACAGCCAACGTTGCGCCAAAAGACATAGCACCGCTATCTCCCATAAAAATCCTTGCGGGCCAAATATTAAAATAAAGAAACGCAATTAAGGCACCTATCCAAAGAGAAATAAATATTGATAAAGGCGTGTCAAAAACTTTAGATGCGATAATCCAAAATGCAAAAAGGCATATTAATAAAACTCCGGCAGCTAACCCATCCAACCCGTCTGTAATATTAACTGCGTTAACAAAAGAAACAATCGTAAAAGCAGCAAGTGGTACATACCAAAATCCCAAATTAACCACTGTTTCAAATATTGGTATGTGAATTATTGAAATATTTAAATTTTTGTAGATAAGGAGTGCAATCGTGAAGGCCAAGATCCATTGAAGCGCAAACTTATGCTTTCTTCGCAAGCCAACCCACATGCCAAGTTTTCCTTGTTCCATCTTTCCAAATAATTTAACAAAATCATCGTAAAACCCAAGGAGTGCAAACGAAAGAAAGGTGAAGAAAATTATTTGAATTTCTGAAGTTACATCAAACGCAGCGTACATGTATACACCCAAATAGGACACCAGCGGATAGACAATCGCAAAAAGAATCGAAACCGAAGCAACAATTATTATGCCACCACCCACAGGAGTTCCGGCTTTTTTGTCGTGCATCTTATCGAACAAAGGAACTTCACCCTTTTTAGGAGCTTCGACGCGCCTTGTAAAACGAAGTTTATAAAGAAGATTAATAAAAGGAACTATCAAAACCGCAGTTAGAGCAAAAGAAAACATCAAGAGACCAAGATCAAGTGCCATACCACACTAATCATACCAAATCTCCCCTGCCTATTCCACCCTTTTTATGTTTGCCCCAAGAAACGACAATCTTTCTTCAAATTTTTCATATCCTCGGTCGACAATTTCTGCGTGTTCGACTACACTCTCTCCCCGCCCCGAGAGGGCGGCTAACACTAAAGCCCCTCCCGCTCTAATGTCAGGGCTAGGAATCAACTGACCATGCAACTGACTCGGACCAACCACAATAACTCTATGTGGGTCAGCAATTATTATATTGGCCCCCATTTTTATCAAATGATCAACAAAAAATATTCTCCACTCATACATCCAATCATGGCAGAGTACAATTCCGCGAGTTTGAGTAGATAAAACAATAAACTGGCTTATCAAATCTGTTGGAAAACCAGGCCAGGGCCTGGTTTTGAATACTCTTTGCTTTGCAATCAGTTCTGAAGGTCTAATTCTCAGTTCATCTTTAGCCGAAAATTCATATTCAACTCCCATTTTCCCAAGATACGCAAGGATAATTTTTAGATCTTCAGGAATAGAATCTTTAATGTAGACGTCTCCGCCAGTTATAGCCGCTGCCACAGCAAAAGTTCCAACCTCAATATGGTCCGGCCGAACTTTATGTTCAACACCTCTAAGTTTTATTACCCCCAAGACACGAACGGTATTAGTTCCAGCGCCATTTATCTTTGCACCCATTTTAATAAGCATTTCAGCCAAGTCAACTATGTGAGGTTCAGCTGCTGCACCTTCTATGACTGTTTCACCAGGAATGCAACTTGCGACCATTAGAGCCATTTCAGTTGCTGTAACTGAGGCTTCCTCAAGAAAAATATCCGCGGGCTTAAGCTTTTCTGCCGTGATTTCGTAACCTTTATAATCTCTATTACACTTTGCACCATACGCAGTAAGCATTGAAATATGGGTATCAATCAACCTTTCGCCAACTGAATCTCCACCAGGTTTGGGTAGCGAAACTTTGCCAAACCTCATAACAAGGGGCGCCGCCAAAACGACAGATGCCCTGATTTTGCCCATAAGCTCCCAATCAAGCTGCCAAGAATTTAAATTTGTTGGATCAATTTTAACCACCCCTTCGCCTTCAAAAGTGACTTTAGCGCCCAGCCCTTCAATAAGTTGCGCCATCGTTTCAACATCGCGAATTTGAGGGACATTAAAAAGAGTGGTCGGGGAGTCTCCAAGAAGTGAGGCGACCATTAACTTTAGTGCTGAGTTTTTGTTTCCTGCAACTTTTACTTCGCCAGAAAGTTTTACCCCACCCTGGATTATAAACTTCGCCACGTGCTAATTATACGATCCTTGTATTATATTTTGTACACTCAAAAAATTATCTAGGCATTATTTTCAAGTATGGGAAAAGATCGTTAGCAATTGAAAACCAAAGCGGGGCAGCAGTTTGGGAAGCAAAAGGTGCAGCCTTGGGATCTTTAAGGGAAACGATCATTACAAATTTTGGATTGTCGGCTGGGGCAAAACCAATGAACGAGGCAATCGTTTTTTCTGGATCATAATGTCCTGCTATCGGGACTTGGGCCGTTCCGGTTTTTCCTGCAACTTTTATTTGTTTTGGTTTAATCCACATATCTGAACGCGAGTCTACCGCAGAGGTCATCATGTCTGTTATTTGTCTGACAGCTTTAGGAGAAATAACCTGAACCGGACTAGGGTAGCGAACAGCCTCTTCCAAGTCTTGACTAACAACTTTGTCAACAACTCTAGGAGTTGGAAGTTTGCCGCCGTTTGCCAATACGGAAACTGCCCTAACCATTTGCATTGGAGTAACCGCTACACCTTGACCAAAACTAGCAGTTGCAAGGTCAATTGGCCTCCACTCTTTCTTTGGCCTCAGTGGGGGATTGGTCTCGCCCTGTAAATCTACACCTGTAGGTTGGCCTATTCCAAAACGAGTTATATAGTCATAAAATTTATCGATTCCCATTTTTTCAGAAACCCAAATCATTCCTACGTTGTCTGAATTTCTAATAATGTCAGCAGGGGTACTGTCTGGATGGTACTCTCCCGTTCCTGTACTTATCGTATACTCTGCAATTTTGCGCGGGCCGGAGCAGGTATCGCACTTATTATCTGGGTCCACCACCCCTGCATCCAGTGCGGCAGCCATAACAAGCACTTTAAATATCGAGCCTGGTTCAAACGCCTCCCCTACTACTGGATCGATATAATCTTCTGATTTATATGTTGAAAACCGAGAAGGATCGTAAGACGGAATAGACGCTGATGCCAAAATTGACCCGTCGCGGGGGTCTATAACAACTGCTAACCCGCTGACCGCGTCGTACTTGTTAATTCCCTCGATTAAATGTTTTTCTGTGATAAATTGAACTGTTCTGTCAATTGTAGTTTTTAAATCCATCCCATCCATCGCGCCAACTTTTAGGCTTTCACCTAAAACAATAGGATTCCCAAACGCATCCTTTTCCCAATCCCAAGCCCCCCTACTTCCAGAAAGAGTTAAGTCATAAAATCCCTCAAGCCCAAAGTAGCCCTTGTCTTGGCCTGCGCTATCTTTGCCCACAAACCCCAGCATCCTTGCGGCCATTGTACCCTCCGGGTATTCCATTGATTCTTGAGGATCAAACCCGATTCCTGAAATATTTAAGTTTTCAATTTGCTCTTTAATCTCTTTGCTTACTTTATGTTTAATGGGTACCCAATATGCGTTCTGCCGTTCTAAGAGCTTTTTGATTCTATCCTTTTCGTCCTTTGCCAATTGCTCTCTAATCTTTCCTGAGTCAGAAGATTCCTCTATCTTTTCGTGAGCAATAAACAAGGTCGAAAGTTTATCTGCAACTATTTCTTTTTCTTTTATCCTTGAATTATTTGTCCAAACAAGGAACGACTCACGAGATGCAATTAAAGGAAAACCATCAGAAGCCAAAATTGACCCCCTTTTTGCTTGCAGTGTGGTTGAGGTTTGGTGTTGAGAACGAGCAGCCGCAGCAAGTACGTCGGACTGCAATACTTGCCAAGTAAATAACCTAAAAAAAACAATCACTCCAGCTAAGAGGAATGCTGCCATTAAAAATCTTGTACGAACGTCTGAGGAAATCATCGCGCCATCGCAACAGAGGTTGCAAAATCAGCATAAACTACAGATGAGGATTTTACAAACCCTAAGGTTTGGGCTCTAGAAGAAACCTCCTGTAGTGAAGTCTTTTGCGCTAAATCTTGTTGAAGCTGTTGGTTTTCCCGCGCGAGATCTGAAGCGCGAGTTTTAAGTTTAGTCCACTCCATACCTTTCCCTGCATACATTCCTGTAATAATTATCTGAGCAAGTATTACAATTCCTAACACCCCAAATACCCCATACCAAATCCTTTCTTTTGTTCTATTTATATTTTTCATATCTTTTCTATCGCTCTTAACTTCGCACTTCTGGACCTTGGGTTATCTTTTATTTCCTCCTGGGTCGGAGCTAAAGGCTTTTTTACTAAAATTTTTACCTTATCTTTTTCTAACGTCTTTACAAAATCCTTTACAATCCTATCCTCGCCCGAATGGAAACTTATTACTACAATCCTTCCACCAATTTTAAGGGTCTGGAATGCCTGCTCTAAACCATTCTTTAAATTTTCAAATTCATTGTTAACCACAATCCTCAAGCTCATGAAAACCTTTGTGGCAGGATGTATGTGGTTGGTTGTAAAACCCTTCCGTGCATATACATCCTCTACTAACTTTTTCAGATCTTGAGTTGTCAAAAACGGTTGATTTACTCGCCGGGATACAATTTGACGCGCGATCGATTGGGCAAGTCTTTCTTCTCCAACTTCTCTAAAAAGACCAACAAGTTGGTTTTCGGAAAGACTATTTATAAGATCTGCTGCTGTTACTCCCAAATTTGGATCAAGCCTCATGTCCAGCGGTCCTTCTTTAAGGAAAGAAAGTCCCCTTTCTGAGTCTTCTAATTGGAAGCTTGCAAATCCCAAGTCGAACAATACACCGTCGACATGAGTAAAACCCACACCTGAAGCAATTTTTTGAAGATTTGCGAAATTACCTTGAACTAACTTAAAAACACTAAAACCACTTTCATTAAGACGTTTTCTAGTGATGTTCAACGATACTGGGTCTTGGTCTATTCCCAAAACCTCTCCGCCCATCTTTAGTATTGCTTCAATGTGACCACCACCCCCAGTAGTAGCATCAATGAAACGTCTTCCCGGTTTTACATTCAGAAAGTCAATAACTTCCTGTAGCATGACCGATTTATGCTCATTTGCTAACAAGTTAAGACCCTCCCCTATTGCTTTTTTGAACTTCTTCGATCAGAAGTTCTGCTTTGCCCGAAATTTCTTTTTCCTTTTCTTCCCAAATACTTTTATTCCAAATTTCAACTCTATCTCTCAAACCCACAAACACAATTTCTTCAGAAATTTGGGCAATTTCTCGCAAAGGTAAAGGTATAACGATTCGACCTTGAGCGTCAAGTTCCTCTTCATACGCTCCCCCCAGTAAAAACCTTTCGGTTTCTCGTACGGGACGAGTCAAAAGAGAACCGCCTACTGCCAAGTCAAGAATTCGCTCCCAAGCTTTTGGACTAAAAATTGCAATTGATTGCTCGTACCAACGAGTAATCACTACCTTATCCCCAAGCTCTTTACGAAACCTTGCAGGAACCGCTGTCCTTCCCTTGTTACTTATTTTTGTATGATACTGCCCAATTAACATGATTTTACAGATTTTTAAAGTGTGGGCAGGACCAGAAAATTGTTAAGGTTTGTAGTGATTGGGTGAAGTTATTCACCACTTTTCACCACTACTATCCATTATTAGCTATTTTTAACACTTTTGTCAAGTGTTAAAGTGAATATTGAAGTAAATTGTTATCAACGCTATAATAGCTACAATTCAAATGGAACGTTTAACCGCTTCGTCAGACTCAATAGCTAATACTAGAGAAGATCGAGTAGAATTTGCACTTATAACATGCATGTCTGAACTTCAGCCGCTTGATGTGATTAAGAGTCTGTTGTGTGGATCCGGTAGAGGAAGAGTGTATGTATGGTTCGTGCTCGCCAGAGACTTGACAACAGAGCAAATTCGCAATCCTCGTATTCAAAAACTTAATCCGATAACCTCGCGCTTTCAGAAAACTTTAGAAGATGTATTTGGTCGTGAAGTTCATATCGCGTACGTAGCCCCTTTTTCCCTTGATGCATTAAAATCACAATGTGAGAATATGGGTATTGAAACAGCCTACATTGAACTTAATCCTTTGAACTAATTATTTTGAAGTAAGAACAAAGACACCAAGAGAAGTTATCTTTCCAACTGAAACTTGGTTCCATTTTGAATTATTCCATTGATAAATTGTCCCCTGAACATCTCCAATCGTAACAGTCCCGCTAACCTTTTCGCTTCCTTTTGTAAAGACTCCAAAAGGGCCTGAAGAAACGTTCCCGTCAACCTTTCCTGGCAATCCAAATGTGTTCATTACTAAATAGTATGTACTTGGGGAAAGGACTGCATTATTGATTGCAAAATCCGAACCTGAAAGTTTCAATTCCTTTCCTCCTTTTCGCAAATAGAATGGAGTTTCAAGTTTGGCAACAAGCCTACCTTGATTATCTCTAAACCTTAAGGTAAATGTTCCGTCGCTTACGCCCTCGTCATACCTACACTTGCCCGAAGAACAAGTTCCAAGAAGTAAGTCACGTTCAATCTTACTTTGATTATTAATTTTTATTGACCCTGGAACGCCTTGGGTAACACCGGAAGCAACTTTATAAACAAGCTCATATTCTAAAACCTCGGCACCAGAAGGAATCTTACTAATAGTTAGATGAAATTCACGCCCATCTGCTCTTGGAATAAGAGTGGTGTAAGGACGTTCTTCGAGGGGGAGTTCTCTAAGCACTGTTTCTTTCACAACGTCGGGGTTTACACCTTGTTTTTGACCAGGAGCTTGTGTGGATTTTTTCAAAAACAGGAATGCTCCCCCGATCAATCCAAGTCCAACTACAACTATTAAAACAATTGGCAGAATTTTTTTCATTTACTCAATCCATTTTGAAACCAATCAAAAAGTTTGTCAACTCCCACTCTTTCCTGCTCTGCGCTGTCTCTATCTCTTACTGTTACCGTGTTATCCTCAAGCGTTTGGTAATCAACCGTTACGCACCAAGGAGTTCCTATTTCGTCCTGTGAGGCGTATCTTTTCCCAATATTACCTCGATCATCCCAAGAAACAGAGCCAAGTCTAAGTCTAAGATTATCATAAATTTCTCTTGCCTTTTTAACCAACTCAGGTTTGTTAGAAACCAATGGGAAAACTGCAACCCTGTAAGGTGCTAAGAAGTTTGGCAGCCTTAAAACAACTCTTCCTTTTTCGATATCCTCCCAATACGAGTTAAATAAAAGAATCGTGACCAAGCGTGATATTCCAAATGTTGGCTCAACAACATGGGGGATAAATTTTTCATTAGTTGCCTGGTCCATATAGCGCATATCTAAGCCTGACTTTTCCATATGGTTTTTTAGATCAAAATCAGTTCTGTAAGCAAGTCCCCACATCTCTTTAAAACCCCAGGGGAATTGATATTCAAGGTCCTCAGTGCGCTTGGAATAATGAGATAGCTCTTCTTTTGTATGAGCACGCCACCTTAGCTTTTCTTCTTCAAGACCCAAAGAGAGAGCAAACTTGTACATTTCTTCTTTCCAAAAATCAAAAAACTTCTCCCACTCATCTGGCCGAACAAAATATTCAAATTCTGCCAAGTCAAACTCAAGCGTACGGAAAGTAAACTTACCCATTGTAATTTCATTTCTGAAGGCTTTCCCAAGCTGTGCGAGTCCAAATGGCAGTTTGGGGTGGATGCTGTCAAGTATTTGTTTAAAGTTAACAAACATACCTTGAGCAAGCTCGCCTCTAAGATATGCTGTATTCTTGTCGTTTGTAATAATACCAACTTTGGTCTCAAAAAGTTGATTAAATAGTCGAGATTTTGTCCATGCAACTTTGCCGCAGTTTGGACATTTAATTTTGTTTTCCGCAATAATCTGGTCCAGCTCCTCAAGAGGTTTACCTTCAACGTTCCCCAGATCGAGAAGCGCGTCCTCAATTAGGTGATCGGCCCGAGTACGAAAATGGCAATTTGTACAATCAACCATAATATTTGTAAAACTCGCAGTGTGACCTGAGGCTTCCCATACTTTTGGACTCATCAATATTGAGCTATCCAGACCAAACATGTCTTCTCGCCTTTCAACAAAATTGTTCCACCAGTAGTTTGAGAGGTTGCGTTTTAGCGCATTTCCTAACGGACCAAAGTCGTATGTATTTGCCAAACCACCATATATTTCCGAACCAGGAAAAATAAACCCCCGTCGTTTGGCCAAAGAAACCACCTTTTGCAATAAACCGTCGTTGCTCATAAGTTATATGGTATCAAAATTAGAGGACAACTACCACTTGAAGATTACGCTCGAAAAGACCTTCAGTCTTGTGTAACTCTAGCCATTTGAGAGTAATTGTAAAAATTTCTTAGTTCTTAACTTACCATTTATCAAATCCTCTATATACAAATCTAAATTTTTTGGAATTGGCTTTTCCCTTTCTAAAAATCCAAGTTCCTCAAGAGTTCGCACTTTAAATGCTTGGATAAAACCAAAAAGCTGCCAATAGCCAACGCTTGTTAAATGCCCATAGGACTCGATCAGCAAATCAAAAACTTCTCTGTGCTCTTGGTGTTCTGGAGTAAGTCTCCCCACAACCTCAGCCAAATGATATGCAACAGCAACTTTGGTTAAATCTTTCCGCCAAGAAAAACCATTTTTCACTTCTACTTCGGTAATCAAGTCCATGTTTTTGCCATTAACGGCAAAGAATTTAATGTAGTTAAAAAGTTCGAGTGCGCCTCTTTTCCTTGAAGTAGTTTTACGTACACCTTTGGCAATCAGTCTGATTTTACCATAGTGTTTTGAGAATACCACCAAAATTCTGTCCGCCTCGCCATAATTTTTTCTTGATAATATTACTCCTTCTGAAGAATATGTTCTGTCTCTCATGCAATCATTTTATCAGTCCAAGTCCAAAAGTTGTGAAGTTAAAATCGAAATTCTTTGTCGGTCTTAAGGTTGAAGTCTTCTTTTTGCCCATTTACTGAGACAGTATATGGGTTTGCGTTTGTTCCAGATTGCTTTTGTACCAAGATCTTATATCCGTCTTTTGAGGTAACGGGTGTCTTATACTTGAACTTCAACTCCTCAACACCCTCAGGTCGTAGAGTAAAGAACCCCTCAAATACAGTTTTACCCAAGTCTTCACTCGTAGTTACAGCAACCTCAGACCCGGTACTGTCAATAATCGTTGATCCTTTGGGAACGTATACTCGTACCCAGTCTCGGTAAACTCCATTAAGCCACCCGTCAGCTTTTTGAGGATTCTTATATTTAATTGTCAAAGTATTCGTATTTCCATCTTTACCAGGCTCAACAGACAAGGCAACTTCTTGTTGAACATACAAGTTAGATTTAGCCCCAGCAAAATTAGTGTCGTTAATGTGTAAGTAGTCCCCTTCGGGGTAGTCTTTAATTCGGCCCGCCAAATTAAATGACTCCATTGCTTTTTGAACATCACTTTCTCCAAAGTAGAAAAGTACATGCTTTTCAAGAAGAGAGTTAAACCCTGCTTGAAAAAGTCCAGGAATTTTTTCTTTTGGTTGGCCCATCGCATTTGCCAAAATCGAGTTCATTAAAGGTCCCAAAATTGCTTTTCTGTTGTCGGAGTGAGGAGGCTTATAGACAATTTTTCCAGAGATGTCATCCCATACGATTGGCCCCGCGACATCAGCATATGACTCAAGCTCGTATATTACCCCAGGACAATTACATCTTGGGTTGTCCTCAGCATAAAAATTCCCAAATCCTGGAACACCTATACCCCCCATTACACGCAATATTTCGACAGCCAGAGCAGTATCAAGCGCAACAATTCCATCAACTTGGGGCGACTTTGTTTTGTCATAACTTTCCTTAAAAGTGTCCATTGAAACTTTAAAGTCCGGCGACAGGTTCATATCGCGCATGTTCCAAGTATTGACCAAAGGTAAATACTTTTTAATTGCTTCAGGAGCTGGTGCTTTGTTCTTTAATTTATTATCCAGGTTATAAATATCATTTGATGCAACTTGTTCGAATTTTCCATTTTTTACTTTAACAATGGCGTAAGCTGTCATAAATCCTCCGGTTGGACGAAGCTCTTTATCATTTTGGAACAATAAAAGGTATGTTCTTTCATTATCAATTCCCAGTAAATATGGAGCCTTCTCTAAAACTGGCTTTCCTCCAGTAACAAGCTCATGCATGCTATTTATCATTTCCTTTCCTTCTCTGATGGTTTTTCTCACAGGTTTTCCCTGGAAATATTCTGGATATCGATTGGGGTCAATCTTGTCGAACTCCTCAACCATTTTACCCGTCTTGGCGCTAATCGAGTCTAGCTGTGGAACAATGCTTTCAACTGTTTCCACAATGAAGTTAATTCTGTCTTCTGCTGTTTGCGTACCGTCCAGCGCTTGCTCCCCGCCATTCAAACCTAAAATATCAGAATATGGTTCTGCAGTTTTTATTATTATTTCTCCTGCTTCAATTCCCGCCAATCCACCCCTACTCGCAGACTGCGCATCAGCTATGTAGCTACCAAAATAAGGAACTACTTTAATCCAACCCAATCTGTTCATGTTCCCGTCCAATGCCTGTAGATCTGACTTTACCTTTGATAGCGATGAAGTCATTTTGTCCAAATCCTGGCTTTGTGTTGCATCCTGAAGTTCTTTTGCTGAAACCATCAAAGTCTTTGCTGAGTTGTATGCGCCAAGACCTGGTAAAACTGCGAATATACCAAGAAACACTAATGGAGCGAGGAGGGCTCCGCCTACAATTCCTAATGTTTTTTTATGGATGGTTGCGCCTTTACCATCCTCGGACGGGAAACTGTGGAAGCCTGCATCTTGAGCTTCAGGGGTAATAACATCAGTTTTAATTTTCTTCAATTTATCCATTTGGCAATGAAAAGATCCACTTTTAAACTATACATGTTTCTTAAAATTATATCAAACAGCCCCCTTGCCTGAAACCATCGCCCAGGGAGTTTTTGCTAATATTTTCACATCAAGAAACAGGCTCTTTTCTTTGGAATAGTATGCGTCAAGTGCAATCCGCTTGTTAAACGGCAACTCCGACCTTCCTGAAACTTGCCATAGTCCAGTAATCCCAGGCTTTATAGACAAAACACGGGACACTGACTCTCGAGTCTTGGGGTATTTCTTTTGTTGATTATCAAGCTCCTCGGGGTAATATGGCCTAGGACCAATCAAACTCATCTCGCCTTTTAATACATTTACTAGCTGGGGTATCTCGTCTATAGAATACTTACGAATTATCTTCCCAACAGGGGTAACTCGTGGATCATTCATAATTTTGTAATTACCCCTTTTTTGTTGTTCCTCATATGCCTTTTTGAACTTAGGATCAGTTTTTAGTAATTCATAGGCGTTAACAATCATCGACCTAAATTTGTAGGGGTAAAAAAGTTTTCCACCCTTTCCTACCCTTTTGGGAGTGTCGGCAAAAACAGGACCAGGTGAGGTAATTAATAGTGCTACGGCCGTAATTAGGAGTATCGGAAAAAAGAAAATTAACAAAGTTAAAGAAAGCACGATGTCTGTGGCACGCTTCATGTAGTCGTAATTCATATCCGGCAGTAATTGTTTGCAACGCTTTTGGTCAGTTTACCAAACTTTCTTAAAAATTTCTCCTTGGTAAATTTTTTTGCGTTATTAATGCAATCCTCGGATTTGAAACTCCTCCTCTCCATCCTTTTTACTCCTTGAACTATTGACTCAATAGTTTGTTTATTAAAAAATATTCCAGTTTTTCCCTCAACCACAGTTTCTAACGCTCCACCTGCATGGTATGCTAAAACTGGTTTGCCCCACATCTGTGCCTCAACAGCAACAATTCCAAAATCTTCATCTTGGGGAAAAATCAAAGCCTTGCAGTTTTTATAAAATCCAGCAAGTTCGCCGTCAGTCACTTGTCCTATAAAAGATGTATTCTTAGACCTAGACTTCCTTCTTAGACTTATTTCCTCACTTCCAGTTCCCACAATTACTAAGGGCAATTTTAGTTTGTTAAAAGCTTTTATAACTATATCCACTTTTTTATATGGAACCAATCTTGAAACTACCAAATAATATCTGCTTGATTGTGGTACTGGTAGTACACGCGATACCTGTGATACGTCTACCGGGGGGTAAATCACTTCCACCTCGCGACCATAGTACTTTTTAATCCTGTCCGCAATAGCTTGCGAAATTGCAATCATGACTTCGGGCTTTTGGGCTGCTCTTTTGTCCCACAACCTCAATGCTTTAACCAAAGGCCATGAGATTATTTTTCGTAATTTTGTATTAAAATATTGGTCGTATCCGCTCCACAAATAACGTGTTGGCGTTAGGCAATAACAAATGTGTTTTGTTCTGTCTCCTACTTTAATGGATTTTGCAGCTTCCGATGTCACAGAAATTACTAAGTCGAAACCCGAAAAATCGAAAGACTTAAAAGCAAGTGGCATCAAAGGTGCATATAAATCATGTCTTGTCCTTGCAAAAGGTAAATAATGCAATAAAGACGGTATTATTTTCGGAAAAACTTCAGCCCATTGGGCTGTTTTTGGATTATAAACTGAAGTATAAAGTGGTGCTTTCGGAAACAGCTCATGTAAGGCAAGTAGGACTCTTTCTGCCCCACCCCATTTATTTACTCGGTCGTATACAAGAGCAACTTTCATTGTCTCGATTATACCTGAAGATATCTTGTGGGGTGTGAATTAATGCACTGATTGTATACGCCAAGCGTCTCCCTCGCCATTTTTGTCCAAGAATAAGTTTTACAAAATTTTACTCCTTTTTTAATCAAATTAGATCTCAAATTTTTATCACACATTATCTTTTGTATTGATTGAGAAATACTAATAATGTTTGACGGATCAAAATATATTGCTGCATCTTTATATATTTCCTTTAAAACTGGTATATCAGAACACAATACTGGAGTTTGCCACGCCATAGCCTCAAGCCCAGGAAGTCCAAAACCCTCAGATAAAGTTGCATAAACAAAAGCCTCTGAATTTTTATAGAGCGCAGAGAGCTCGCGGTCATCCACTCCTCCAATAATATTTACTACATCTTCTGTTCCTGTTTCCTTTAAGAATTTCTTGAACCTGTCTTGAAAAACATTTCTGCTACCAACTACCACCAATTTAAGATCTGACAATTTCTGTTCTTTCCGCAAGAAAGTAAGGGCATTTACAACCCTTTCAACATTTTTGTGGGGATAAAGACCGCCCACATAAAACAAGTATGGCTTTTTTATTCCATACTCTTTTAAGACCGACTCACTATTATTTCCACTTCTACTTTCCGACACACCTTCATAAGTGACAACTATTTTCTCATCAGGCAAACTAAATTTACTTATTAAATCGTTTTTAATAAAATTGCTTGGAACAATGATTTTTTGTGAATTTTTTATGGCATTGCCTACAACACTTCTGTAAGCAAAATATTTTACTATATATGCAGGTGCTGGAAGTGTCGTAACCGACAAACCTTTCAAGTCATGCCACAACAAATCATGAATAGTTACAACAAATTTGCCTTTGTAAAAAATTGGAACATTAAAATGAGGAACATGCAGCAAATCTAAATTTTCGCTGCGATAAACTTTATGAAGTGTAAATTGCTCTTTTAACGAATAATGATTTATGTCCGCTATTACTTTTTTCCATCCTTTTACCTCAGGGATATTTCGAGTATCATCGTTCCTGCAAAAAAGGACATACTCATTTTCTTTGTCAATTTGTTGTAAACTTTTTACAAGCTCTTCAACATACCTACCAATTCCAGTATGTTTTACTCCCCAAAGTCTTGCATCAATTCCGATTTTTGCCATATTAGGAGATCCTTGCTCTTAGTGTTCTATAACGCTCAATTGCTCCAATTCCTGATAATACCAACCAGCGGACAGGCGCTGGATATTTATTAGAATAATGTTTTTTATAGAAGATTCTCATCGCCTGTGTTGATGATTTTGCAGCTTTTATTCTCGTTTGAATGGAGGCTGTTGAGATATTTTTACTGTGACTTTTAATTCCACCAGCAACACCTTTGTAGTGCAAAACTTTTATTTGTGGAACAAAGTAAACTTTCCAACCTTTCTCTTTAAGCCTAAAACAAAAATCTAGTTCGTCCCCATACCAAAAATAATCCTCATCCCACCAACCAACTTGTTCCCCCGCCTCACGTCTTACTAAAAAGAATGCGCCAACCACTGAATCCACCTCGTGAGGTTCTCTGTCTTCAAGCTTCCAGCCGAGCGTATAGCCAGCAAAAACTTTAGACTTTGGAAATACTCTTCTTAATCCTAAAAAATGGGTAAACGAGTTCCAGGGTGTTGGAAATCCACGATGTGATGCCTCGTCTAAATCCCCGCTGGTAAGCTCTAGTCTGGGCGAAGAAACACCAACGCTCGGGTGGGTATCCATGAACTTTAGCATGAAACTTAACGCCTCAGGCGACAAAATAGTGTCTGGGTTCAAAAACAAAACATATCTTCCTTTTGCTTTCTTTACTCCTATGTTGTTAGCGGTCGAAAACCCAAGATTTTCCTTGTTTGCTATAGTGATAACATCGGGAAATTCTTGTTTGAGCATTTCCAAAGAGTCATCTGAGGACGCGTTATCTACAACTATTATTTCCCAATTAAAACCATCCCTTTTTGACACTTTAATAGACTGGAGGCAATCTCTTAAAAAGGTTTTTGTATTAAAACCAACAATAATAATACTTAAATCAAGTTTTGTCATCGCTTTGCTGCTAACTCATAAACAGCATCAAGTTTTTTGGCCATTTGCTCCCAGCTATACTCTTCAACCACTAATTTTCTTGCACATTCGGCCAATTTTTTTGCTTTTTCCGGATTTTGAAGAAGAGTTACAACCCCTTCTGCTAAATCACTCGGGTTGTCCCGAACCAGAGCTGATTCTTCGTTTATTATTCCAATCCCCTCAGCCCCAATAGACGTTGTAACCATGGGAAGTTTTGAGGCCATCGCGGCTAAATTCTTTAAACGTGTCCCCCCTGGTCCCCGAAGTGGTGCAACAAACACCGAAGCCTTATTGTACGCTCTTTGAGTACTTTTAAGGTCTCCGACATCCAGCGAATCAATAATTACGTCTTTACTGGCTAAACTTGTAATCGCATTGGGTGTGTGCTGCCCAACAATCCAAGCTTTTGCTTCTGGTATTTTTTCCTTCACTTTAGGATAAATATCTTTTATTAATATTTCTGCTGCTTCTACATTTTGCAACCATTTGAAATTGCTGGTAAAAAGTATTCTTTTATCTTTGTTGCTCCAGCTTTTCTTGGGTTCAAAGAAGTCTAAATCTACACCATTAGGAACAAGGTCTACATCAATCGTAGGTTCAAGTCTTAACATCTCCTCCCTGTCAGTCTTTGATACAGCAACAACTCTTTCAGCTCTCTTCCAAAAACGTCTTTCCCAAAATTTCAGCTTTTCTACATCTAAGTTCAACAGATTTTTCAAACCCGGCCATTTTACTCCGTTTACGAAATGTTTGTATACCAAATATTCAATTGTTTGCTCAACTAAAATAATTGGAAGAGATGTTTTGGGGATATTTGTCATCACATAAAAAGTTTCTGCGTGAATAAGGTCGTACTTTTCGTTTTCCAGCTCCTGACTTACCGCCTTTCTAAAAGTTTGCGAGAGATAAATTGATACAAGAAACGGATAGGGCGTAAAACCTGACAAAAGAATATTAAAAGGATGCCAGGCTTTCCTTCTTTTGAAGACTTTTACTTTTTTGCAATACTTTTCAAGTTCAGGAATCCAGCTTTTTTCCTTGTCTTCCCTTATGTAGCAAAAAAGAGTTATTTCATGCTTTTTATAAAGTTGTTTCAAAAGATTGTATGAACGAATTTGTCCTCCCGAGGCAGGAGGATAAGGAAGGTATGGGGTGAGCATGAGAATTTTCATATCAATTTTTGGGCATTCGCTTGCGGTTTAGGTCAACAATTACATACTCATCAGTTTGTACAGGAATTTCAAATTTCCGCATCGCGTCCTGCACCTGTGGATCACCTAAATTAACAGAAACGTAATAATCCGCTCCTTTTGCGATTAACTCTTCAATAGAGTTTGTTTGATATGGCCACCCACTTCTCTTTGTTTGATAAAGAAATGCTGTGTCACCGTTATATGAAGCAAGGACGAACGCGTTTTTCGGTGCAATCTTGTCTAAAGCCTCACCGGCTCTTATTATTTCCGGATGATTAATTTTGTAAAATTCTTTTACAGGCAACCACGAAAAATAAAGCCCAGCAATTATGGTTACAATTACAAAAATTTTTGTGAACGGCTGTATAAAATCCTTTGTTTCCCAAAGATAAAGTATCCCGCGAGCGACGACAATTGCAACTGCTGGAATTACCAATGTTTGATAATAATCATGTCTTACGTTGGCGGTGGCAATAATTGAGACGTAAGAGAGCGCCCCTAGAATAAACATCAAAGGAAACCTGTGTTCGTTTTCTTTGGACTTGGACAAAATACCTGCTGCAAAAGCGACTATTCCCCATCTTCCCAACATTAAAATACCCAACCTTTGACCAAAAATCCAATGCCAATAGGAAGGCTTAAACCGTATACCATCGCTATTAAAAACCCACTTATAAAAAGGAACTCCCTCCGGATATTGACTAATCCAAACTCTCCAAGCAAAAAGTGGCAGTAAAGCAACCGATACGAACAGCCAAAGATTTTTATCTTTAACTAATTTGGCAAAATCCCATTTGTGTTTATCAGCAGCCAACCAAAGCATTGGGATTCCATAAAAAGCAACATAAGGTTTCACTAATAATGCTAAGGCGAAAAAGACTCCTGATAATAACAAGGCTTTAGGTTTAGAGTTGTCAAACCATCGCACAAAAAAATACAATGCGGCTAAACCAAACATAACGGCAGCTGGTTCTGGCAAAATTACACGAGAAAAATAGATATTGAATGGCATAAACGCGAATATCATGGCTGACAAAATTCCACCCTTTACCCCCAAAAACCGTTTGCTAAGTGAAAAAACCAACACTGTCGAAACCAATGAAAAGATAACCGACAGCAATCTACCCCATTTTTCAATTGAAAAAATACCAACCGTACTAACTAACAAAGTGTGTAAGGCGTTGTAGACCGGAAACTCAACAAACCTCCACCCATTCGGATTAGGTTTCCCTGTTTGCAAGAATGAAATATCGTAATAGCGGGGGTACAGGAGATCTATGCCTTGATCTAAATATATTCGTGTTACGCTTGCAGTATCCGCCTGCCGCCAAGAATGCCAATCCGCAATCGGGTTATCAATCTTATAAAGACGCGCTGCAAACGCCAATAAAACTATTATTAATAAAATCAGATATTGATTTTTAATTAATGCGACAATCTTAGTCATTTTTTGCTTCTTCCTCTCTTACTCTGCCTCTGTTTACTATCCCATATG
Source organism: Candidatus Blackburnbacteria bacterium RIFCSPLOWO2_01_FULL_40_20 (assembly GCA_001816475.1). GTDB lineage: Bacteria > Patescibacteriota > Microgenomatia > UBA8517 > UBA10165 > UBA10165. Next base: position 39,795 of record MHCC01000013.1, read on the forward strand.
CAATCCCCGCAAGTGCCCAAAAAATTATAGCAATTTTTGACGCTTCAAAGGCATCAATAAAAGTTGCAGTAATAAGCAATCCCAACAGTGACCCTGCAAAACCCGTAACAAAAACTGATTCTACGCTTAGAGAAGCTCTCCTTAAGTACGAGCCAAACCCTTCAATAAGTCTACCTAAAACCAAAAAGAAAGCGAGTGTGCCCACAATTCCAACTTCTCCAAGCATTCTAAGATAATCATTGTCCGTTGCAAGGTTTAGAGATGAATAACCAGTCCCCAACAGTGGATTTTTCAAAAAAGCCCTGATGGCTCGTGGCCATTCAACATTTGTTCTGATAGCAACCGACCTATCCTCAGGAATCACTGTTGGTTCTTGATATTGCAGTTGTTCAAAAGCAATAAGTTTTTGTTCCTCGTATGCCATTGCCCTAGCAGGAAAACTAATGTTGTATTGCCCGATCAATCGTTGTTTATATATTTCTAAAGTTCTTGTGTATCGCACCCCCAATCCACTCAAAATAATCATTCCGCCCATACTTAAAACAAAAAACGGCACAATATACTTTTTCTTTCTTGAAATGATTAACATGAAACTAATCGCAATCAAATAAGCTCCAAAAGAAATTCGAGACTCCGTTTGCAAAAACAACCAATATGCAGGAGCTAAAAGTAAAAAGAAAAATGCTACTTTGTGTTTTAGTTTATTTATTATAGAAAGACATGCGATAAAAATCGGAAATACTAAGACCAGAAATGCAGCAAGGTCATAGTGGCCCGCGAAAGTTGAAGGCAACCTAGCTCCCGGTATCCAACGAAGAGCAGCGCCTTTTGAGTATTCCTCGTTTTGGGTTGAGATGATGGGAAACTGAAAATATCTTTGCAAGAATCCTACGAGAAATGCAAATAAAGTTACGACCGCAAGAATCTGTAAATAATATCCCGCCCTACCTCCCTTTTGAATTGCTTTATACGCAATTAAAAATGGAATTATGTATTCAATGCGCCTTATCCAATGCAACAAAGCTACATTCATCGCGACTGTTTTTGTTAATAGTAGGGCGCTTACCAAAGACAATCCCCCAACCAAAATAAAAAGAAACATCGCCAAGTAGAGTTTGTTTTTTAATACGTTATCAATTCCATCTCTAAACAAACTAACAATCACTAAAATCCCCAAAATCCCTAAAACAAAGTCTTCCATTCTTATAGCAACATATGTACCTGGAATATTTAAAATTGGAAATTTGGGATACAGGGGAATCACAATAAGTATTACTGCAAGTCCATACTTAAATATTTCGTCGCTATTAAAAAGCCGCCAAAGCCCGCCGATATGCATCTCTTACTCCTTTCTTAGAATTTATCACACTAAATAATACCACTCTTAGTATTGCACCCCATTTAATAAATAGCTCTAATAAAGCCTTTTCAATAAAATTTTTATGCTTACTATAAAACAACCGAAGACTTTTATACTCTCCAAGAATTGCGTCTGAGGATGTACCTGACGCACCGCCGATATGAGTAATACTAGCAGTCGTCGTATAAAATATTTTCCAGCCACACTCTTTTATCCTAAAACAATATTCAAGTTCTTCAACGTACATAAAAAAGTCTTCATCCAAATAGCCTACTTTTTCAACAACTTCGCGTCTTATAAAAAAGAATGCTCCAGTTACCCAGTCTTGTTCATGATCTTTCTTGTAATACCCACTCCTTGTTATAAAACTTGGAGTATGGGGGTGGTAAGAGCCAAAAATGTCAGCTACTAAAGGAAAGTCATCAAGAAAAGACGACCACAATAATACTTTAAAAAGCGAAGGGGAAGAACCACCAGAGGCTTGAATTGATCCATCAGGATTAAGAAGCGTACAAGTTGTAACACCCACTTCGGGGTACTTATCCATCCAATCGACCATTTTACCCAAAGTGTTTTCTTGAAGATATGTATCTGAGTTTAAAAGAAGTACATATCTTCCCTGTGCTATTTTTATCCCTTGATTGTTGGCTTTAGCAAACCCTAAATTTTCTTTATTTTTTATTACTTTTAGATTTTTTACAAACTTTGCATGGTCTTTGATATTTTGACTACCGTCACTGGAGGCATTATCAACAATAATAACTTCATACTTAATACAAGTTGTATAATCAGCAATCGAGCGAAGACAGGAAAGAAGTAACTTTTCTGTGTTGTAACTAATTATGACAATAGACAGATCCATCATTTTTCTCGCCTTGCCAAGTCGGAAAATAAGTTATTAAACATATTTATGGCTTGTCCACCTACGATAAAAAGTAAAATTAGTGATAAGTACATTATAATTACCCTTGGCAAAAGTGGGGAAGGAACATATTTTACAGTAACTTTTTGGTCAAAATGAGAACCCTTGTACCAAATATCATCCTTTGGCAATTTAGGAATAAATCCATTTACAAAAAGTGATCCCCTAAAGGGTAAGACTACCTCCTCGAGATAAGTACTCCTCGTTTGATCGCGAACCCAAGTAAATGCCTCTTCTGGCGGGTAATTTAATCTATAAACAAGTAAAGGAATCCCCAAGAACGTAGATGACATTTGATTTTGGTAGAAGTCTAGGACATTTTCTCTATCAAAATTTGTATAATAACCACGCCTAAGGAAAGTTTCAACATCTGCATCTTCCAGATTTTGCATTGAATCAGAAAGATATCCAGGAAACTTAGGAGACGGCAAAGCTGTATAAACCATAAGAGCAATAAAAAACAAAAAAACACAAACTCTAAAAAGCAGTTTAAAAAAAGTTTTCATCAAAAGATTATGGCTGCAAGCCATATGAAACCCCGCTTAGCGGGGTTGATTATTGGAAAAGTCTTGCTCGTCCTATCTTGTACTTGGGGTTTTTCAATTTTCGTTCTCCAATTTCTTTTGCAGGAACTCCACCGACAATTGTAAAATCTGGAACGTTTCGAGTTACAACAGCGCCAGCCGCAACAACAGCTCCTCTACCTATCTTAACTCCAGGTAAAATAGTCACTCTTGGACCAATAAAAACATAATCTCCCACCTCTATTGCGTCCTCTGTTGCTGCAAAATCCTCCGCTTCCAAATCATGCTCTGAGTTATATATTCTAACTTCTGAGGCTATGTCTGTATGGTTTCCGATAATCAATGGAGCTCGACCATCTAAAAATGCGTTATTGCCAATAACCGTGTCTTCCCCAATCTCGATATTTTCAGGCTGAAAAAAATTTGCCCACATGTGGATTGTTGAGCCTCGGCCAATTTTCATTCCGGAGAAGCGATAGGCTGACATTCTAACTAAATGTAGTGGAATATGTCCAACCCAACGAAGAATCATTAGTTCAAGATCAAGAAGAATACTGGTCAATCTGTTTATTATTTTTCCAAAAGTCTGTACAAAGGTTAGCTCTCTACCCATTCTATCTTTAAAGACAGCCATTAGACCATTATATATTGTTACTACTTTTACTGCAAAGATTGAGCTAAACCGCTTTTTCCAAAATTTGGAGGGTATCGTTAGCAGTTTTTTCCCAATCAAATTTATTCGCTTGTTTTTTAACTTTGTCACTTAAAACATCATGCTTTTCAAGTGCCTTTTCGATCCCCTCTGCAATACTCTTTGGATCGTTGGGATCGACAATTATCCCTGCGCTACCCACCACCTCTGGAAGACTTCCAGCGCTCGCAACAACAACTGGTATACCCATACCCATTGCCTCCAAAACATGCATTCCGAACCCTTCAGTAAAAGATGGTGCAGCAATAACTAGGCATCCTGCTATTAATGATACTTTATCCTCCTCAGAAACAAAGTCGGTAAAAATAACTTTCTCTTGAAGATCTAAACTTATTACTTTGTTAAATATTGACTCATAAAGCCAGCCTTTTTTCCCGGAAATTACCAATTGAAGATCGTCGTGGTCTTTTGAAACTACCTTAAACGCCCCAAGAAGCCCTTCGATGTTTTTACTTGGTTTCAAAGTACTTAAAAATAAAATATATTTACCATGAATTCTATACTTTGTTTTTACTTTTTGAATTTTAGAATTTATTTGAGATTTGTTATTTGGAACATGGAATTTGCTTTTGTCATACCCCGGATATGTAACCTCAACCTTACCTTTTGCCCATGGATAATAACTTAGAACTTCTCTTTTTGTACTCTCAGAGATAGCAATAATTTTTTTTGCAAACCTCATCGACAAAGCACCCCAATATTTTAACTGGTAATAGTCGTATTTTTTGAATTGCTCCTTTGTTTCTAGATAACCTAAATCCATTATGGAAACCACTGCTGGAATTGGCAACAATAAAGGTGCGTAGTGGCTAGGAGTAAACAAAACGTCTGGTTTTGGATTTGTTAACCATAAATGTGGTAGTAACTTCGATAAAACCCAAACACCACGAGCCGGCAATACTTTATAATTCCATCCATCCCGTTCTCTTGGTAAATGAGGTAGGGGAGACTGGCGCAAATAAATGATAAATGAATGTTTTTTTGACTCAGGTAGTCTTTCAAGGGCTGCTAAAAGTTCAGCTGCATATTGATTTACCCCAACTCTGTTTTCGATGTTTGCTTCGTTGCCATCGATTCCAATTATCATGCTTTTGCTCCTTCATAAACTTTTAATGTTTCTTGTGCAGTTTTTTCCCAGGAAAAATTGTTGACTCTCTCGTTTCCTTTTTGAATCCACTTTTTTCTATTTTTCAAAACTTCTTCGATTCCTTTAGCTATCATATCAACATCATTTGGATTTACAAGTATTGCCCCATCCCCTGCTACTTCCGGCATACTTGAAATATTTGAAGTAACAACTGGACAGCCAATCCGCATCGCCTCAAGAATAGGCAATCCAAACCCTTCATATGTTGAAACGTAGGTTAGTGCTTCTGCTCCCGAATACAAACAATTCAAATCTTGTTTTGTTACATGACCAGTATAAATAACACCTGGTCTTGTTGGTAAATCTGCCCACATCCTACCTGTTACTACTAAATTTAGATTTTCTACCTTTCCCTTCACTTTACCAAATGCAGTAATTAAATTCGGAATATTTTTCCTTGGATCTGCCCCAACAGCCAATAAATACTTACCTCTTATTCCAAATTTGCTGATCACTCTTTCTTTGTCTGTATCTGTAACTTTATCTACTGACAAGTCGACAGCTTCAGGGATTACAACAATTTTTTCAGGATCAATTTGCAAAAGTTCAACAATTTCTCTTTTTGTAAATTCCGAAACTGCAATTATTTTGTCCACTTCTCTTTTAACCCACTTTAACCGTCTTTTATGTACCCCCACAATTATGGGGTGAGAAATGCCAGGAAACCTTAAAGGCACAAGGTCGTGAATTGTAGTAACCTTAAACGCTTTCGTGGGTGGTTGTGTCCAGTCAGATGAATGAAAAGCATCAACCTTTCCTATCAACGTTTCAATCGGTAAAATATGCAACTTATTCCATAACAAATCTGCTACAGTTGGTGCAATTGGATAAGTCTTCAAATACTTTACACTTTGTTCGTTAAGGATTTTTTTAAATTCTCCACTCCGGCGCAATGATCCGCCAAAAAGGCAATATTCATTTTGCTTGTCAATTTCAAGAAGCGCTTCGACCAAATTCTTGGTATACGAAGAAACTCCGGTTTGATAAATTAGAGACGATACGTCAATACCTATTCGCATATGCTAAAGAGTTACTTTTCTCATATTTCCAAATCACCACTCCATTAAAATCTTTTTCTTCAATCTTTTTGTAGCCTGCATTTTCTATATCATGACGAAGTTTGTCTTTAGGGTCAAATATGGGCTGGCTGAAACGCACAAGCCAAATGAACTGGTATCCCCCATTTACACCTTCAGGGCCGTAAGACGGAACTGTTTGGGAATAATACCTGTAAGGATCTCGCTGGCTGTTTGCAACGAAAATTGCAGTCGTTGAGTCTTGTGAGTTGTTTTCTATCCAAGAAACAGCACTTTTCCAGTCCTCGCGGTGAAAACGCGGATTAAAAAGGTAAATACTAGTAGACGTAAGGTTTACTGCTATCACTCCAACCAACAACAACCTTTTAAGATTATTATTTCTACAAAAAGACCCTCCCGCGGCAACCAATAAGTAGAATGCTGGCAAAACAAACAAAAATCTAAAATAACTATATATTGATAATTTCAATCCGACAAGAGCTGCCAACAACAAGGGAACAATAAGCCACAACCAAGTAAACTTTGTGTTTTTCCAGTTTAGCAAGCTGTTTTTTAATGGAATTAAAAAAACAAGCGCCGCAATTCCAACCCCTAAGGCATAAATTTCCTTGTCGTATGATGAGATTCTGCCAACCATAAATTTTATTGGAACTAAGGCAAGTTGCTTTGCGTTTACACCTCCTAATACCATCCACCAACCAGGAACATCGGTTTTTACAGCCATTGAAACTAAAAACTGGGAATAAAATGTTTGAGACCAGATACCAAAAGAAAGCACTAAGGCTAAAACAAGAACGCTCCATTTTTTAATATTTTCAGCAAGCATTTTTCTTTGAAATGCAATTAGATAAACTCCTAAGAAAGGAAATAAAAACAAGAGAGGATAGTCTGTGTAAATTAGGAGAATACTAGAAAGCGAAAAAAGCACCCAGAACAGCAAGTTTCTTGGTCCCTCTACCACTCTAAGGAAAAACCATACAACTGCTAATGCAATTGTACTTGCAGGTACATACATTCTGGCTTCTTGTGAATAGTAAATATGCAGGGGGGCTATTGATAATAAAAGCGCGGCAACTAAACCAACATTTTTTGAAAACAGCTTACTGCCTATCATGTAAATTAAGATAATACCCAAAAGACCTAAAAAAACAGACAAACTTCTTGCCCCAATTTCAGATGATCCAAAAAGATATATCCAAAAATGTAAAACTAAATAATAAAGAGGCGGATGGAAATCTCCTGGAGAAAATTTTGTCAAAATTTGGCTTACTGAAAAATCACGCGCCACCAAGATACTTGTTGCCTCGTCCAACCAAAGTGATTGATCAAGGTTAATTAGTCGAAAAACTAAGCCTAATAATACAATCCCTACCAGATACTTATTTTGCACTTTTTCCTCCTATTAAAACACTTAATGCGCCCACAAAAATTCCCAAATCATAAGTAACTTTAAATACAAAAAATGCAGGTGAAATATTTAGTATGGACTTTGTTATTCCAAACAGAAGGGATACTGGAAAAGAAGACCTCACGGCTGCGATCAAAGTTCCAATTTTGCCAAGTTTATATTTCCTTTTCCCGATCCATTTTGCTTGTTTATAAACCTCGGATAAGGTTCCAGGGTTCTCGTGATAAAACCTTGCTCCCTTTGCGGCAATTGCCTCGTAGCCAAGTTTCTCCGACAACGTCCAGTCGTCTGTATATCCTATAGGCATAAACCCCCCTACTCTTTCAAACTCACTTTTTAAAATTGCCCGAAAAACTTTTTGATGGTCTGGGTAGTTTTTAGGATGTCTTCTTCCTTTTTCCCATCCTTCGTTTATTCCCCAACAGACAGACCATTGGTTCTGATTATTTTTGACATATTCTTCTTTGCTAAAAGTTCCCTTAGCACGACCACCAATAATCGGTTCCACTAGCATATTGACAAACTCCGAGTCAAACGTCATGTCAGAGTCTACAAAAACCAGTATTTTGCCTATTGCGTGCTTTGCTCCCAAATTTCTTGCTTCACCTGGGCCTTTATGGTTTTGCTTAAAAAATTGAAAATTGCCGCCCTTGGCGAGCCTCGCCTTTGGCGGGAAAATTGATTCCGATCTGATCGGAATTGAAAATTGAAAATTTGACAAAATATTCAGCGTTTTGTCAGACGATCCGTCGTCAACCAAAATTATTTCAAGATCTTTGTACGTCTGTTTCGACAAAGACTCCAAACATTCACTTATTACTTTTTCTTCGTTGTATATTGGAATTATTACCGATACTTTCATAATTTTGAAAGAAGAGTTTCGTACCTTTGGGCAATGCTGTTCCAAGAAAACTTATCTGCTTGAAGTCGCGGCTTGTTGCCCCATTTGGCGTCCAGTGCTTTTTTAATGGCATTTGCATAATCATCAACATTTTCTGGATCAACAAAAATTCCAGCATCCCCTACTATTTCTCTCCTAATTGGATCATCGTTTACCACAACCGGCAAGTTTGTTGACATTGCCTCAGTTATTACTATTTCAAAAGAATAGTAACTTTCAGACGGTATAGTAAAAACGTCAGCAATGCGATATAAATCCGGCATTTTGTCGTGTGTCACTGTTATTAAATAAAACCTATCTCCCAGAAGTTCTTCTCCCATTCTTTTGATTTCTTCTTTTAATGCCCCGTCGCCCGCCACCAAAAGGCTAACTCCATTGAGTTTTGCTACGGCCTTTATCGCTAAGTCAATTCTTTTTGTTGGAGTTAAAGCACCAACGCATAAAACAATAGGCTTCTTTAAAGCAATATGTGGAGTTTTTCCAAAAGGTCTAAACTCAGTCAAATCTACTCCATTTGGAATGTATTCAACCTTAACAAACGGATTCACTTTTTTTGCCCACAACTTTGCTTGGGAAGATAGGGCAATAAAACAATCTGGAAATGACCACAGGTTTACTCGCTCATCCCAACCTTTTCCGGATTGGCCGGAAATAATCATTTTTCCGCCATACAACTTTGTAACAATCCTCGTTATTAAAGCTTCCCAGCCACTGTTTAATGGGATCACTGCGTCATAACGGTTCTTATAAATTTTGCCTGCATTTTTCAAAGCAAACTTCAATATACGTAAGTCATATGGCGTTAGAAAAAATCTCCAAAGAAGTGGCCATCTTCCTGGCAATGCTTCTCTTGATGACAATATAGTTACGTCGTGATTTTTCTCTAGTCTTTTTGCAAGCTCTTTAACGTAAGTTTCAGCACCTCTATTGGCTAATCCTTGAGTAGCATTTAAGAAGCATATTTTCATTTATTTTTCTCCCAAACCCATACACCAGGAGTTAACTCCTTCATCCAAGTGTAATTATTTAACATCCAATTTACAATTATTTTTGGTTGGTAGGTTCCATGATCAAACCAATTTCCATTTGAAGGAACTCTCCACAAAATATAATCTGGCTTGTGATTGTCCCATCTAGAAATGATATCTTCTTGAACTCCTGGAATTTCTAAATACCATCCAAAATTATCAGTCCAAGGTTTCGGCGGGATAGTATTTGTCATTACGTAATATTGAGAGGGTAAACCCAAAAGAAATATATTTTTGCTGTCGCCAATACTTTCTCTTATCGAACGAGCCATCTTCACCTCGTCTTTGCCGTAAAATCTTGGTTCTTTTTTCCAGTCATTTGTCAAAACTGGTCTAAAAATCAACGGAACTGATAAAAGTAAAAAAACAGAAAAAACCGCAATGCTTAACTTGAGATTAAGTTTTTGCAATAACACACCATATAGTAAAACAAAAAATATTAGAGATGGTTGAAAATGAAAAAAAGAAAACCTTGGATAAATAGCTACTAAACCTGCAAGCAAAAAAAATAAACTTAGCTGAATTTTTTTATCAGACAATATTTTCCGCTTTAAAACAAGTAAAACCAACACAGGAACAATTAATAAAGCGAGAACAGCTAGTTGGTGATTCGTCGGCGACATTTGAACATATCCTGGAAAATTTTTCCATTGGAAAAGTGGGGAATAGATTGTCCAGTTCCAAAATTCTCCAAGTTGCTTTTCTTGAGCTATTCTTGCTAAAAATACTATCCAAAGAAGCGCAGTCCCTGAAACAAAAACTGCGACACGCTTTACGTTTGTTTTTGTGAACAGCAAATATAAAAGAAAAACCAGTGCAAAAATTCCTGCAGTTTGTTTTATTAAAGAAGCAACTCCAAACGACAGTCCAGCTAAAAATAGATTATAGTTTACTCCACCCTCTTTGTTGATCCACCTAAAAGAAAAATAAACTCCCGAAAGTATTGGTAAAACAATAGCAATATCAAACCAAAGCATGTCTCCATCTAAAAAAGGCTGAAGTAAAACATATAAACCAGTTGCAAATAGGGCGACCTTGCTTTTACTTGTTAACTTTAAACTATTAAAATACACCAGAGTACTTGAAAACAAAATTAAAACCCAGGTGATAATTTGTAAAACTTCAATTTTGTAACCGAATATTTTGTAAATGTATGCCAAACTAACGCTCAGTAGCGGAGGATAGGGATGGATTATATCCCGATACATCAAAAAACCGTTATTTTTGAGGTATGCGTACGAAAACATTTCAGGCCATGCAGTAAATTGCAGATTAATCAACAACAAAAGTTGCAAAACCAATAATGGAATAATTAATAAGTGCCAGTTTTTCATTTTTTTGCCAAGACCGTTAACCCCGTTCCCATCCCTAACTTAGAAACAATTAGATTTGGAATTGCGCTAATTGCCTCTCCAAAAAAGCGTTTTTTCCCGCCAGTCAAACTTTCAAATAGCTCTTTTGCTGGGCTAGCGTATTCCCAAACTCCCGAGTGGGTTTCAGCATATATAATCTTTAAACCAGTACCTGTCAAAAGATAAGACAGAGACTTCAGTGTAAAGTGCCATTTGTGTTCTTGTGGCAATATGTACTTCCAGTTGCTTCCCCAAATTTTTGCAGATAAACTTTCAAAATTTGGAACGTCAACTAAAAGCATCCCGTCTTTTTTCAATATACCGTTTATTCTTTCCAGAATATCGTTTGGATTTTCCATATGCTCCAAGACATGATTCATTATCACCAAATCAAAAGTTTCTTTATTGAATTTTGAATTTTCGAATGACTTATTCAAGGTAGTAATACCCCTTTTTCGAGACACTTTACATGCCTCTTTCGATGGCTCAATTCCAGCCACTTCCCAACCTGAATTTTTTAAAAGCGAAAGCATCAAACCTGACGAAGAACCAATTTCTAAAGCAGTTCCGGGCTTCCTAAATTTTCCTATTAGCCTAACTCTCTTTTGAAAAATATTTTTAAACTGTTTCTCTGAATCAAAATAAACTGTGTCCCTGTGGTATGAATTATAATTCTGCCTTATTTCATCTAAAGTTTTTCCTAATCCACAAGCCGCACATTTTACTAACCGAGTCTTAGTTCCCACTATAAATATTTCACCGCCACACGCAAAACAAATTTGAGATTGAATCATAAACTTATTAGTAGCCAACACCGCTTGGAATTAATCGCCTTTTCGCCTTTTTAAGCGGCGTTTCAAAAAAGGCTCTGAATTTGTAAGCATAATCACTTTTTATCCACGGAGATGTCACCACTTTGGGCCTATATCTAAACAACACCTCGGGGTAATAAAAATCATACGGAAAAGATAAACCCAGTTCATATTTTAATTTTTTAGATCGTTTCGGAACATCTTTTTCCAAATCAAATTTTGCTGCACGAGAAATATTTGTTGCGTGTAAATATGGTGCATCAACAAAGGTTATCTTTGAAGAGTCCCGGTCTTGGATCATCTCCCCGTTCTCATCAGTCCAACCCCAAACTCCATGTACTCCAGAAGAAGAAAGCCCGGAAATTTTTCGGTTTATGCCTCGAAGGTTTAAATGTCCTCTTCTTCCTGCAAGATTATAGTTGCCAGCCAGTGGCTCTTGATAATGAAAAATGTCGCCCACTAAATTATACGTTGGAACAACAATTGACTCTAAGTTTTCACCGTCATCTTGAATTGCTTCGACCACTTTGCGTATCGAGTCGTCCCACCATACTTCATCCCCATCAACAACTAATAACCAATCAGTGTTGGTTGCCTCAAGCATGTCCTGGCGAGCTATTGCAAAAGTTTGAGAATCAACTGGCCCATACTCTTTAAAATGTATTTTTTTATTTTTATCGGCTTTTCTAATTTCTTCGATAATTTCTATGGTTCCGTCACGACTACCCGTGTCCCACAATAAAATTTGATCAACATGATTAATTACAGACATCACAGAAAACCAAACGAATCGAGCTTCGTTTTTAACTAAACAATGTGCAGTAACAGTTTTACGCTTCATTTCTTGTCCCCCATTTTTCTAAGGGCATAATAATAAGCAACAACAAGTGTCGTCGTATTGATTATTCCTAAAGCAACAATCGGCGCAAAAATGCTGATTTTAGGGATTAGCAACAAATTTACAAGCAAAATTGTTGGGAGTTGTAAAAAAGACAATATGGTAATAATTTTTGGCATTTTAAAGTGATAAATTAATATATTTACCGCAGGCATGGATAATACAAAAGGTATTTGTACAACCAATAGCCATTGCAAAACAGATCCTGATTGCTCGTACTGGTCTCCAAATAAAGAAATAACTAAGGGGGCAACCAATACTCCCAAAAGTACAATTGCCGACATAACAAGAGATAAACCCACAGACTTGCTAAAATATTTTCTAAGTTCGTTCCTATCTGAAATCAACGCAAAACGAGATGCAATAATTGTCGCTAAACTACCTACAATCATAGGTATTCCTACTGCAAGGCGAGACGCAGCCCCGTATATTCCTGCCTCGTAAGTTCCCGCCAGTTGAATAATTAGTAGTATGTCAAGTCGCGGAGAAGCAGTTGAAACAATCTTATTCAACCCCATCCACGAAGAAAACTTAAAAACCTCTTTGTATGTTTTTGCCACACTCCAGCTAAGCTTGGGCTTAGCACCAACAAAAAACAGTGATACTAAAAATACTAAAAACAGACTGCCCGAAAAAACAAATAAAGTGCTCTCCGTCGTCAAGTCTCCCGCGAGGTATAACGCTGCCAAAAACCCTATTCTAAAAACATTAGACAGGGAAATTAAAATCGCTGCAGCCTTCCAATCTCTTTTGGATTCGATAGAAAAAATCTGGAAATCTAAAAGCAAGCTCGCGATAAACCCTAGAGCGGTAAATACCATAAGCAGGTAATTATCTGAGTGGAAAATTAGTCGCGAAAGAAAACCGGAAAATGCTAGTAAAATCAAAAAGAGAATTATGCCGGTCAGAAGTCTTAAAGAAAAAAGGTCTCGATATGTTCTCTTAATTTTTTCTCTTTCTGCGCCGTCATCCCATCTACCAGACGCAACTTGAAAAAAAGCTGATCCAAGCCCAATGTCGCCAAGTGCCACCAAAATCGTTATCAAACTTCCAACGCCTGCAACCAATCCCCAATTGGAAGGACCTAAAAATCTAGCGGCCAAGACCGTAAAAATAATCCCCAAAACAGAAGAGATTAGGTTGCCCACAAAAACTACGGAGCTGTCTTTTATTGTTGCTGAAAATAATAACCTCTTTGCCTTTGTAATCACAACTTTTTACCTCTTGTGTATAAAAAAATTATTATCAAACTCAATATGGAAAGTGCAGAAAAATATATTCCCCAGCGAACTTGATCTTGCCCCTTAAACACAATTCCGAGATTGTCCATCTGCTTTGGGATGTAAAACCCATTCACCATCGAATAGAAAGGTAAAGAACTTATGCTTTCACTCCCCTTAATAAGTTTCCAGTTACCATTAAAACTGTCAGTAAAAATTATCCACGGATACCCACTAATACTTGAAACTTTATACTTTGTTGGGGAAATCATCTTGTGGTCCACTGCAGTCCACTTACCATTAAAAACAAGTTCGGATAATTCTTTGCGTTTTTCAGAACCATCAATAACCACTTTATTAAACTTTGTAATTAATTCGCGGACATCCGACGAAACTTTATTCCACTCTCCTAGAGGTACTAAACCTGCAGTATTAAAAACGTGAATCCCATCAATGTTTTGTAAAACTAACTCATGGTTTCCTTTTTTCAGATTAATAGGACCCTTTGTATACCATTCAAATCTGCCAGCTCTCGCATATGGTATATTCACAGATTCTTTGTTAAACGAAAGCTTGAGGAGAGATTGTAATTCTCTTGACATACTACGAATTGCCAACATATATTGTCCATTTGTTGGCGCATTCACCATCATCGTAGTCTTTTCGTTTGGCACAGTGGAAAACTGAATGCTTTTACCGTAATCAAATTCGTGGGTATCTATGCCCTTTTGCAATAGTTCATACTTCCAAGATAAGTAATCGCTCGATTCCCTTTTAGCCCATTGTGTTGTCAAGACGTCCTTTAAAGAAGTGAAATATTTTTGCAAAAAACTTAAAAGAAAGTCATTTTCGTCAGACTTATTAAAAACCAAGGTTGCCGACTCAGACGCGACAATATCCAGAAACCGAGGATCCGTCTTCCCATCATCCAGGAACAAAAGCCCTTGAGCAACAATCTGTTTACTTCCAACTTCCGAATAAACATCTTCACCTCCGAGTACTAAAAGAAGTTTGTTTGTTGCAAAGATCTTCGGCCTAACTTCACTGACTTCATAAATTGGAAAATTTGTGCCCCACTGGACTTTCTCCACTCCAGGCGTTTCTTTTATCAAGCCTTGAACATATTCTAATTCCTTTTTGTCATCCGTTAAATCAATTTCCCTTGGATCACCTGATAAAACCAAATATTTTATCCCAAGCAATCTAAAATAGTCAGTCCAATCGTCTTTTGTAAAAAAGTTGTACGGATCATTGCCGGTATTTAGAGATGCAAAAGGGCGGTTTTGTGCTAATGATTTTGCATCCAGTGCGGGTTTATCCTCTGTTTGGAATGAAAATGGACTCTTCTCGGGAAACCAAACAGTCCTGAAAAAACTTTCGTCTTTTGATAATTTTTGGTAAATATTGTTAAAATCACCACTAGCCTGTTTTCCAGACAATACTCCATTTAACTGTCCAAGCCATACAGGTTTAATAATTATTAGTAGATAAACAGCTACTCCTAAAACAACTCCCAACTTGTAAAATTTACTCTTGAACAAACCAGATATGTTATTTACACCTAACCCCAAAAGAAGACCGCCAAGAAGTATTAAAGGAATAAAAAATTTAGTTGAATCCCTGAAACTTACTCCAAAAGGAACACTTGCAACTGCCCACTCATAAATTCCACCCAATGGTTTTGAATTTCCTTTGGCCAAAAAGGCAAAAATAAAGAAGCACACGAATGCCACCCAATATTTTCTGTCTATCCTTCTGTAAAGCAATCCGCTTAGGATTAGAACAGGTATTCCAGCAAAGTAGGGTGGCGGAGAACTTATTTTTCCGAATTGGTTTAATGGCCAGTGGGGCTGGAAAAGTGCAAAAGAATCAAGAAGTGTAGACTGGGAATTGGAAGATAAAATACCTGGTGCCCCACTGCTGACCGTTAGAAGTGGTATCAGCCAATACGAGCTTATGCCCGCTAATGCCAAACCGAATGGGCCCAAAATCCAAAGGTTTCTTAATCCTTGCAAACTTTTATTGAGCACCGCAGCCGCAAATACCCAAAGTATCCCTGCAAAAATAGAAATTAAAGCAATCCGGGCATCTGCCACTTGAAGTACAAAGTAAAACAATAAAGCCAAATAGAAACTGTTTACGGAAGGTTTATTAAACAACTTTAGCAAAAAAGTTAAACTCAGCGGGAATATTGAGTATGCAAGCGTAACTCCGACTTGCCCACCATCAATCAATAGCAAAAAATATGTGTTTGTAAAATAAAGTAAGCTTGTAAAAAATTGCACAATAGTTGGAAGCTTGAGATATCGTGCAAAAATAATAGGTGATATGACTGAAAAAATAAGTGAGGGGAAGTAAAAAAGTAATTTAATTATCGCTCCGTTCTCGAGATTGAAGAATTTATACAAACTGCCATACAAAAACATTAATGGAGCAAGCCACAACGAAAGCTCAACTCCGCCAAAATTATGATTTCTATTTACCCATATTTGCGGTTCTCTAAATAGCTCTTTTAGCCCCTCAGGATAAAAAAATGGTGAATCTCCCCAAACAGCACCACCTTGGATTATAAGAGGTTTAAAAATAAATAAAAGAATAATAAGCATACCCCCAAAGAGAACCAGGGATAATTTGTCAACTTGAAAAAGAGAACGCTTGTTAATTTTCATAAAATCTCCTATATTACATTATACAAAATATTAAGCCTAAAGGCTCGGACGAAAAATTATCAACAAAGAAGTGTATAATTTGACAGCTAGGAGCATATGCAAACAAAATCTCCGAATCCACAGGCTATGGGTCGCAAGTTACCAATCTTAGTTATTATTCTAGCAACATTTGTCGCCTACCTTCCAATTATCGTTAATCCCAAAATTGTTCTTGAAAGAGGAAACGACCTTGAAGTACAGTTTTTGCCTGTTTTTAATTTTGTTAAACAAAGTTTCTTAGAAAATCACACGTTGCCACTATGGAATACTTTTCTTTTTTCCGGCATGCCTCTTTTGCCTGATCCACAGTTTGCTATTTTTTATCCTCCACACTTTCTTTTTCTGGTATTTTCAACAAATTTTGCTTTTCTGTTTTTGATGTTATCTCACATCGCAGTCGGAGGAATTGGCGCATATTTTTTGGCAAAAAAAGTTTTAAACCTGTCGAGCACCACCAGTTTGTTTTCCGGTCTGTTATATATTTCGATGCCCATGTTGGCCAATTATATTGAAGCGGGACATTTTGGGTTAGTTGAAACAATAGCGTGGCTTCCATATATCGCCATTGCGAGCTTAAAAATTGCAAAAAAGCCAGAGTCTAAATGGTCAGTTCTTCTGGCAATGAGTTTGGCAGGAACGTACTTTACTCATACCTTGGTGTTTCTCATATCTATCCTTTCGTCTTTCCTTTTATTAATGATAGCTCTATTAACGATACAAAAAAAACCGTTTGCAAAAAGCTTGCTGCTTTTGGGAACAAGTTACGTAATTACTTTCGGCCTTACAGCCATAACTTTATTACCGCAGATAGAATGGTCCTCAATAACAACTCGATTTTTATTACTCAACAGTCCTCAAGTTTTTCCAATTTGGTTTTCTGTTAAAGAGTTTATTATTACAACGTTATTTCCATCATTTTACAAAGATGGTCTGCAACTTATTCCTACCGAAAAGTGGACTTCTCTTGGCCTAATGAACACCTTATTAGCGCTGATCGGTTTTTTCTTTCTTTCTAATAAACTTAAATTGATTATTGTTGGATTTTCTATTTCAGTTTTAATTATTGTCCTCAACAACGCATCGCCGTTTTACATCATGCTTTTATCTTTAAGCTTGTTTGATTTAATGAGAGTGTCTACAAGAATTTGGTTTTTACCAACACTTATTGTAGTTTTTCTTGCTTCAATGGGACTTGATGCTTTAGCAAGAAAAAAAATTAACAGAAAATTCATTGTTTTTATTTCACTGCTTGCCTTGAGTGAGTTTACATTTCTTTCCTGGAGTCGTCTGTATAAACCGATTACGGCACAAGAAAAAAATGTTCCAGGCGCGCTCTATGAGTTCTTAAAAAGCGATAGCGGTAAATTTCGGGTATTTTGCCTGGACAGGTGCTTATCTCCCAAAAAAGTTGCAGAGGAAAAAATAGAAACAATTGAGGGTTACAATACTTTACAGCAAACTAACTATTTCAAGGAATCGTGGCAATTAATGGGAGGCTATTGGAATTATTACACTTTAGCCGTTCCTCCAATCGGTTTTGAAAACTTTCAAAAGCTCACACCAGATCCAAAAACTTTAGGCGAGTTTAATGTTAAGTACGTAATTTCACCTTACCAATTAGAAAATAAAGATTATACCTTTGTTAGCAAGTTTGATAACTACAACGTGTACTTAAATAATTTCTTAAAACCCAGAGCCTATTTTGCACTTGACGAACAAAAAGCTGGCACTGAGGCTCCAGTTATAAAGTACACTCCCAACCAAGTCACAGTTGATACTACCAAGGGTGAGTCATCTCGTTTGGTACTCTCAGAAGTTTGGAGTCCAGGGTGGGAAGCATTCATTAACGGAAATGAAAAAGTGAATGTCCAAGAAATGCCAAACACGTTACGACTTGTTGATTTGCCTGCCAATACAAATTTTGTTGATTTTAAATACTCTCCATCAGGATTTAACGAAGGTAAGACAATAACTATTGCAACATTATTTTTATTATTGATCTGGGGAATAAAGTCCAGGTTTCTGAAAAATTATAAACTTAACAACTGGATCATTTAATATACACGCGCTTGATATATCTAACACTAACTTAACAGACTTTGCTCGTCTTGCTGCAAAGTAAAAACTTGTAATTCCAGGTTTGGTATACTTGGCGGGCAATTGATCGGAGTGTAAAAATTCTTTTTCTCGAGTCCAATTACCATCAACCGATGTCCACACTTCACCCATTAATGCATTACATGAGTTTAGCGAGTTATCGTTGATATCTATTCTGCTTAACAACACTTCGTCTGTCATGGAAGCCAGGATTGTTCTGTTTTCTTTATCAATACTAATTGAGGGTATAAACACTACTTCCTTGTAGTTTCTCATTTCCGGTTTTGTATGTTCCGAGTCATTTTTCCAAACTTTTGCAATCGATACTCCATCTACTTCAACTTCGTGAACTGGTTCTAAAAATTTATTTATGTATTCCCAAACATAAAAATAATAATGCATCGATCCTTGGTGCGTCAGCTCCATAATATATTCACCATCTTTGTATATACCACTCCTGTAGACGCCAGCATGATGTTGAATGTCCTTTCTTAAAAAAACAGGGCTAATGTTTGTATTAACCTTTTGAAGCAGTGCTAATTTTGCACTTTCCTCTGCATTTTGATTCAACCACCAAATACCCTGCAAGTATGCATTACCAAAACTGTTTCCCCAATAAGGAATATTTCTCTCGCTTGCGCCTTTGATACCACCAACAAGAAAGTTAAAATATACGTTTTCGTTCGGGTGAAATCTGACTAAAACAAAAATATGGGGAATAAAAATTGCCAAAACTACGACTGGAATAAATATTTTTCTGTCAACCATCTCTTTCAATTTGGCAGCCCCAACTCCTGCCAATAGCGCCATCGCTGGAATGTACTCCATAAGTTGTCGTACCCCTCCGTAAGTTCTTGCATGTGGGAGCATGACTCGAATAACTGGAACCACTAACCACAAAAGCCATAACAGACAAACCTTATCAGGCCGTCTATCCTTTCGTGTTGAGTAAAAACCCAATATGCAAAGAAATAAAACCCAAGGAGCAGTTGTAATAATAATCCATACCAAAGGATAAATGTTTATTTCACCTGGTAAAAATATTCCCGCTTCCTCTTGCCCCGACAAACCCCTTTCTAAGTAAAACCCTACAACTTTAAATAAACCTCCCAAATCCTGCCAAAGATAAGGCCAGGAAATAATAAATATTGACATAATTATCAATGGAGACAAGAGAAAGACCAAACGAAAACTCAAGGGTATATTCATAAAACCACTTACTTGCTTCAATGAGAATTTCCATTGGTATCTAACAATAAGATAGGGAACTATTATGAACGGTAAGAATAAAATGTTAAATTTAGTCCCCAAAGCAGCTGCAAAAGAAAAAACAGACAAAAGAAGCCAATACCATTTGTAATTTTTAAGAGACATCCAAAAAGCCCAAATAGTTAAACCGAAAAAAGCGGCTTCAGACGGGTCTTTAATATTAAAATGTGATTCAGACCAAAAAAGTGGATAACTTGCAACAGAAATGGAAGAAACTAAAGAGGCCAAAATTCCATAGGTTTGGTAAGCAAAAATCGCGACTACGAAAACTAGCACGCTTGACGTGATAACACCAAAAAGGTGTAAACTTTCGACATCACCTAACCAACCAAGCTTTTGATAAAAAATATAATTGCTTAGGGCAGCAAAAATTCCATTTAGCGGTGGGTGTCCTCCATCATTAGCGAGATAATATTCTGCATTATATTTATCATCCTGGTAATAACTTCTGCGCGCATTTTTTAAATTGTCATAAGTAGAATTTCCAGTCAAGTAATAATTTAAATATGCCTGCCCCCTGTAAAAATGATCAGGTTCGTCCCATATAATTCCGTAATGAGAAAGTGTGCTAATTGCTATAAAGAGGAAAATTAGCGCAGGACTTAATACAAATAAAAAGTTTTTAATATGCATCCCATTATTTTAACTTACGAAGTTAAAATTATTAAGCCTCGGCATTTTTTTTGAAAATTGTTTCTAGTATCAAAAGCAAAACCCCAACAAACAATGCCTCAAAAGTATACAAAGCAGCCCGTTCTGCCCAAACATCTATTTTAAACACTCTTAAAATTCCAGCAATAAACCAAAAAACCAAAGCCACTCCAAATGCTCCTCTATCTCTCATTTCCAATAGAAATATTGCCGACAGAAGAGCAACAATGAAAATAAGATTAATTGAAATAGTCATGTAGGGTTCAAAGTATCCTGCCGAGCGAAGCAAAATCATCAACATTATCAAAACGTTGAACAGACCAAAACCTATTTGGTGTGCTTTAATCCACTTCCTAGTTTTTTTCTTGAAATTGATAAGACAATTTGTATCAGTTTCTTTTTTCATTCTTCCTTCCAAATATAAACAGAGCGGTAGAGAGCAACATGATCCCCACAGAAACTGTAGATCCAATTAAAAACAACCTTTGAGGTTTATAGAAGATTCTAAACTTATAGCTTGATGGAAGATTTTCCATAAACCATCCGTTTGCATACATATCTGCAGAAAAATGCGATGGAGATACGGGAAGTTGCATGCCATTATCGTCGAAAACGGTAATTTCCCAGTTTGGTGAATAGTTGTCCGCAAAAACTATAAAGTGAGGACTCTCACCTCCAACAACGCCTCCTTCGTATTTGGTCGGCGAAGAATAATTAGTTGTAACTTCTGGTAAGGGCAACTCACTCCCAACCCCATCGTTTATAAACAGCATGTCATTGGTAAATATTGCATAGGCTTCTAGCTCATCATATGAAACCTTTGTCCCTAGCGGGTCATATATAAATGGCGAAATAAGCTCAATGTCCATTTCAGATTCAGTTTTTACAGGCTGATAATAAAAGCTAAAATTGTTCCACTCCGGATAATTTGGAAGAGCTTCGACTTGTACCTTTACAAGTATATCTCCTTTCTTTTGCACAATCATGGAAGACGGATTACTTCCAAAAATTTGCTTATACCGAAACTGAACTAGATAATCTCTGAGAGGATCAAAATTATTTACTTTAAAAGACGCTGAAATATCTCTGTTGCCATCAGAAGACAAACCTTCAGAATTAAGAATATTCAGATATTTTTCATTCTTATCTCCCAATACGCGATAATCACCGTTTCCCCTTTTTATAAACCCTTCCTCACCTTCGAATCCCCCACTTTTTATTAAATTTGGAGAGGAAAGGCGTAACACTAAATTATGATTTCCCTCTGATAATTCTATCGGTTCAAAAGAAACATAAGAATCATCATTTTGCCTCGGGATAATCAAAATCGGGTTACCATCCAACTCTGCATTAATCCCTATCTGAGGATCTAATCCAAAATCTTCGATAGAAAATCTTTCTAGTAATGGCCGATACTTACCAAATTTAGGAACAACGAAACTGTATACTACGTTTGAAACGTCTCTTCTAAGTAGCCTATTTGATAACTTAGACTGAGCACTAATAAACCCATTTAACTCCTCAACTTGTGAGTTTTTGGCCTGAATCAGTTGACCACTTTGGTCAAAAACTCCAGAAAAACTCTTTACGACTGAATCGTTTGGATTAACTAACAACTCATTTCTCTTAAGTGGTCCAAATATTTGCTCCATTGAATCAGAAATCCCAAACATGAGCTTTGAGGATGTACGTATTTTAGAAATACTTGTGTCAGGAAAAAGGTTTATAAATCTCCACTTTCCAAAAGTAACTGAAGGCAAATTATTAAGCTCCGTTGGTAATCCAAGAGTTATACTACCTTGGTCTTTCTTGTCGAATATCATTGAAACATTTAGACGATAGGCAAGAGATTTCATGGATTCGAATTCTTTTCTCTTCAAGCTTGAATAAAATTCTTTAGTCAGTTTTGAAAAGTTTGCATCAGGAGTGTTGAGAGGCATAAATACAACTTCCCGATCCGAAAGAAGTTCTAAAATAGATTCAATGCCACGGTATTTCCATTCAAAATTTTCAATCTCGTCATCGGGGTACCCTATTATCCTCCCCTCACCTTCTTTCAACCATTTGCCAGCATCAAAAATATAGTTTGGGAAACTGATAAAAAAACCGTCGTTTCGACTGGGGCGAAAAATCTTACCTGTAATCAACGGATAGGAATAAACAAGATTTCCGATTGCTATAACAAGCACAAAAATAGTTAATAAGGGGCGGTATATGTAAATTGGTCCAATCTTCGAGATTTTCTCCTCTAGGCTGTAAAAGAAAAGAGTAACAAGGCCGGCAATAGACAAACCCACAAGAGGAGTAAAAATATACCATGGACTTCTAAATAAGCTGAAAAAGGGAAAATGGACGCTTAACCACCTGAACAAAGCCCCTG
>MHCC01000014.1 GCA_001816475.1 Candidatus Blackburnbacteria bacterium RIFCSPLOWO2_01_FULL_40_20
TACTAGAATTAAAGTTGTCCCACCCATTATTCTTGACCGGGTATCTGTAGATTTAGGTCCCTGGAGTGGATACCATCTGCTGGCTCAGTACCTAAGTTGATGCGAGTTTCGCACATCACATTAATTTAAGGTAGTTGGGATTGGCATACTCCTGACGCCCTACATTTTGGACATCGCCATTTATAATTTATCACCTCCATTGTCCATCATAAATACCGCTATGAAATAAGATAGAAATTAATTTGGTGTAAGCGAAGGGTAAGAGGAAATTTAGACAAACATGATCTGCATATTGTCTTCAACCCTTGTTGAAAAAGAAACAGTTTGACCAGGAAACCGGGCACCTGGCCCCCAAATTTTTACTTCTTTTATACCTTCCTTAAATTCTGTACTGATTTTATCCATTACATCACTTATCTTAAAAGACTTTTTGACAATAAGAGGGAATTTGTAATCAATTTCTTTCCCCGGTTCTTTTAAATAAACTCTTACAAGCCCCAAAGCATTCCAAATCGCCTCCTTCAGCTCCTCAAGTCCAATATCCTTATCAGAGCTAATACCAACAACGGTATCTCTTGAAACTTTCTTCGGATCAAACCGATGCTTGTCAATCTTGTTTACAATCCAAATGGCTTTTGTATAAATCCTATTCGAAACAAGCGCATCAATAAGTCTGTCCAAAGTCACGTTTTCTTTCAAGGTAATTTCTGCATTTGTTATTCTAAATTCCCTGCACACCTCTCCAACTGTATCTTTATCTAAATCCTGCCTGACCGTCGAATTTATTTTGAGTCCTCCTCGTATAGTTTTTCGAACTTCCACGTTTGGCGGAGCCTGATTAATTCTGACCCCATTTTCGTAAAGCTCTTTTTCTATCTTGTCGAAATCCTTTTCTTTTCCCGATTCTACAATGACAGCTAATAAATCTGCAGATCTAACAACCGATAAAACCTTTCTTCCGCGTCCTTTTCCCGCTGCAGCACCCTCAATAAGACCAGGAACATCAAGTATTTGAATACTTGCGCCTTTATACTTCATCATTCCCGGAATAACGGAAACTGTGGTAAATGCATATTCTGCAGTTCTTGAATATGCTGTAGTTATTTTGTTTAGAAGTGTTGATTTGCCAACTGAGGGGAATCCGACTAAAACAACTGTTGCATCGCCGTGTTTTGCAACTGCAAACCCAGCGCCCCCACCCCCACCTTTTCTAGAACCACTATCTTGAATTTTTGCTTTCAAGATAGCAAGTTGAGCCCTAAGTTTACCGATATAATGCTCCGTACCTTTGTGATACGGCGTATCATGCATTTCCTTCTCGATGGCATTTATCTTCCTCTGAATGTCGTCCATAAACCTATTTTATCGCATTACACCTCTTTGCGTAAGATTTTGGAGCAAGAAGCAGCATGTTAGTATGCGTTCAAATTAATTTTTCTTATCCTAATATTTTTGGGAGTAACCTCAACTAATTCTGAGTCGTCAATATACTCGAGCGCATTTTCCAAAGAAATAATTTTGGGGGCGTTAAAATGTTCCGAAACTCCATCTCCTTTGGATCTGTGGTTGGTTAAATGTTTTTCCTTACAAACATTAATTCTAATATCTTCCTCTCGTACATTTTGACCAACAACTTGACCTGCATAAACCGGGACTGCCGGACCAACAAATAATTCTCCTCTTTCTTGGGCTGCCAGTAATCCGTATAGTTTTGTAACACCACCTTCGTGCACAACTAATGACCCTCGCTCTCGAGCTAAAACTCTCCCTGAATCTTTTCGGTACTCTATAAACGCAGAACTGATAAGTCCCAACCCATGAGTGTCAGTTATAAACTCACTTCTGTAACCAAACAAGTCCTTCGTTGAGATAATAAATTCCATAAACACAATTCCTTCCTCTGTGCTCATGTCTTGCAATAGTCCGCGCCTCAATCCCATCTTTTGCATTACGGTTCCCGAATATGCCTCCGGAACTTCAACCATCACGCGCTCAAAAGGAGTCACCATCTCATCGTTTATCCTCTTTTCAATAACTTGGGGACGTGACACTTGAAACTCATACCCCTCGCGCCTCATTCTCTCGATTAGAATTGCTAAATGAAGTTCTCCGCGTCCAGATACTAACCATCCAGATCCTTCCACACCAACTCGCAAGGCAACATCTGATTCAAGTTCTTTAAAAAGTCTTTCCTGAACTTGTCGCGAGGTTTTAAATTCTCCTTCACGGCCTGCAAAAGGTGAAGCATTAACGCTAAAAGTCATTCTGACAGTTGGTTCTTCAATGTCCAAAAGCGGCAACGCCAAGTTAACTTGCCCTGAGCATGCCGAAGGGTCTGCAACTGTCTCTCCAATCGTAATATCAGGAATTCCGGCAATTGCAAGAATATCTCCAGCTTGCGCCTCGGCTGTTTCAACACGATCCAGACCTTGGAAAGTAATTAATGATGTTATTCTGCATCTCTTAATTTGGCCGTCTCGGTTAATGTGAGCAACATCCTGGCCTGACACAAGACGCCCATTGTAAATTCTTCCTGTTGCAATTCTTCCCTTGAAGTTGTCTTTGCTAATTGATGTTATAAGCATTTGGAGTGGTAGGTTGCAATCACCAGTTGGTGCCGGAATATATTTCATTATCGCCTCAAAAATCGGTGTAATATCTGTCATTTTTGACAAGTCTGGCTCAAAGCCGGCTAAACCACGTTTGCCCGAACAATAGACGGTCGGAAAGTAAGCTGCATCCTCATCAGCCCCGAGTTCCAAAAACAAATCAAATGTCTTGTTTAACGCGTATTGAATTCGCGCGTCTTGTTTATCAATCTTGTTTACAACAACAATAATTTTATGTTTGAATTCTAGTGCCCTTTTGAGAACAAACCTTGTTTGTGGCATTGGCCCCTCTTTTGCGTCAATCAACAACAAACAACCGTCAGCCATTTTCAAAACACGCTCAACTTCTCCGCCGAAGTCTGCATGCCCCGGAGTATCAATAATATTTATTTTAGTGCCACCTTGTCCTGAGCTTGTCGAAGGATTCCACATCACTGAAGCATTTTTAGAGAAAATTGTAATACCGCGTTCTTTCTCCAAGTCATTACTGTCCATTATAAGTTCGCTGTTCTCAGTAAATTGCTTCCCCAATTTAGTCTTTGACTGACGCAACAGAGCATCAACCAGGGTAGTTTTACCGTGGTCTACGTGGGCAATTATGGCAACATTGCGAATATTATTCATAAGGAACAAAAAAACCGCCTTTCTGCGGCCTTGAGAAGTATACCATTTTTAGGATCAAAATGATAGGCGACCTGTCATCCTGAGGAATGGAATGACGAAGGATCTCTCACTCGCCTCGTTAATGCCGCAGCGTAATTGGCGAACGTGAATTAAAATCGGTCAATGCTTTTCATCAGGAGGTTTGTCCCAAAGCTGCTTATATAATAAAAACGGTTCCAAGCCAACTTCTTTTCTCCTTGTTTCAATATTTTTAGGATCAATCATTGGCCTTGGGCCCCAAACTCCTTTTTCGTTTTTGTAAAATTGTGTTCCGTAAACTTGAAGTCGACCAGTATTAACCCGGGTTCTGTCTTCTAAAAATGCAGTGTATCTTTTGTTGACCTCCTCGGATGGCGCAGATTTCATCATTTCCAAGTATCTTTTTTGAAACTCGACATCAAAATCAGAATGCTGGACGATGAAAAATGCGGCGACATGGCCTTCTTCTCCTACTTTCGATATTGTTGGCAATCCAATCTTTTCTATAATTTCTTTTAAACGTTCTGTGCGCTTTTTTGCTGCTTCCAGGTTCCACTTATCAGCCTTTATTGACTCCTGGTCTACTTCCAGCATTGCCTCTATTTCAGCCTTCATATCTGGATAAATAGGATTTTCTTTTATTTCTTCCATATAACTGGTTTACTCTTCAAAACTTATTAAATCACCAATTTCCGTTTTTGAAATTTTGATTGTATTTTCAGGCAGCTCTACTACTTGTGAATATTTTGGGTTCCATAAGAAAATCCTATTGGGTTTAACTAAAATCCTAAGTTTCACCACTTTATTACAGTTATCCAAAATTGCCACATCAATAGGGGAGACTAATCCCAAAGTATGAATCCCAAATCTTGTTTTGAACACCAAACACTTTGGATTTTCTTTCTTTAAAAGACCAATGGATTTGTCGAAAAATGAAGTTAATAATTTTGCATTTGTGGAAATTGTGGTTTTTTTAGTTCTATTGAAAATTTTCATCATGTTTTAAGTATACAAATGAATAAGTTGGGACGCGTCAAGCTTTTTGAATTTCTTGACGCGTCCCGCGCTGGTACCGACGATGTCAGACCTGTCGAGCCAGTAAAGCCAGGTACGCGAAAAACAGTGCGAGTCCGGCCAGAAGGCTTCTACTGACAACCGTCCGCCAATCGACGTATGCTCCTCTTCCTTTGCCAAGTTGTAAAGAAAGCTGTCCTGCAGCGAAAGCTGCGAAAACCACGAGGAATATGGTAAGCATTACTTCTTCCTTTCAGGTTGTTGACTGGAATGAGCCACGGGGTGGATGGGGAAGGGGAAACAAGTTTTAGATTTGTACAACGCTGTACAAACTTGTTTTCCTCTACACACCACCTCACTTGAAAACTCTACTTCCTAACGGCTTCAATGACACCTTGAATCGTTGTGGGTATCAAGATGACGATAGTCACGACAACAATAGTGAGTTTAAGCGTTTGTAGCAGACTGAGTTTATCAGGAAGAAGCCCTTCTTTGACTGCACCTGCAAAAACGTCCGGAACAATCCAAGCCCAAGTAATCCCCAGGAAAAGGGATACTCCCACAAAAACCACGAGCGCGTACAGCAGATACTTCACGAGAACCTCCTTTTAACGTGCCAATTTGAACATGCATATTGTACCACAAAAAGCCTTAAAAGTCAAACTATAGGCACTAGTAGATTGTCGCAAGTATGAAAAAATTAATCCCCAAATTGAGGTACTAAATCATAAAAGGAGCATTCCGTTCGATACCATCGGTAAAACCTGGAAACGTAATTGGGTAAATCGAGGAACTATAAAAAACTTCAGTGTGAGCCGCCTGGGTCTCGAACCCAGAACCTATTCCTTAAGAGGGAATTGCTCTGCCAATTGAGCTAGCGGCCCTGATTTTCAGTATTTTTACCAATTAACCATTCAATGTACTTCTTGCTCTTGTAGGATTTTAAAATCTTTTCTCTTAATCTTGCGTCAATAATGTTATCAAACTTCTCTTGATAAAACAAAGTTTTTGTATTAAGCACTTTTGTTGTTCGAGTAGAACCATTTTCGTGTTGTTTCAACCTACGCACTAAATTGACAGTAGAACCAATGTAATACCTTCCAGTGTTCTCGTTTTTAAGAATGTACACCCACCCAAACATTTCTTTAACGTTTGTCTATCCATGCTCTGCCAATTGACCCCGATCCAATCGGGGTTGAGCTAGCGGCCCCTGCAATGTCGACAATCACTACAAATATATCATAACGTGCGCTCCCAGAGGGAATCGAACCCCCATCAACGGTTCCGAAGACCGCTACTTTATCCGTTAAGCTATGGGAGCATTGCGTAGCAATACGACCATGCAGTTTTGCCTTCTGCTGCAAAACTTCATGGGAGCATCGCCAAATCGATGCGACCATGCAGTCCAATCGCTAAGCGGAGGACTTCATGTGAGCACTGTAAATTTCAACAACGAACAAGGTCAATTTTACCAAAAAATAGTCCATTTATCCAGCTTTTCTTGACAAATTGCTTCACAAATGGCATGCTTAGGGTATCGCTGCTTAAGCTTTAATGCGAAAAACACTATATCTTCTAACTTTTCTAATATTCACGCCTATTACGCTTGTTTCTTCATTGTACGCGCTAAATACACTTTCAAAATCTAAACCCACCCCCGCTGTACTGTCAGCATCCACAACGCATGTAAGCGCGTTTGAAGCCCCTCAATACGGATCTCGGGTGTATGCAGCCTTACCAGACCCAATCGGAAAAATGGAAGGCGTGCCAACTGGGGCTGATGCAAGAATCGAAATCTTAAGGCAATACCTACAAAAATACTCTTCTCCGCTCGTGCCGTACGCATATGACGTAGTTCAAATCTCTGAAAAGTATGGTTTGGACTTTAGACTTCTTGTTGCAATCGCGCAACAAGAATCAAACCTTTGCAAAAAGATACCGCAAGATTCATATAACTGCTGGGGTTGGGGAATTCACAGTAGGGGAACTTTGAGATTTACAAGTTACCCAGAAGCTTTGGAGACTGTGGCCAAGGGTTTAAAAGAAGAATATCTTGATAAAGGCTATATAACTCCAGAGCAAATAATGAGTAAGTACACGCCATCCTCGCCTGGAACATGGGCTGCAGGTGTCAATCAATTCCTTCAAGAGATGGAGTAACCTCTAATAAACCCCTCTACCCACTAAAAACTTGACATGCTCGACCTAACGTGGTATATTACAAGATAGATCCTAAGGTTCGTGGCCTAAACACCCACAGACTTTAGGATTCGCTCTTCTTGGCCGAAAGGCTGTGAGGAGCAACGTCCTCTAGAGCCGAAAGGCGATAGAGGGCATCTGTTCCGCAAAGTCGAAAGACTAAGCGGAACGCGCTCTTTCAGAGCCTCAAAACTTTGAAAGAGCTTCGTCCCGACATGCGTCGGGGCTTAGTCTTCAAAGACCGAAAGGTCCAAGAAGGCACATCCCGTACCGAAAGGTGCGGGATATCATCCCCGATGTTGCATCGGGGTTGCGAAGAGGCGTTCCGAAAGGAGCGCCTTTTCTTTTACCTCAATTTATTGCGTTTTGGAAAAAGCTAGAAACTTTTAACAAGGCTGATACGTACTACTTTCTGGTATAATCAACATTGCTAACGCAATGTTTCATATGGCCTTCGGTCAGAATCAACATTGCTAACGCAATGTTTCATATGGCCTTCGGTCAGAATCAACATTGCTAACGTTGCACATGGCCTCATGTGTTGCGCATTATTATGGCCATGATAAAGAGCGCTCAAGCCAGAGTGTTGGAATTGGCAGACAAGCACGGTTTAGGACCGTGTGCTCTAACGAGCGTGTGGGTTCAAGTCCCACCTCTGGCACCAAGGTTTTTTCCCTATTGCGCGTTTTGAAACTGTTGTGTAAATTTGAGATAGAGAACGCAAGTTTTAATAGGTATGTATTTACATACTAGGCCATTCAAGATAAGGCGGAGTTGGAGCACAATGCTTCTGTTTTTGCCATCCCTTGTGTTTGCATTTTGTTTGGCAACGTTAGTTTTTGTGTTTGGGTTTAAACTTTAATTCATTTGCATGAAAGATCTTATTGGACTATTTGCGTTACTGGTTGGTGTCATGTTACTTGCAGCCTGGCTTGGTAAGTCTGATAACTTAAGTAATTTTATAGCCTCGCAAACAGCTAAAAAGACTGTGCAAGAGGCTAGCCCCACTCCGTCTTCAGTTCCATTTTCGCCGATGCGTGTTGGTAATTACAACTTAAACGTAGAGACTGTACAAACCCCTGTCGAGCGGCAAGTTGGTCTTTCCAAACACACCGGCCTTAATCCGGATACGGGAATGCTATTCAGTTTTGGAAAAACGTCAGTCAGAACCTCTATGTGGATGAAGGGAATGTCTTTCCCTTTAGACATTATTTGGGTTAAAGACAACAAAGTTACGCAAATTAATGCTGGAGTGCCAATTGTCGCCGAAGGTACACCAGACAACAAAATACCTTTATATGTTCCTAATCAGCCGATTGACTATGTATTAGAAGTTGCAGCTGGAACCGCAAAATTAAAGGGGATAAAAGTAGGAGACCCTGTTATACTCCCATCCATATAATTCACCTCTGACCACAAATTTAGATGAAACTCATAAGAACCTTTATTGCAATTAATATTCCGCGAGAGACTAAAGAAGAAATTGGCAGAACTATTGAAAACTTGGGCAGTAAGTTCAAAAAATATTCTCAAGATTTGAAATGGGTTGATCCTTTCAACTTACATGTTACTTTGTCTTTCCAAGGAAGCATTACTTTGGAGGATATTGCAACCCTTGAAGAAACTGTTGAAAAAGTTGCGCAATCTTTTCCTCCTTTTGAAATTAAACTTGGGGACATTTCTTATTATTACACCGACAAAAAGGGGAGTGATTCTGTTATTTACATTGGCATTGTCGATCCTGAAAAAAATATATCTGCTTTATATAAAACACTCGCAAAACAGTTAAGGCTTAGCGGTTTTTCACCAACAAACAGAATAGACCCACACATAACAATCGGAAGACTTGCAAAAAGGAAAGATCGGCAATTACAGACTGAGATATTGGATACAATCTCCACATCAGGGACAACATATGTCAGTTCTCCTGAAACAGGAATAGTTAAAGTTGAAAAATTATATATTTATGAAAGTATCTCTATGCCAACTCAAACGAAATACAGGATAATAAGGTCGTTTAACCTTAGTGGATAAATAGCCGCTTCAATGGTATTATGAACTTGCTCGTAGACACTCCATGAAGTTTTTTTCCTCAAAAATTCACAAGTTGAGCAATGTTTTGCTAATCGTGGCTATTTCATACTCTTTCGGTTATTCATCCGCCCTAAAAGTGGGTATCCTACAGCCAATCAAGCAGTTGCCGGATGGCTTGATACGTTAGGTCACAAAAAACTAATAACTGGAGGCGAATATGTTTGGGGGTGTGTGTATGCAGCTGACGGGTTTGGAGTTGCAATCACCGGATATTAAGGACTTTAAGAGTCTTTAGCGGGTGCAGAATTCCCTCCAAAACATCATGGATGGAAAATTGCCCATCACCATTAAAATCCATTGAGATCAATTGGCCAAAATCAACTTCGGTCTCTTTTTCATCAATCTTCACTGTTTCAAATTTGGTTGGATAGTAAAGCTTCGACAATCCAAATTTATATTTTTTTCCGACAACGACATTTTTAAGCTCAACGTTCGTATTTTCCGATAGACTAACTTCCATACTTTCAATTATTTGACTACCATCAAACACACCAAAGTAAAAATTATTTGTATCGTTTTTCCAAACTCCAGCTTTAACTTTTACAGCAACAGGCGAAATTACTTTGAACGCAAATTCGTGCCCTTGTCCAAACTTTTTCCCGTTGTTTGTCAACTGAAGTTCTACCTTGTAAACTCCCGGCTTTGAAGGCGTTTTTAAACTGAAGACGACTTTTGCGTCTTCTAGCGGCCTAGTCCTTGAAATTTCTCCAGATTTACCAAAATCACCTATATCAATTAAGTAGTTTTCACCCCAAATTGACTGCCCGGTATTCTTGAAAATTGCGTAAATTTGGTAAGTTGAATCGCTGATTAAAGTATCAGGAATATCAGTCTCAATAAATGTACTATTTTCTACTTGCTCAGGGTTGCCTTTTATCTTTGGGATATTTTGCACAATATCATATTGGGGGTAATACTCACTTTGCCCCAGTTTTTTCCATGAGAATTGGTCAAACGGCTTGTCTTGATAATTTAAAACAAATGGTGTAACTGCAACGATTCTTGAATCATTCCAAGCGTTATTATATGCGTCTTTAAAAAAATCGCCTACAGTTTCTGAGGATAATCCTAAAACCTTTTTGTCCTTCCCTTCCTTGTGAATCCATCCCGTTTCGGTAATAAAAATCGGAATATCTTGGCTTAATCCGAATCGGGAAAGATAGGAAACTTCCCAGTTATAACTTTGTACCCCAATGCGCCCCATTTTATACGGAGAACCTGAGAAATTTGGATTTGGATACGAATGAGAACTCCAACCGTCAAATAATTTAAAGATGCCGAGCTCGGCCATATGCATTTTCTTGAAATACAACGAAACATCCATTGAAGTTTTGCTGTTGGGCACTGAGACATCAAAACCTGCCGGCAAAACAAAATAGTCTCCTGATGCATCCTTAAGACTGTCGTAAAAAACTCGGACAATTTTTGCATATTCCTCAGGACTCACTGTTCCACCCCATTCATTTGAATGATTCGGTTCATTAAACAAAATCACATATCTATTTTTTACTACCCAATTTAGCGAGCTTAAAAAAATAACCCATGAGTCTACATCTTCAGCCTTTGGTTTTGCCCAGTTTTGCTCTTCGGCATATGTCGCCAATCGTACAATGGGAATCAACTTTAGTTCACGCATTTTGTCAAAAATACGCTGCCATTTAGATGTGTCTCTGTCCTCCTCCCGAATAACCAAAGTCACATATCCCCACTCTCCGCCATTTCCGTTCACTAATTTTGCTGCGTCTATTAAATCGTTCTCATCAATAACGTGTATCCCGAAAACATTATTGCTAACAGAAAGGGGGTCGCTCGTGGCAAGTGATGGTTTAACGAGAAAACCAAGTAGAAGAACACTTAACATAAACGACAGCAAGATCTTCATGTCCAACATTTTAGCATGATATACTTAGGGTGTGATGTTACAAGAACTCGGAAGAGTAATAATTATTATTGGTATAGTACTAGTCGTTATTGGATCTCTTTTTTGGTTTTTTGGTAAACTACCTTTCTTGGGAAAACTTCCTGGAGACTTTCTTTTGCAGCGAGACAATTTCTCACTCTATGCCCCTATCACCACTATGATTATTTTAAGTGTATTCCTTTCAATAATTCTTACAATTATTTCATTTCTTAAAAAGTAAATGCCTCGTCTTTAAAGATGAACAGAATATTAATCATATTCGTTATTGTTCTATTTCTTTTGGGTTCATTTTTATACTTTGCAGTTGCCCGACAAAGTCCTCTAGAAACAAGCAAGCCAAAAAACGGGCCAGCCACTCAAGAAATAATTGCACAGAATCTTGAAATTCCTTGGGAACTAGCTATTTTACCAAGTGGAGATATTCTTTTTACAGAAAGGCCAGGAAGGATAAGGATCGTGAAAGACGGTAAACTTCGAGAAACTCCTGTCTTGACGATAAATGAGGTGGCTCATGTCGGCGAAGGAGGACTGTTGGGACTTGCGCTACACCCGAACTTTTCATCAAACAACTACATTTACGTATACTACACCTACCGCTCGAGCGATGGGCTAATGAACAAGGTGGTTAGGCATAAACTCGAAGACAGCACATTAAAAGAAGACAAAATAATTATTGATAATATTCCAGGTGGATCAAATCACGACGGAGGAAGAGTGAAGTTCGGCCCGGATAACAAACTTTACATAACGACAGGAGATGCAGGCCAAACGTCGCTATCTCAAGACAAAAATTCACTCGCAGGAAAAATATTGCGATTAAACGACGATGGTTCTATTCCAAATGACAATCCTTTTGGATCACCAGTTTATTCATACGGCCACAGAAATCCGGAAGGACTGGCATGGGACAGCAACGGCCAACTTTGGGCAACAGAACATGGCTCTCAGGCTTTTGACGAGGTAAACAGAATCGAAAGTGGAAAAAATTATGGATGGCCTGAAATTCGTGGAGATCAAGAAAAAGAAGGAATGGAAAAGCCAATTATTCACAGCGGTAATTCAACTTGGGCACCGTCTGGAATGACAATTGTTGACAACCAAATTTACTTTACAGGGCTTCGCGGGGCGGCAATATTTAAACTCAATCCGGATACAAAAGAACTTATGAGATATTTTGAAGGAGAATTTGGAAGGCTTAGAACCATTTCATTTATAGACAATATCTTCTTTGTGCTAACAAGCAACCGCGACGGCAGGGGAATACCAAAGCAAAATGATGATCGGATTGTTAAAGTAGGTCTAATTAACTAAAGTCTCAATTATGGCCACACAAAATTTCTTCAAAATAGGCTTTTTTGCAATGCTTGGAATAATATTGATTTTGCTGGCTTTAGTTATAACAATGCAATCTGGCATTAATACTTCACCAACAACCCCAACTTACCCTACATCATCTCAAGAAGTAAATACAGGAAAAACTTACCTTGTTACAAGGGTAATCGACGGTGACACGATAGAGATTGAAGGAGGAACCAGGGTGCGTTATATCGGGATCGACACTCCCGAACGTGGTGAATGTTTCGGAGAAGAATCAACGAAAGCTAACTCGAGTATGGTTTTAAACAAGAAAGTGAAACTTGAAACGGAAGTGCAACAGCAAGACCGGTATAACCGCCAACTAGCATATGTATACATAGATAATGTTTTTGTTAATGAAGAGCTGGTTAAGCTGGGTTTTGCCAAGGTCGCCACTTTTCCTCCCAATGTTAAATATACAGATAAATTTATTGAGGCACAGCGCCTGGCACGAGAACAAAATAGGGGGCTGTGGACCGAAAACGTATGCTCGGAAACTTCCTCGACCTCGACGCAGCAAACAAATTTGTTTGATACTAATAATGAGCAAGTGTTACCAGCCCAAACAACAAATGATGGATGCGCAGTCAAAGGGAACATAAGCACGTCAGGTGAGAAAATTTATCATGCTCCGGGGCAAAACTTTTACGAAAAAACAAAAATAGAAGAAAGCAAAGGAGAACGTTGGTTTTGCACCGAAGAAGATGCGATCAATGCAGGCTGGAGAAAATCGAAAACATAATGGTATAATTGCCGTATAGATGAAGCTTACGAAACTCCTAGATTCATATTCTCATATCATTTCAACTTGTGCCAACTCTGACATTGAAATTTCTAGAATTCAAGACGACTCACGAAAAGTTCAGAAAGGAGATCTGTTTATTGCAATAAAAGGTTTGACATTTGATGCGCATGATTTCATTCCTCAAACAATCAAAGACGGAGCTGTTGCAATTGTCGGCGAGAAAGATCCAAAAGATTTGAATCTTGGAAATATTCCATATGTTCAAGTCGAAAACTCAAGAAGAGCTCTAAGTTTTTTCGCATCCATTTGGTTTAACAACCCGTCAGAAAAGCTAAAGGCCATCGGAATTACTGGTACAGAAGGAAAAACTACAACTTCGAATATTCTTTACCATATTCTTACAACAAGCAACAAAAAAACTGGTTTAGTATCAACAATCAATGCAAAAATCGATGGTCAATCTTTTGATACGGGGCTGCATGTTACTAATCCGGAACCCTTGCAGCTACAGGAGCTCCTTTCAAAAATGGTTGACAACAAATGCGAATATGCAATATTAGAAACCACATCAATTGGAATCGACCAAGAAAGAGTAACGGGAGTTAAATACTTGATGGGAGTTTTAACAAATATTACCCAAGACCATCTTGATTACCATAAAACTATTGAAAACTATAAAGAATCAAAGGCTAAACTTTTCGAAAGGGTAAAAATTGCAGTATTAAACAAAGATGATTCTTCTTTTGAGTTTATCAAAAGCCACCTCATACCAAATTGTAAATTGATCACCTATGGAATCACTAACCAGGCAAACTGTGCCGCTCAACAAATTAAAATGAATGTTGAAGGCACAAAGTTTATTTTAAAAGCACAAAACGAATCAAAAGAAATAGCTACTTCACTTTTAGGGGAATATAACGTTTACAATATATTGGCGGCAATTGCTGCATCTTGTGAACTCGGTGTATCCCTTGATGACATCAAAAAAGCGATTGCCACTTTTCAGACACCGGAAGGCAGACTAGAAAAAGTTGAAGGGGGGCAAGATTTTACCTGTTTTGTAGATTTTGCCCATACTGCAAAATCAGTGGAAAGTGTTTTAAATCTACTTCGGGAAATTATCCCAAAGGGCAACAAATTAATTGCAGTATACGGTTCGGCAGGAGGAAGAGATGCGACAAAACGCCCGGCTATGGGAAAGGCTGGAGGAGAGTTTGCTGACATTACAATTTTTACAGCCGATGATCCGCGAGACGAGGATGTTTTAGAAATTATAAAATCGATGGAGGAGGGGGCAAGAATAGGAGGTGCGACAAAAGTTGAAAGCATGGAAAATTCAAATGGTCACTTTTATATTGTTGAACCAGATCGCGAAAAAGCAATAAAACTTGCAGTTAAGACAGCCCAAAAGGGAGATATTGTAGCGTTACTCGGAAAAGGCCATGAAAAAAGTTTAGCTGTAAAAGGGCAAGAAATTCCTTGGTCTGACAAAGAAAAAGTAAAAGAGGCAATTAAGGAGGTAATCGCCAAATGAATGATATTTCTGCAATAGTTTTGGCAGCTGGAATGGGAAAGAGGATGAACTCTTCTATTCCTAAAGTGTTACATACCATACTAGATAAGCCAATCATTTATTGGACATTAAATTTACTAAAAGAATTAAATATCAAAAAGACTATTGTCGTAACAGGATATGAAGCAGAAAAAGTTGAAAATGAAATTGCAAAAGAAGGGTTCGATGTAACCTTTGCAAGGCAAAAACAAGCATTAGGGACCGCTGATGCAGTAAAAACAGGACTCGAAAAGGTTTCTTCAACGATAAAAAACGTGTTAGTAATTTTTGGAGATGATTCTGCCTTATATATGCCCAGCACAATTAAAGAATTTATAAACTTTCACCTTCAAAGCAATAATGTTATGACAATTCTCACTGCTATAAAATCTGGACCATCCTCAGTCGGGGGATTAAAAAGAGACGAAAACGGTAATATTGTGGAAATTTTAAAACAAACATTTGGAAAAACGGAAGTACTCTGCGGAGCATTAATATTTAATAAAGAATGGCTTGATACAAATTTACCCAAAATACAACCGAATCCAACAAACGGAGAATATCCTTTGCCAAAACTTATTGAATTTGCGTCAATCCAAAAACTCTTTGCAAAACCATTCGTTTTATCAGATACAAGAGAATGGGTTAGCGTAAATACGCCGGAAGAGTTAGAATATGCAAACCAGCTTAAAAAGGAGTTGACCCGTGACAGAAACTGAAATGTTATCAAAAGAGTTATTAAAACCTCGTGTGGATTTTCATATACATGCTCTGGGAAACGATTCTGATAAAACAACAATTGACACTGCGAAAGAAAGAAATGTTCTAGCAGTTGCATTGGGTAAAAGGGGCGGGGGGATCTTAGAAAATGTTGAAGAACTGATTAGATACGGTCAAGAAAAAGGTGTAAGGGTTATTCCTGCTACAGAATATTTCGTAGACAACGTAGAAGGGATTCCTGGAAAAGTAGACCTTGTTGCAATGGGATTTAATAATAACCATCCCTCAACAATTGAATGGGCAGGAAGCCTAAAAGTTTGGAATGCAGAGTGCGCGAGGCGACAAGTTGAATTCTTGCAAAGTAAAGGTTTTACTTTTGCCGAATTAGAAAATGAGAATCAACAGGCGCTAGAAATGATACTACGCGGCGACCATTCAGAACGTGCATGGGCGCTTGCTTTAATTATTGCATCTAGCAAAAAAAACAGAGAAGCACTGGAAAAATTTAAATCGCAAAATATAGAAGCTTGGGAAAAAACGGAAAAAGAACAAAAATTAATATATCCTAACATTACAAACCTTCAGGCAAAAGCAATCTGGTCGCTTATTCTTGCTCCTGGAAAAGAAGGATTTTTATCCGCAAGACCACCCCAAAAAGGCGCAAGTGAATTTATAAGGACAATCCATGAAGCAGGAGGGGCAGTACTTTATTCACCTGAGAAAAATTATGATCCGCAAATTTGGCAAAAACTTCAAGAAATTGGAATTGACGGAATCATGTTGTGGCACGGAAGTACGCTCAAATCTCCAAATGGAGTTGCACTTAGCGATGTTGTTGCTGATATAAAAAAAAGGGGGTTGTTAATCTTAGGAGGTAGTGACTACGATCCAACAAAGAACCACTGGCAAATCGGCATCGGCGGAGGAAACACATATATTTCGCCCCGCAGGTTAAAAGAATTTGATGACTACTTAACAAAGATTAGAGATGGAAAATAATTTGGAAAAAACCAGCAAAAAAATTGCGATACTTGGTTTTGGAATTGAAGGAAAAGACGCTGCAAAATATTTTGCAGGGGAGGATATTGCCGTCTTTGACAAAAAGGCGAAAGAAGAAATTGCGCAAGGCGAGTGGGCCGACAAGAACATAACTTGGATTACTGGTGAAAATTATTTAGAAAACGGAATCGAGGGATTTGATATCGTTGTTCGCTCTCCGGGTTTTTATAGATATCAACCTGCAATTTTAGATGCAGAAAAAAATAGTGCAAAGATCACAAGTAATACAATTATCTTTTTTGAAAATTCAAAGGCTCCTATTATTGGAGTAACTGGAACAAAAGGAAAAGGTACAACGTCTTCGTTGATAAGTCATGCACTCGAGTCCGCCGGAAAAAAAGTATTGTTGGCTGGAAACATTGGCGAGCCAATGCTCTCTTTATTGCCAAAGACTGAAAATGTAGATTGGGTAGTTTTGGAACTTTCGTCTTTCCAAATAATTGATGTTCCCATCAGCCCTAAAATTGTTGTGATTACAAACATAACAACAGACCACATGGATTGGCACAAAGATCAAGAAGAGTACGAAAAAGCAAAAGAAAATCTTTGGCTCCATCAAACAAAAAATAACTCCCTGATTTTAAATTATGACGACCCCACTTCACGAAGATTGGGAACAAAAACCTCGGGAACTGTTTATTATTATTCACTGGAGAAAGATGTTTTTTCCTGTAAAGACAAAGAAAACAATATTTGGCTCGAAAACAAAAAAGTGGGAAATGCTAAAGAGCTAAAATTAATCGGTCCCCATAACCAATATAATGCCCTGGCGGCACTTATTGCGTCCACACGTGCAGGAACTGATCCCACCATTGCTTGGAAAGCAATTTGCAAGTTTGAAGGATTAGAGCACAGACTGGAAACCGTTGCAGAAATTGATAACGTTTTGTTTATCAACGATTCTTTTGCAACAAATCCTGAACCAACACTTGCTGCTATTAGAAGTTTTTCAAAACCAATAATTTTAATTTTAGGTGGATCTTCAAAGGGCGCCGACTTTACAAAAATGGCTGAAGAGATTTCAAATAGTAATGTTCGAGGTGTAATTTTAATAGGGGATGAAGCAAAAAAAATTGAAGAAGACTTAAAGAAAGTAAACTTTAAAGGCGAAATTAAAACAGGCCTTACAAAAATGCAAGAAATTGTAGCTGCTGCAAAGAAGATAGCCCAGGAAGGAGACGTTGTAATACTTTCGCCAGCTTGCGCATCCTTTGGTTTGTTCAAAGACTACAAGGACCGCGGCAAGCAATTTAAAGAAGAGGTTATTAAACTAAAAAACTCACCGCCCTTACCTTGATGAAATCAAAAAGAGTGCCTAGTCTAATTCAGTGGTGGTTTGGCCCGGGCCTTTCGGTAGAATACATCTTTATTAGTAAAGATCGAAGACCTCAAAATACATATAAATTAATAAGATTGTATTTCAGAACTTGGCTGATTCATCCCATAAAAAGAAGAATTGCAAAACTCTACGTCTTGCTTTTGCAAAAACTTTTTGGCTTGACGGTTATTGCGATAACCGGAAGCGCTGGAAAAACTTCCACGAAAGATATGATCGCATCAATTTTAAACCAAAAAAATAGAACGGTATTTTCACATGCTAACATAACACCAACCTTTAATATACCAACCACCATTTTGCAATGCACCAGAAAAACAAAATATTTAGTTTTAGAAATGGGAGTTGAATATCCAGGTGATATGGACTTTTACCTATGGCTAGTAAAACCAAACGTCGGGATCATCACAAATATTTACCAAACCCACACTGAATATTTTAAAGATGTTGAAGGCGTATCAAGGGAGAAAACCAAACTGGTAAAAGCTTTAGACTCCAACGATTTTGTAATTCTAAACAAAGAAAATGAACACTTAAAATCAATTGCATCAAAATTAAAATCACAATTGGTTTGGTTTGGTGAAAGAGGAGAGGTAAGCGCGTCCGACGAAAAAGTTAGCTCCGACGGAACTTCTTTTACTTTACAAATTGGACACACAAAAGAAGAAATACATCTCAGTTTCATAGGAAAACAATTTGTCTCAAATTCATTAGCAGCCGTAGCTGGAGCATATGCCATCGGCGCAACAGTCCAAGAAATTAAGGGAGGTTTAGAAAAGTTAAAGCCTGCAGAACATAGGATGAACCTACTCTATCTAAAAAGTGGTGCGGTTATCCTTGATGACACATATAACAGCAACCCGTCTGCTGCGAAGAAAGCTCTAGAAACTTTGAGGGAAATTTCTGGTAAAAAGCAAACTGTCGCAGTGTTGGGCGATATGCTAGAGTTGGGAGAAAACGAAAAAGAAATACATAAGGAGTTAGGTAAGTATTGTTCCAGTTTGGGTATAAACTATGTCTTGGGAGTAGGAAACCTAGCACAAAATGTAGTAAGTGAGTTTTACAAAAAGTCTGAGGTCTCAAAATATTGGGTTCCAAAAGCTGAAAACTCATACGATTTACTAAAACCGTTCCTTAAAAAAGACGTTGTTGTCCTTATCAAGGGCTCACGATCGATAGGCCTCGATAAGCTCGTTGCGAAGCTTGCTTGACTGTTAGAACTTGAGTATAACTGGTATAATTAACCAGTATGAAATTCCACTCAAAAACCAAACAAACTAAAAAATTAGGTTACGGAACTCCTGACCATTTTAAAGGAAAAACTTTTCGCCCTCAATTTAGTCGGGTAGGATTTAACGCTTCCTCTTTTAAGACTCAACACAAAGGATGAAATTCAAGCCACAAAGACTACCTTTTGAAGAGTATAAACAAATTTATTCCAGAGTTCCAAGGTTTTGTGTAGATTTGATAATTCAAACAAAAGACGGCGTCATTTTAACAAAACGAGATATAGAGCCATATAGAGGAATGTGGCACTTACCAGGCGGTACATTGCTTTTAAGAGAATTAATTAACTCTGCTGCCAAAAGAATCGCTAAAGATGAAGTTGGAATCAAAATTAAAGTTGAAAAACAGCTTGGACTGATGGAATTCACGAAATTTTTACCCAAGGTTAGACCAAAACACACCTAATTTGTGATATACTTAGCCTCATGGCGGCTAAAAAAGCTCAAAACGACCAGGAAAAAGGCACAAAATCGACTACTGCGCGACTTGAGGATGGGACAATTCAAGTAACTTTAACGATCCCCCAGGAAAATGTAAAAAAGGCTCGAGAAGTCGGGCTTGCTCACTTAATTGAAAAATTAGAAATTCCCGGCTTCCGCAAGGGGAAAGCTCCAACCGACATTGCCCTCAAACACATCGATAAACAAAAGATCTTTGACGGAATTCTTGAACACGTACTCCCCAAAGCTTATACGCAAGCTTTAAAAGAACATAACTTGCAACCTATAACAAGCCCTCGTTTTGAGTTACTATCAACAGACGACGATAAAGATTGGAGTATCCGTGTAGTAATTTGCGAGCTACCAAACGTTGAGCTCGGAAATTACAAAAAAAGTATCTCCACGGCGACCAGTTCAAATACAATCTGGGTCCCCGGAAAAGACTCTTCGGCGGGCCCTTTGGTCATGAGCTCAAGTCCGAATGACTCAGA
This sequence comes from Candidatus Blackburnbacteria bacterium RIFCSPLOWO2_01_FULL_40_20, assembly GCA_001816475.1. GTDB lineage: Bacteria > Patescibacteriota > Microgenomatia > UBA8517 > UBA10165 > UBA10165. The sequence goes on from MHCC01000014.1 coordinate 19,466, forward strand.
TAAAGCAAAAAAACCCAGCAAAGAAGAAAAAGAACAGTTGGTTATAAAAACTTTGATTGAAGAAACTAAAGTAAATGTACCAAGACCTTTAATTGAAGATGAAGTAAGTCATAGACTTTCTCAATTAATCGATCAAACCCAACGATTAGGTTTAACAGTTGAGCAGTATCTCTCTTCAACCGGAAAAAGCATTGATCAGGTTAAAAAAGACTACGAACTTCAAGCAAACGATTCAATTAAATTACTCCTTGTATTAAATAAAATTGCAGAAGAAGAAAAAATTGCAATTACAGACGACGAGATAAACCAAATTTTTCAGGCAAGTTTTAACGCAACCAGCGATAAAACTGTCGAAGGGCCACGCGATGAACAAAAAAGATATATCAAATCTTTGCTTCTAAGAAGAAAGGCGCTTGACAGTCTCGTTTCGTTGATCTAAAATAAGTTGTAAACCTGCTACCCCATAGCCGTAATATCATGTCAAACAAATTATCTAGTAGCGGATTACGAAAACCCGGCAACTCAAAAAAACGTGCCCTGCGTACTGACAATTTTCTTGAATCCTTCAGAGATATAGGCGGTCAAGCTTCTAATACTCTTAAAAAAGATATTTTTGAGGGAATACCCTCCGACATTATGCGACAAATTTTCGGGGGTGCCGAACGACCTTCTGTAAAAGCATCTGGCAACATAAACCCCGGCGAAAGTTTGGATATCCAATTGCTTCTTGAAGAGGAACGGGAAGAAAATAAAATTCTTAAAGGCAAACTTGCTCATGAAAAAAGACTTCGAGAAGAAGAGTCGGTAATAATCTCCCAAAAAGGACAAGAGTTGAGGGTTGAATTACATGCTTTAACCCAAGAAGTTGTCCAACTCTCCAAATCGACAGAAGGGTTAGCCCGAGAAACTCAAATAGCTGCAATGCAGGCACCAGTTAGTCCCGGAATTTACCATGTTGTCTTTTTTGAAAAAATCAGAGAATTTATCCGATCGTTTCGCAAAAGCATAGAAAGTGCTTCCGTTTGGATGCAGGCAGCCAATCAAAGAGCTTCAAAGAAAAAGACATTCTGGGGCCAAGTTGGCAAGTCTGGTGCTAAACGATTACTCTCTCAAGAAGATTACATGCAACGCTCCGCAGGGTAACTCGTTGTCTGGTTGTCTTTATTCAATATCTCACCTTGGAGGCTTCGGCCGTGATTCCTTCGGCAGTGAGCTCAGGACTGTCAAACCGCTCAACCGAACGGCGTGATACGGTATTACCACATTTGACAAGAGATTTGTAATATCTTTATACTTAAGTTACAAATGTTTAGAAATCTTTCACTCATCGTCATTATTAACCTCCTTAGGGGAGAAAATAATGTGGTGAGAGAAAGATGATTTAATAAAAACCCATAAATAAAAAAACAAAACCTCTCACCAGAGAGGTTTTTTTGTTATCAAAAATATGAAAGAAAGAAAATATTACACTCAATGGCAAGATCCAACTGCCAGAGAAGCTCTTGGAAGAACAAACACGGATGAAGCGCGACCCCGTCAAATACAGGAGAAAAAGGGTAGTTTTCAACGGAAAATAGATGAATTTATTCATAGGCTAAGGGTCCAACGCGCCATGGGCGCTATAAATCACGCTGAATACAGACAACGCTCAGATCAAGCAAGGCAGTTGCGAAAAGGGGCTTCGAGCAATTTAACAACTTAATACAGTATTGACGCTTTTTGTTACAATCACTCGAATTGGGAGGAAATGGTGGCGAAGGCAACAATCGATCCTAAGGCTTGCACTGTCGTGGTCAATCCCGAACATGTATTCTTGCCAAACGGCGCACCAAGACCGGACTACCGTCCAGAATACGAAAAAGAGGTAGTGCGTCCGGAAGAAAACAAAGATCAAGACAAGTAGCAAGCCAAGGGCGGGCGGTGCGAAGAGGAAGATTGGTGCGTTTATTTGACGAAATCCGAACTCATTTTGAACGGAACTGATGCTCCGCCCCGCCGCCACCGAATTTCGTGCCAGTGAAACTGGCGCGCCGCCGTCAAAAAATGTATTTTTTCGATCTATTATTTCCGGCTCAAAGCGTAAAAAATTACACCAATCCAAATAGAAAAGATACCGAATAAAAGCACGACGGCAGAAAATGCGT
>MHCC01000015.1:0-380 GCA_001816475.1 Candidatus Blackburnbacteria bacterium RIFCSPLOWO2_01_FULL_40_20
AAAGAAAGATTGGTTGGAGTTTAAAGTGAAAATTTAAGGTTAAGAATATATAATTACTTCATGGTCGAAGAAAAAATCCAGCAGCTTTTGGAAGTTGAAGAAAAACGTCAGCAGGAAACAATAACTTTGATTCCGAGCGAAAACTATGCTTCACCGGAAGTTCTCAAGCTTCTTGGTAGTGTTTTTACAAATAAGTATTCAGAAGGGTACCCGGGAAGACGTTATTATCAAGGGAATAAAATTGTTGATGAGGCTGAGAATTTGGCAATTGAGAAGGCAAAAAAATTATTTGGAGTACCCCACGCGAATGTCCAGCCGTATTCCGGCTCGCCTGCGAATTCTGAAGTATTTTTAGCTTTACTTGAGCCAGGCGAGACTGT
>MHCC01000015.1:401-42296 GCA_001816475.1 Candidatus Blackburnbacteria bacterium RIFCSPLOWO2_01_FULL_40_20
GACTGTAATGGGTATGGGTTTGTCATCAGGAGGTCACCTAACCCACGGGCATCCGAACATTACATTTTCCGGAAAATACTTTAATTCGGTTCAATTTGGAGTTGAAGAAGACGGGCGAATTGATTATGAAAAAGTATTGGAGTTGGCAAAGAAAGAAAAGCCGAAGTTGATGATTATTGGCACTACCGCCTACCCGCTTATTCTTGATTGGAAAAAATTTGGCGAGATTGCAGATTCAATTGGGGCATGGTTTGTTGCAGATATTTCCCATGTCGCAGGGTTAATTGTCGCAGGAGTTTACCCAACTCCCGTTAAATATGCCCACGTCATAACAACTACTACCCACAAAACTTTAAGGGGTCCAAGGGGGGCAATTATAATGGCTACTGATAAAGGTATAGATAAGCAAAGCTTGTCGCTTCACGATAAAGATAAAGAACTGGCAAAGAAAATTGATCGGGCGGTTTTTCCGGGAATGCAGGGTGGGCCACATGACAATGTGACTGCGGCGATTGCACAATGTTTGTATGAGGCAGAGCAACCGGAGTTTAAAGAATATGGTAGGCAAGTTATCGAAAATGCCAAGGCCTTGGCTGCGGTCCTGAGTGAGCGAAGCGAACCGAAGGACAAATTGACGTTAGTCGGTGGTAGCACTGAATCACACTTGATATTAATTGATTTGCGACCGCAAAATTTATCTGGGAATGTCGTTGCCGAAGCTTTGGAGGTTGCAGGAATTGTGACCAATAGAAACAGTGTGCCGGGAGACACTTCTCCATTTTATCCGTCAGGCTTGCGTATCGGGACACCGGCAGTTACAACACGCGGAATGGGTAAGAGTGAAATGGAAAAAATCGCTGAGTGGATTTTGGCAGTAATTGATCACGTAAAAGACGAAAAATTACCAAGCATGCAAGAAGAAAGATCAAAGTTTTTACAAGAGTTCCGAGCAAGAATTAAAGATGATAAATTCTTGTTAGAAGTTGCTCAAGAGGTTAAATCTCTTTGCTCCAAATTTCCAACACGTTAATTGTAAATTGTTGCGCGGTGGCCAGCGGTAACGATACGCACAATTTGATCTTTTCTATTCACCGTATAAATAATTCTGTAAAAACCAACTCTGTAGGAAAGTCTTCCTGTAAGTTCTTTGGTCAAAGGCTTTCCCTCGAGCGGGTTTTGTTTTAACTCATAAAGTGCATTAATAATTGCTTCTTTGTGTAACCTTGAAATTTTTCTAATCTCTCTATTAGCTTTTGAAGAAATAAGCAGTTTATACATGGAGATTATTCAAGTTTCAATTCTTTTTTAAGTTCTTCGAAAGTAACAAATTTTCCTTCCTTGAAGTCTTTTTCACCTTGCTTAATTGCTTTCATGAGTCCCGGATCTGCCATAATTTCCATAGTTTCTTTCCAGGATTCGTATTCTTCAACTGACATTAAAATTGCAGCAGGAGAACCGTTAACGGTTATAATGTATTCATCCAGTTGCTTGCTGGCTTTTTCAACGAGAGTCGCAAGATTTTCTCGTGCTTTTGTAATCGGCAATGTTTTTGTCATATATTGACATATTACATAATTCTGTACATAATGTCAAGTTGGTGCTAGTGTAGAAAGGAATGCGATTATCATATGGTTCACGTTTTTAATGGTAAGAAGTTTGCACAAAAAAAAGAAGAAGAACTGCGTATTAAAGTTTCGAGGCTACACCTTAAAGGTGTAGCCGTAAAGTTGGCAGTTATTATTGTTGGAAATAACGAAGCTTCTAAAATATATGTGAATTTAAAGGAAAAAGCAGCGGAACGTATTGGGATAGTGTTTCAGTTGATTGAGTTACAAATGGCAACAAAGGAAATGCTACTTCATTTGATTGAAGGACTTAATGAGGATACATCAGTGAATGGAATTATGGTTCAGTTGCCTCTTATCGACGAACTCGTTCAAAACAAGGATGAGATATTAAAGTCTATTAACAGTGAAAAAGATGTAGATGGTTTGCGCGAAGACAGTCGATTTCTTCCGGCAACAGCAAAGGCAATTCTTCATTCGGTTAAAGCGGCACAAAACATGGGTTACTTGGACAAACATTGGGATGATATTGTCGCTTGTGTTGTCGGCGCATCCGGAATGGTAGGGAGACCGGTCGTTCGTGATTTAAAACAAAAAGGTGTTAAGGTTTTAGAGTGCGATGTTAACACACGAAACTTGGCCAAAGCCACTATTCAAGCAGATTTGTTGGTTAGCGCAACAGGAGTTCCAAATCTTATCAAAGGCGACATGGTTAAAAAAGGCGCAGTAGTAATTGATGTTGGTGCGCCAAAAGGTGATGTTAATTTTGAAGAAGTTTCGCGCGTTGCTTCTTTTATAACTCCAGTTCCTGGCGGGATAGGGCCAGTTACAGTTGTTTCACTTCTGGAAAACACAGTTCTTGCAGTTTCAAAAGGTTAATTTTTGCGGGGTGTTTGTAATAATTTTATTATTAGCTATACCCAAAATACATCGATACAACTTCATCAAAAGCATTTTGGGTTCAAAATCACTTACTTGAGTTTGCAAACTCAAGTAAGTGGAGTTTATACTAAAAGTATGGAGGCTTTACTAAACAGTCTGTTGTTGTATTTTGTTTTACTCCTCACGATCGTTACTTCGCCGTTTATTATCCTTAAAGTAATTAAGAAATTTAAATTTGATAAAGAAGTAAAAGAAAATCTTGCCCATGACACGTGGGTACGCCTTTTGATTAGAATGCCTTCAAAAAACGAAGGAAAAGAAGAAGAGATGGAAGTACTCATCAGATCTTTGCACCACATACTCTCAAGTAACACTTCAATAAATTTTGAAATTGTTTCAATAAATCAGTTTTTAAGATTTTATGTTGTAATTCCTGCCAACTTAAAAAGTGTTGTTGAGTCTCAACTTTTTGCCCAATACCCGGAGGCTGAAATTGAGGAATCACAAGAATATTTAAGTGAGTTTGGACAAGACTCGGCGCAAGCTGAGTTAAGATTCAGAAAACTTAGCGTTCACCCTTTTTCAACTTACAGAGAATCTGAAGAGAATCTTTTAAAACAAGTTTGGGCAATGCTTTCAAAAACAGAAGGGCAAGACAGAGTTTATATCCAATTGTCGTTAAGGCGGATTGGCTCAAGGTTTTGGGATAGAGGTTTGCGATACATGCACTTTTTGTTTTTTGGACCAAAATATGATTCAGATAACAAACCCACGCCGTCGTATCTAAAACTAACAGACGATCTGTATGAAGGTGTATTAAGAATTATTCATGTCTCACAAGACAAAAAAAGTGCAAATGAAAAGTTAAAAGCTTTGTGTGCGCTTTTTAAATCAACAAAAGGTGCAAATGAATTGAAAGTTAAAAAATCTCTATTTTTAAAATATATTGACGAAGCTTTTCGAGCCAGAGTTTTTGATTCAGGTGATCTTTGGACGCCAAGGGAAATTGCAACTGTTTATCATTTCTTACCCTACAAAGGTACTGCAGCTTCAAACGTGGCAAATACCACATCAAAAAGATCACCAGCCCCAGAATACCTTCCTCGCGAAGGAGAAGTTGATCCGAAAGAAGTTTCATTTTTTGGAGTGACAAATTACAGAAATGAAGAAAAAGTTTTCGGGATTAAAAGAGCAGACAGGCGGCAACACATGTACGTGGTTGGGAAAACGGGAGTTGGGAAAAGTAAATTGATGGAGCTTTTGTGCGTTTCAGATATTCTAAATGGTGACGGGTGTTGTTTCTTGGATCCACACGGAGATTCTGTTGATGAGCTTTTAAAATATGTTCCAAAATCGCGCATGGAAGATGTTATTTATGTAAACCCTGGGGATCGTGATTTCCCTGTTGGTTTTAACCCCCTAGAGCCCCTGCAAGAACAAGAAACAAAACACAGGCTGTCAAGCTTTTTTGTGGCAATTTTCAAAAAGCTTTTTGAGGCGACTTGGAACCCCAGAATGGAACATTTAATTCGATACGTCACTCTTGCACTTCTTGATACCCCCGACTCAAATGTTTTAGGAATTGAGCGAATGTTGTCTGATACGAAGTTTAGACAACGCGTGATTATGCAAATTCAAGACCCGGTTGTTAAAAGTTTTTGGACAAACGAATTCGGATCTTGGAACGAGAGATACGCTAATGACGCAGTTGTGCCAATCTTAAATAAAGTTGGTCAGTTTATTTCAAATCCAGTAATTCGCAACATGGTTGGACAAACGAGAAACGCCTTGGACTTTGAAAAGTTTATGAATGAAGGAAAAATTGTACTTATCAATTTATCAAAAGGAAAACTTGGAGAGGATAACACATCGTTACTCGGATCGATGTTTATTACGAAAATTCAACAAGCCGCGCTTGCACGGTCGAAAATGAGAGAGGAAGAAAGGCGAGACTTTTATTTTTATGTTGACGAATTTCAAAATTTTGCAAATGAGGCATTTTCAAGTATCTTGTCAGAAGCCCGAAAGTATCATCTAAATTTAACGATCGCCCACCAATATATTGCCCAACTTCCGCAAGACGTTAAAGCAACAGCATTTGGAAATGTTGGGTCTTTGGTTTCTTTTGCGGTTGGGGGTGATGATGCAAACTACTTAACACGCGAGTTGTTGGCAGTTTTTGCACCTGAAGATTTGATCAATTTAAATAAACGGGAAATGTATGTAAAACTTCTAGTAGACGGGAAAGTAACCCCACCTTTTTCTGCAAAAACCATAAATTTACAGAAGCCAGAGCGAGATTATTCAAATCAAATTTTGGATTTTTCACGAATGAAGTACGGGCGAAATAGAACCGAAGTAGAGCGAGAAATAGAAAAGTGGACAAATGCTACGCAATCTGTTGCTACTTCTGCGTCTGATTTTCCAGAGCCGATTATTTGAAATTATTTGGATGGTGAAAGTGGCGGAAGGCTTAGATAATCCTCGATTCTTTTCACCCGGGGAGCGTAGTAGTTGTCAAGTGAAATAAAAAGTTTATCAAATTTTTTCTCGATTCTAACTTGACCCTTTTGCAACTTATCAACCTTTGATTCTACTTTTATGAGTCTGTTATTGATGGGTGACAGTTCTTCTTTGACGATGGCACGTGTTTCTTCTTGAACTATTTTCTTAGTTTCTTCTTGAACTATCTTTCTTGTTTCAGATGCAACTATCTTTCTTGTTTCAGATGCAACGATCTTTCTTGTTTCAGATGCAACGATCTTTCTTGTTTCAGATGCAACGATCTTTCTTGTTTCAGAGATGACTATTGTTCTAGTTTCGCTATGTATTATTTTGGTGATTTGAGCCAAGTCTCTTTTTGTTAGCATAATTTCAATATACTCTTTAGAGCAAAAATTACAAGAATGCTAAGTAGTTCTTAATATACCAAGTTAGCCCAACCGAGGTTTTTTGATGCTAAGTCTGCTAAAATTTCTTTACTTATTCGTTCGTATTCTTCTTTTGAAAATTTCCTGTTTAATATACAATATTCATCTTTTCGGTTTATGCCAACACACCCCAAGCAATGGCTTACATTTGAGCAATCAAAAAGGTATGCACTATCTTGACAGTATGCACACCACACCATGTGGTGACAATTAAATAAGCTTGCCGAGTCAGTTACTTCGTAAGACAATTGATTTTCGCTTGACTGGGTTATGTCAAAGCAAGTTTTGCTGTGATAAGCATCAAACATGTAACTCGAGTCTTCATTGCCTAAAGCATCAAAAAGAAGATAGCTGTTCTTATTTCTGTAAAAGTAATTTCCGTAACTTGAATTAACATTGTCCAGCTCGTTAGTTTGAGTGTATGGATATAACTTTTTTAACTCATCAAGAATTTCAAAAACTCTACCCTTTGGCAAAGCTTTGTATTGGGGTAGTAAACGGCGATAGTCTGCTTCTGATAGCTGTCTGTTAAATATGCAAAAAGATTTATTTTTTAGGTTTGTACAACCAAACACATCATGGCAGTTGGAACTTCGGCAGCAAAAACTTGCGTCCCTCATGTTTGCACAATTATCGATATATTCACAGTTGTAGCACTTTAGTGCATCGTTGCATTCGTATGACAATTCCGACTCGGAACTATAATCGCAATCGAAACACTTAACCATAAGGGAAGAATCGTAAATGTACGCAGAGTCTACCGTTTTTATTGTTTCAAAGGCCCAATAAAGGTTTTTGGAGTAGTAAACGTTGTTGCCCCACTCAGTTCCTTCAGAGTGCAAAATTTGGGATGGAATTCGTGGTCTTAAGGCAATTAGCCTATTAAGCTCGTTAAGAAATTCTTCTGCTGTCATGCCGTATTTTCTGTCGGTTGATTTTGTGGCGCTACGACTGTTGTTTCGGGGAGCGGGTCTGCAATTATCGGATCATTTTCAGCAGTATGCTTCTCATAATCCTCACGGCAAAGAATCATGTTCGTTACTTTTTGAGGATCGTACGAAACCACGATGTTTTTTCCACATTTTTGACAAGTAGTTTTGAAAAGTTGTCGCTTGCCTCGCAATTCAAGTCTTCTTTCTTGCCTGCAATACGGACACTCTAGAGGGAGAGGGAGACCTTTTTCCTTCAAGAATTGTTGCTCGGGGTCAATTATTAAAAACTGCTTTTGACACTTATTACAAGTTTGAGTAATAGCAGCCATCAAACAAAGCATACATAAAGTAAATCTTGCTTTCAAGTATCAGCTTTGTTATACTATATTCAATACACACATGCGGCCCTCCTTCGCCAAAGCTTCGGAAGGGTAAAGCGCGAGGGAAACAGCTCCTGAGGTCTTAAAAACCCCGGTCGAATGGAGGAACAAGGAGCTTTTTCAATATGCAAGTAACTTTAGAACAATTATTGGAAGCTGGTGCTCATTTTGGGCATCAAACTAGGCGTTGGAACCCTAAAATGGCTCCATATATTTACGCGTCCCATAACGGCGTTCATATTTTTGATTTGGCTAAAACTCGAGAATCTCTTCTTGTCGCTTGTGATGCAGTTAAAAAAGTTGTTGCCTCCGGTGGCGTGGTTTTGTTTGTCGGTACAAAGCGTCAAGCTAAAGACTTTGTAACTGAGGCTGCAAAAGCTGTTGGTATGCCATACGTTACTAATCGCTGGCTTGGTGGAATGTTGACAAACTTTGAGCAAATTAGAAGGTCTGTTAAGAAGCTTGAGGATTTGCGCAAGGGTATGGCCGCAGGAGAATTCGATTCGCACACAAAGAAGGAAAGAATTTTAATTGACAAAGAAATTGCGCGCCTTGAACGGATATTGGGTGGCGTTGAAACGCTTAAAAAACTTCCTGACTTAATGTTTGTTGTTGATACCCACGAAGAGCGTTTAGCAGTTCATGAGGCAAACATGCTTGGAATTCCAGTTGTTGGAATAGTTGATACAAACGCCGACCCAACAATTATTGAATATCCAATTCCTGCAAATGACGATGCTGCGCGAAGTGTTGAACTTTTGGTAGAATTTGCTAAAGAGTCGATTGAGGAAGGACAAGGCAGGGGTAGGGATAAAGATAAAGAGTCTAAGAAAGATAAAGTCAAAGTTAAAAAATCAAAAATCAAAAATACAATTTAATGTTCAAATATATTTGAAAAATATATGATAGATAAAATTAAAAAACTTCGAGATGAGACTGCAGCTCCGATTCACGACATCAAGCGAGCTTTGGAAGAGGCTGGTGGAGACGAAACAAAGGCAAAAGAGATTTTGAAAAAGTCTGGATTTGCCCAAGCGGACAAGAAAGCGGCACGAGAGACCAAGGCTGGACGAGTATTCTCATATATTCATCACTCAGGAACTGTTGGTGCACAAGTAATAGTTCTTTGCGAAACAGATTTTGTTGCAAGAACTGATGAGTTCCAAAACTTGGGTCGGGAAATTGCAATGCAAGTTGCGTCCATGAATCCCGAAAGCGTTGAAGAGCTTCTTTCGCAAGACTACATTAGAGAATCTGGAAAAACTATTGAAACTTTAATCAAAGAAGTAATTGCAAAAACAGGTGAGAACATGCAGATAAGAGAGTTCAAAAGATTGGAAGTCTGATATACTGAAGTTGTATGGATGAAACGCAAGTTAAAGATCGGATGGAACAAGTCTTGGAATTATTCCGAGCGGATATAGGATCAATAAGAACGGGACGTGCAACTCCTTCACTGGTCGAAGATATAATTATTGATGCATATGGCGGAACTTCCAAGCTTAGGGTGGTTGAGCTTGCTTCAATCACAGTTCCAGATCCTCAAACAGTACTTATAACCCCTTGGGATAAATCTGTTGTCGGCGAAATAAGAAAAGGTATTGAGAGGGCAAACATAGGCATAAATCCGGTAATCACAAGCGACGCAATTAGGATAAGTTTGTCACCTATGACTTCGGAAGATCGGGAAAAATACGTTAAACTATTACACCAAAAACTTGAGGGGAGCCGCGTTATGGTAAGACAAGCCAGGCAAGACGGGATGCATGATATTAGAAAAGCCGCTGATTCAAACGATATAACAGAAGACCAACAGGTTTTACAAGAAAAAAAGCTTCAGGAGACGACGGACAAATACATTGAAAGAATAGAAGAATTAGGGAAAGCTAAGGAAAAGGAGCTAAGAACCCTTTAAAAATTTTCAATTTACAATTTTCAAATTGAAAATTCATTAAAAACTTATAATCTCAAACTAAAAATTAGTATTATCCCTCAGTTTTTATGACATTACTTATCTTTATCATAGTTCTATCAATATTGGTTTTTGTCCACGAGCTTGGACATTTTCTAGCTGCTCGTAGAGCAGGAATTAGAGTTGACGAATTTGGTTTTGGATTTCCGCCAAGAGTTTGGGGAAAGAAGATCGGCGAGACGATATATTCCATCAACGCACTTCCTGTGGGCGGGTTTGTTCGGTTACATGGTGAGGACGAGGCAGTCGCGGAAGATAAAGAACGAGCCTACTTTTTTCAAGGAAAATTTACCCGTTTTTTGGTAGTTGTTGCAGGTGTTTTAATGAATTTTCTACTGAGCATTTTGGCCTTCAGTATTATTTCTTGGCACTCAGGTGTTCCGCAAGAAACTGGAAGAGTAAAAGTGAATGCTGTTGCTACTGGGTCTCCTGCGGAAGCGGCTGATATTCAAAATGGTGACGTCATTGTAGCAGTTGACGGTAAGCAAGTTGTAAACTCTGATGAATTTATTCAAGAGGTGGGGACAAAAAGGGGTAAAGAAGTTGAGCTAACTCTGCTTAAAAGTAACCAGGAAACACAGAAAGTTTCTACTGTTCCAAGAGAAAATCCGCCCGTTGGCGAAGGGGCACTAGGGGTTACTTTCTCAAGTAAAGAGTTTGTTAAACCTCCGCTTTACAAAAGGCCATTTGTTTCTATACGTGAAGGTGTGAAAGAAGCAGTTTTTTGGGTGCAAACGACTGTGGGAGGACTTGCAACTGTTGTAAGCCAGGTGATTCAAGGACAAAAACCTGAAGGGATTGCGGGGCCAATTGGAATTTTCCAAATCACAGGATCTGTTGCAAAAGAAGGGCTTTTGCCACTTATTTCCCTAATCGGTATTTTGTCGGTCAATTTGGCAGTATTAAACATTTTGCCAATCCCCGCATTGGACGGCGGAAGGCTACTTTTTATCATTGTTGAAGCGTTTTTTGGAAGAAAAGTGCTTCCCGTATTTGAAAAAGCAGCACATGCTGTTGGGATGATTTTGTTACTGTTGCTTTTAATCCTCGTAACTTTGCAAGATTTAAGCCGGATTCTCGGCGGCTTCAAACTCCCAGGACTTGAGTAGCAACTCTTATCAGGCTTGTTAACCTTCGAACTTTCTTTGTACACAAAAGTACATTAAACTTACTCTCACATTGACAGTCAATTCCGCACGTGCTGTAATGGACTGCATGTCTTCTTCAAAGGTGTTTAAGGTTACCGAAGGTTTTGTTTCTACTTTTACTGACTTGACACTCCTTTTAATCTACTACGGATTTGAATCTTACCAAGCAAGGAACATGAAGGGTGCGGAAAAAGCTGCCGAAAACGCTTGGAATGAGTTATCTGAGGTAAACTACGAAAGTATTAAACGAGCATTACGCCAGCTTCGGCGAAAAGGTTTGATCGAAACTGCCAAAAACTCCCTTTTAGAACCAACAAGGATAACAAAGGAAGGCGTAGAGAAGATACGATCTATGATGCCCATATATAGGAAGTCGCGCACTTGGGACGGTAAATTCTATCTTGTTACATATGACATTCCAACAAAGCGAAACAGAGATAGAGATAAACTAAGAGAATACCTAAAGAAGATCGGGTGTGGTCTATTACAAGAGAGTCTGTGGATTACTCCTTATAATCCAACTCAAATTATTCGGGAGTATATTAAAGAAAGGGGTTTGCAAGGTATGGTTTTAGTTTCCCAACTTGGAAAAGATGGTTCAGTAGGTGAAATGGACGTAAATGAACTGATAGATAGAGTTTATAAATTATCTAATTTGAATAGTCGATATGAAGATTTTATTGAGAAAGCGTTAAAAGGATATTGTTTAACATCTCAATTAAAATTTTTGTATTTATCGATCTTGGAAGACGATCCACAATTGCCTTTCCAAATATTGCCTGAATGGTGGTTGGGAGATAAGGCCCAGGAAGCATTTTTCAATATTAAAGATAAGATGGAGTGTTGATAAAGTAGGGGTAAACTTTACAGTCGTTAACGCACGTGCAGAATTGACTGTATACTACATTGTTTGACAGAAAATACTGCTCATGATAATATTTAATCAAAATGGTCCATTGGGCCAGTTAGCAAGGTTATATTAGCGACAAAATGACAAAGCAAGGTGGTACGCGAGAAAACCTCGCCCTTGCATATTAGTCTTTTTGACTAGTGTGTAAAGGCGAGGTTTTTTAATGGTAAACTTAGGGCCAACCAGAAGAAATATATGATTAAACAACAAGTTACATTTGAAGATTTTGAGAAAGTTGATATTGGAGTTGGAAAAATTATTAAAGTTGAGGATTTTTCAGAGGCTCGCAAACCTGCGTATAAATTGCTAATCGATTTATGTCCTGAGATTGGAACAAAGCAATCGAGCGCTCAAATTGTCAAAAACCAAACATCTGTGTGGTTAACTTTGCACCAAAACAAATTAGCCCATTTACTTCTGAAGTTTTAACTTTGGGATCGGATGATGGAAGCAACGAGGATAGCCGATGGGTAGTACTGACAACTTTGAAAGAAGTGCCTTTGGGGAGTATAGTAAAGTGACATGAATTTTGAAAAAAGAGAAATTACTAAAAAGTCTGAAAATATCTCGCAGTGGTACAACGATATTGTGCTAAAGGCTGAGCTTGCTGATTATGGTCCTGCAAAAGGGACTATGATTTTGCGTCCCTACGGATATGCAATATGGGAAGCAGTTATTGATGGACTTGATCCCAAATTTAAAGAGGATGGAGTTGAGAACGCATACTTTCCAATGTTTATTCCTTCCAAACTTTTGCAAAAAGAAAAAGAGCACGTTGAAGGTTTTTCTCCTGAACTTGCTATTGTAACTATTGGAGGTGGGGAAAAACTAGCAGAGCCTCTGGTCATTCGGCCTACTTCAGAGACGATAATGTATGAGGCTTACTCCCGCTGGATTCATTCATATCGCGATCTTCCTCTAAAAATTAACCAATGGAATAGTGTGGTTCGTTGGGAGAAGAGGACGTATCTTTTCATGAGAACATCTGAGTTTTTGTGGCAAGAAGGACATACTGCTCATGCAACTGAAAAAGAAGCAGACGAAATGGCGCGAAAAGGACTTGGATGGTATAAAGATTTCTACCAAGAAAACTTTGCGATTTATGCTTTGGTTGGTGTCAAAAGTAACGCAGAGAAATTTGCTGGAGCGCAAAAAACTTATACTGTAGAACTTTTGATGCCTGATGGACGCGCGCTTCAGGCTGCAACATCACACAATTTGGGCGATAATTTTTCAAAAGCATTTGATATTAAATTTCAAGATGAAAAAGGTGAGAGCAAATATGTTTTTCAAACGTCATGGGGTTTTTCCTGGAGGTCGTTGGGGGGACTTGTTCTTGTGCATGGGGACGATAATGGCTTAGTTCTACCTCCAAAAGTTGCACCTATCCAAGTTGTCATTATCCCAGTTTCTCCAAAGGAGCCCAACGGAATTAAAGATTATACGACTGAAATTACAATCAAGCTGAAAGGCTTAAAAATAAAAGTTGACGATTCTCAAAACACAGTTGGTTGGAAGTTTAATCAGTGGGAACTTAAAGGAGTTCCTTTGAGAGTTGAAGTGGGCATCCGAGAACAGGAAAAGAGGGAAGTAACACTTGCAAGGCGCGATACAGGTGAAAAAATTACAGTATTTTTGGGTGACTTGAAAACAAAAGTTGATGAAGTTTTGGAGAGTATTCAACAAGGTCTACTCGAGAGGTCCGAAAAATTTGTTAAAGAAAATACCCGAATGGCCGAAAATTATGATGAATTTAAGCAAATCATGAACACAACACGCGGCTTTGTTTTGGCTTTTTGGTGTGAAGGTGCTGAGTGCGAGAAGAAAATAAAAGAAGAAACTAAAGCGTCAACTCGGTTTGTTCCACTGGACGCAAAAGAAGAAGACGGGAAGTGCATTTATTGTGGAAAACCTGCAAAGCACCGTTGGCTTTTTGCCCAATCTTATTAGCTTCATTGAATTTAGCACGACTTCGCGCTACAATTTGTGCTTATGGCGCAGGAACGCGAAAAACCCAGAGTAGCTGAAAGCATATCCGAGTTGTCTCAAAGGATTGGAATTTCAGTAGAACAAAAAACCCAGGAAAGGTTAAATGAGGTACTGGCTTCGTGGGTGGATGCACGTTCGGCGTGGGAAGGTTTGGAATCTTTTATTAAAGAGCTTGAGGCAATTTCAAAACAAAAATTAGTTCAAGTTTTGGAAGCTCGAGAAGTTGTAGTTCAAACAGAAGCCAGGCTTACAGTAACCAGAGCATTGTTGTCTCGGCGACAAGACGACATTTTTCCAGAAAGAGAAGAAATAATAAAAGGTAGGATTAGAGTGTTGTTGTCGGATGCAAAATTGCCATTCTACACCCGACCTTTTAAAGGCTTAATCTATCACTTTGTCGGTGAGCCTGCCAAACTTCACCCTGCACTTAAATCCCACATGGATGCAGTCATTGAAGCTGATAAAAGAGTGGGGGTTGCTGCAAAGGGTTACGAGGAGCACTCAGACAGAATTGTTGAAGGAAAAGTCGAGCTTCGGGAGCTTGATGAAAAAGTTGATCGGGCAAGAAAACAAGTTGTTAAATATGTAGTGACATTGCGTCCAGACAAACAACAGGCCATGATGTTGATTAACGAGTTTCCACAAGAACAGGACATTATTATAAACGCATATGTTGAGCAAAATGCTTTTTCTCGTTTGGAACTTGCAAATCTTGATGAATTTTTAGGATCAACTGCTGCAATCAAGTGGCACACATTAAGCCCAGAACAACAAGTAAGTTGGAGAAATAAAAAATGTCCTTGGGCAAGAGAGGGAAGGGTTCCAACTGCACAAGAAATGAAAGCTTCAGATGATTTGATTAGGCTTTGGAAACAGTTTGTAAGGCGAAAACTCCTGGAAGAAATCAGTTCTTGAAAGAATTAATTAATTCATCATTAATTGAAAACACTTGAAAAATTCTTTCGTTGTAAGCACGTGCTAAGACCTCAGTTCCGTAATTTTTCCTCACTGAAAAGAAGGCTTTTGTTAAATCGTATTCAACTTCTCCGTATCTTGCTTCTTTTAGTTGTCCTTTTGTTGTTTCCTGGTATGCACTTTTTATAAAATCTCCCATTGGAATAGGGTTAACTTGAGCTGTTAAGCCGGGAAACTTTGCCATGATCTCAGGTAGTTTCTTTTCTTTAAATTCAGCTTGTGCTTTATAAAATTCTGCTGGATTGTCAGATCTTGAGGGCAAAAGAACTGTGATAAGCCTTGCGTTGTCGGGCGCGTCTGGCGCATAATCTCGGTCTCTCAATCTTTCTTGCAATATATCAAGGGCGATAATTCCTGTAAAGCCAGGTGTAGCATTGTAAATTGCTTCTTTTTCAAGAACAATCAAGCTGCCCTCTTGCAACATGGCTTCTACTTGTCCAACTTTGGCTTCGGCGGGAGCACCATAACGGGTGATTGATTGAGAAATAAGTTGTGGTGTAACGCCGACTACGTCAATTGGTCGGTTTGCTAAAACCTCGTTCATTTCCTGTTCTGTTAAGTAATCAACCGCTTTTTTGCCTTGCAATTTAAGAACTGTTTTTTTCAACTGAAGTGTCCATTCGAGAGAAAGAGATTGTCCAAGTTTAACTCGGCTTGTATTTAAATCTTTACTCAATCCATAGGTGTTCGCAATGTACTTCACGACGTTTATCCCTATAAAATTACCTTCTTTTCCTTCTCCATGATGCTCTCTTATTCTTGGGGAAATTGTCGAGCGGAAGTAATTATTAAAGGCATCAGGGTTTTCTGACACAAATTGCGGAGAAAGTGTAATGACTGCAATTTCTTCTCCTGGAAGTTCAATTTTTACTTTTTGTGAATCAAGTAAATTTTTGATAGCACAACTGTTAACTTGAATAGTTAACCCTTGAACATTATTAAAAACATAATACCGTCGGTCAATTGACATGGAGTTTCCAGCTGCTAAAGGTTTGTCCGGACCACATTCTGTTTCGTGTCCAAGCAACCGATTGATATCAGCAATACCGTTGTTTACGGCTCCTGGTTTGAAGATTTCAATACTACCTGCTGTGAAAGCAGGTAAGCCGACTGTTAATACAGCAATATAAAGCCATTTCTTTGGATCTTTTTTGGTCTCTGGGCGATTTTGACTTCCTGCACGTCTTATTAGCCAATCTTCAAACGCAAGCAAAAGCCTGGTTTTTACAGAAGGTTTGTATTCTTGCCCTGTTCTTCTTTCTGCAGTCATGTTGCATATTCTACCATTTGAGGTTAAAAATATCTAAAAAGTGGAGTTAATTTAACGAATTTAACGAGTTCTTAAGTTGGGGAAGTAGCAATCTATACTGTTGCCAACTGGGGAGTTTAATGGTTGGCATTTTTACAGCTGGGAACTTGATAATAGGCCTTTTAATAACTTCTCTTTTGATTATCACTGGAGGTTGTGGTACTCGAATTGGAGGCAAGGAAATTCGGGGTCGCGCGGGCAACCTAATTGGGAGCTTTCTGATGGGTATAATGCGCCTTATTGGTGGAACTTTGATTGTAGGTAATTTTTTAATGGGCAAGATTCTGGTAATTGGAGGGGTTACTGGAACTGGTGGTGTTACAGGCACGGGTGGTGCAACAGGACTTGGAGGAGTTACTGGATTGGGTGGTGTAACAGGCTCCGGAGCAGTGACCGGAACAGGTGACACGATCGGCATTGCCGGTAGAATGATTGATATTTTTCCAGGCATCGCAAAAGCACTTGCTGACTTGGCAGTAAAACTGACAGCAGTTGGAAGAATAACCAATATGGTCAAGGTGGAAACTACTGCCTTTTGACTTAATGTAAGCGTGTTTGCCATACAAAAAAGAAGTACCAGTGAAAATGGCACTATAGGGGAATTATATCATATTAGTGGCCTTTGTCAAGTAATTGTTGACAAAACAAGTTGCTTGGGTGAAAATTCCAATACGGATGGTTAAGAATTTGCGGAAAAAGAAGGTTGTTGTAGTAGGCGGTGGGACTGGGATTTACCAAGTTTTGACGGGGTTAAAACACTTTCCTCTGGATTTGTCAGCAGTTGTGACGATGTCTGATTCCGGCGGATCAACTGGCAAACTCAGACGTGAGTTAAGTATTCTTCCTCCTGGAGACATAAGACGAGCATTAATTGCGTTGTCAGATCTTCCCTTGGCCCAAAAAACACTTGAAAAGCTTTTTGATTTTCGTTTTGAAAACGGCAAAACATTAAAAGGACATTCCTTAGGCAATCTTCTTTTGGCGGCCTTGATACAAATTACGGGTAGAGAAGATTTGGCAATCAAAGAAGCAGGACGAATATTGTCTGTTTCAGGATACGTTTACCCCGTTACTTTAGATAAAGTCCATCTTGTCGCGATACTTCAAAATGGCAAACGTTTATTTGGAGAAACAAACATAGATCTTCGCTGGCACGGAAAAAAATTCTCAAAGACTCCAATTAAGAGTGTTTATTTATCTCCAAAAGCAAAAGTCTTTGAAGATACAGACAAAGTTTTGCGCGAAGCTGATGTAATTATTTTAGGCCCGGGTGATCTTTATACAA
This sequence comes from Candidatus Blackburnbacteria bacterium RIFCSPLOWO2_01_FULL_40_20, assembly GCA_001816475.1. Lineage (GTDB taxonomy): Bacteria > Patescibacteriota > Microgenomatia > UBA8517 > UBA10165 > UBA10165. The sequence goes on from MHCC01000015.1 coordinate 16,679, forward strand.
GTGTTGTGCCAAATCTTTTGGTTGACGGCGTGTCTGACGCGATTGCAGTGTCCCGCGCGAAACTAGTTTTGATTGTAAATTTGATGACGAAGCCCGGAGAAACGGATAAATTTAAAGCCTCAGATTTTTTGAGAATTACTCGTAGTTATTTAGGCAAGGCAGGCGAAAAAGTATCCCATATATTAGTTAATAATGAGTTCCCGGATAGTGTCAAAACTTTGGCATGGTATAAGAAATTTGCGTCAGAACCAGTCTTAGACGATTTGGATGGAGCGGCAAACAATGTAAAGATCATACGTAGTTCTTTTACCCAAGAAGGAGAGTTGATGCGTCATGATTCGGCAAAATTGGCAAACGCAATAATGAGCCTGCTTTAAAATGGTATACTTAAAGCCAATGGAAGACTGTGTTTTTTGCAAGATTGTAAAAGGCGAGTTGCCTTCCAAAAATGAATACGAGGACAATGAGATTTTGGCATTCCACGATATTGATCCAAAAGCGCCAGTCCATGTTTTGATAATTCCTAAAAAACACGTATCGAAATTAGCTGATGCAGAGCCAGAGGACGTACAAGTTTTGGGGAAGATTCAAATTGTTGCAAGAGATTTGGCCCGGAAGCTGGGAATTGGGGAGGCATTTAAAGTGAAAACTTTATCGGGAGAAGGAGCTGGACAAGTTGTTTTTCATATGCACTACCACTTGATGGGATAAGACAGAGATAGAGACAGAGCAAAAACGTATGTTAAAGGATAAATTAAGCAATCAATTAAAAGAGGCGATGAGGGCAAAAGACGAGGTTCGAGTTTCGACCATTCGTTTACTCATGAGTGCCTTAAATTACGAACAGATCGCAAGGCAAAGAGATCTAGCAGAGGAAGATGAAATTGTGATTGTCAGACGCCAACTAAAACAAAGAGAGGAAGCAGTGGATGCCCTTCGGCAAGCTCAGGGTAAACTTACCTACAAATCACAGTCTGGTAGCCTTGAAACTAGAATTGAGCGAGAGAAAAAAGAAGCAGAAATTTTGAAAGAGTATTTGCCAGCGCAAATGAGCGCGGAGGAGCTTTCTGGTGTTCTGGAAGAAGCAGTAAAGGAAACAGGTGCAACCTCAGCTGCCGATTTCGGAAAAGTGATGCAAGCTGTTATGAAAAAAGTGGGTGGTAAAGCGGATGGCAAAACAGTCTCAGAAGAAGTAAGAAAGAGACTTACCTAATTTTCAATGCTTCATATTTTTGTTACTCGTCAATCTCGTTATCCAGCTGATGGAAAGGCTCTTAAAGAAAGAGTTCGTAGAGTTCTTGTGGATCGCGGGGTGACTGATGTTCAAGTAAGTATTGCGTTGGTTGGTGCAAGAAAGATGAAAGATTTGGCGGTAAAATACTTAGGCGAAAAAGAAGATGATGAGGTTCATGAAGTTTTATCTTTTCCATACGCTGAAAGTAAAAATGACTTTATAACTCCTGTTGAAAGTGGATTGCATTTGGGAGATGTTGTCATTTGTTATCCTGAAGCAAGGAAAATCGCAATAAAAAGAAACAGAATGATGGATGATGTTTTGGGTGAACTAGCAGAACACGGAACGCTGCATTTATTAGGAATACACCATGAGTAATTTTAAATTGAAAATTGAAAATTAATATGACATATTATCTAAAGTATCGTTCTCAAACGCTAGATCAACTGGACTTGGAGAAGGTTAGGGATCAACTTCAAAAGATTGTCTCCTCGGGCCGTGTTCCACATGCCTTATTATTTTCAGGTCCCAGGGGATCTGGAAAAACTTCAGCAGCGAGAATTTTGGCCAAGGTGGTTAACTGCGAGATAAGAGATAAAGATAAAGATAAAGATAAGCAAAGCTTGACGCTACGCGATAAGCAAAGCTTGACGCTACGCGATAAGCAAAGCTTGACGCTACGCGATAAGCAAAGCTTGACGCTACGCGATAAGCAAAGCTTGACGCTACGCGATAAAGAACCGTGCAACAAGTGTGGGTCGTGTGTTGCCATAACGAAAGGTTCGAGCTTGGATGTTATAGAAATTGATGCAGCGTCAAACAGGGGCGTGGATGATATTCGAACCCTTAGGGAAACTGTAAAGTTATCACCAATTTCTGCACGAATGAAAGTTTACATAATTGACGAAGCGCACATGTTGACAACGGAGGCATCAAATGCACTTTTGAAAACTTTGGAGGAACCGCCCGCACACGCCATGTTTATCTTGGCAACGACTGCCCCCGAAAAACTTTTAGACACAATCCGGTCCCGATCAACCTTAATAAATTTTTACAAAGGAACAGTCCCTGAGGTAATTAGATCACTTAAACGGGTTGTGAAAGGCGAGAAATTGAAAGTTGAAGATGGAGTTTTGGAAGAAATTGCTGGGAGGGTTGACGGAAGTTTTCGTGAGGCACACAAAACCTTAGAACAACTTTCATTTGGCGTAGAGCAAATAAAACTGGAAAGTGTCAAAAACCTTTTAACTTCAAATATCGCTAATCCGGGAAAGCTAATTTCACTTTTGGCAGCCAAAGATACAATAGGCGGGATTGGGGAGATTGGGGAAATAGTTGAGAAAGGGGCAAGCCTAAAAGTTTATGGTGTAGAATTGGTTAGATTGCTTCGGGAAAGTATGTTTGCAAAGTTGGGTGTGGGTGGCAACGACACGGCAAGAGATTTGAATGTTGAAGATTTAAGACAACTTATTGAACTTTTTTGCGAAGCTGTAAGACAAATTCCTACCGCAGTTATACCACAATTGCCGTTGGAAATGGCAATTGTAAAATGGTGTGGAGAAGATAGAGATAGAGATAAAGATAAAGAAACAAATATAAGCATTAGAGTAACTGAGAAAGTTGCAGTGGAACAAGTCTTACAGACAGACACATCCTTTACGGAAAAAAGCGAGGAGGTGGAAGAAAAAAAAGAGAAGAAAAAGACGGCAAGTACTTTAACTGAGGCGGAACTTGAGGAAAAGTGGAAGGAAATTATGAAGAAAACAAAGGACAAAAATCACTCGTTAGAAGCACTACTTCGTGCTTGTAAACCGCTTAGTTTTGACGGCCGGAACCTTCAGGTCGAAGTTTTTTACCCATTCCACAAAGAAAGGCTTGAAAAGGAACTTTATACATCAATTTTTGAAAAAGTAGCCTCTGGCGTTATTGGAGTAGACGTTAGGCTTGAAAGTGTCCTTTCTTCTTCCAAGAAGCGTGCCGCAGATGTTACAAATGTTTTAGCTCCTAAAGAAGAGGATTTGGTGAAGGTTGCAGAGGAAATTTTTGGTGGAAATTAGAATTATACGGCCCTTTGTGATAAAATATAATCATGTTTGACAAACTTCAGCAAATCAAAAAAGCAAAGCAACTTTATGATCAGGCAAAGATGCTTGAAAAGGCTGCTGCGGCAGAGATTGAGACTGTTGAGGAAGGCGGAATAAAAGTTGTTGCCTCAGGAGACCAAAAAATTCAAAAAATAGTAGTTGACGGGGAAGAGCTTAAAGACATTACAAAGGTTGTAAATAAAGCCTTAGACAAGGCCAAAGATACTGGCCAAAAAGCAGCGATGAAGAAGCTGCAAGAAATGGGCGGCGGCGACTTGGGAAGCTTGTTAGGATAATAATTAGTTGCTAGATTTTCATGGAAGCAGCAGGGAAGTCATATCGACCTCTAAGTGTTGTCGAACGTACTATTCCATCTCGTCAAGAGACAGGTTCGCATCCTCTAAATTTCGGTAAAGATACAATTTTTTATTCAGGACCACTTGATGCCCGGGAAACTATGGTTTTTGGTACAGCTTCAGCTCCTGGCAAGTTTTATCCTCTGTTTTGCACAAGAAATGGCAGGTCGTATTTTGGAGAAGTAAGGATGAACGACGGAACAACAGATCGAGTATGGCTTCACAAAAAAGGAAAGGGAAGGAACGAAAGCGGTTGGAGGACACGATCCCAAGATCCTCAAAGCCATCAGTATGAATTAAAGGCATAACTTCAAACTACACTATTTGACTCATAGTTGATTTTTATTACTAATTCTTATATAATATTCCCAAGACTACGGTCTTGCGTACATTACAATAAAGGGGTGCCTTGTGGACAACGAGAACAAGTCTGGATGGGAAGTTCTGTTTGCGTCGGTAATGGATGTGACAGATCAAGAGAAATACCGGGAGCTTGTGGCAAAAACCCTTGATAGCAACGTCAAGCTGGCGTTTAACTATACTAGAGAGGGGATAAACAAGTGGGTACGAACCCCACTCGGACTCCGTGGGGATCCCGAAGCAACCTGCGAGTCCGGCGTTTTTGATGCTTCTGGTGCAACGCCAGGTACAATGCCGGTATTTCTTTCTATTGTCCATCAAACGACCTGCGTTGTTATCTTGCGCTTCGGGAAAGAAGGGCCGAAGCGAGATAGCAACCAAAATTCTCTTCTTCGAGATCTCGCGGAACTCGTGTTCGGTCAAAGAGCAGTTGAGCACGTCGTGCCTATCATGAGTGAGCCAATGCCATGGGCTCAGGGAGTAAGCGTTCGGTAGTGTGTGAGGGTTGCTGGGGGAGCAAGTTGTGGAGAGTTGGTGAAACTCAACACGATAAGCTTTTTCCAGCAACCCGACAGTTCTTCCCCAGTTCATGATCCACTTTGATACACTTATTCAAAAATAGCCTCAGTTCTACGTCAGACATAGACAGACGAAACGTGTTTTAACTCGTAATTTGAGGCAAAATGGAGTATAATTGAAGCTAGAGAAATAAATTTTCAATTTGAAATTTGAAATTTTCATTGAATTCCGATTCGATCGGAATGAATTTTAAAATTTAAATTTGAAAACGTTTAAATATTTAATATTAAGATTTAAAAATTGACTTTAAATTGAAAATTTAAAATTGAAAATTATTTAAATGAAGGTACCTCGTGCTGTCCAGAACTTAATTGACTCTTTTGAAAAACTGCCAGGAATCGGACCTAAGTCCGCCCAGAGGCTTACCTTTTATTTACTTCATGTTCCCCAAGACCACCTCGAGTCATTCTCGGCCGCGTTGACAAATTTAAAGAAAAATACAGTTTTGTGCTCAGTTTGTAAAAATGTTGCAGAGAGCGATCCTTGTAGCATTTGTTCTGATCCGGGGCGGGATCAAAGATCAATTATGGTTGTTGAACAATCTTTGGATGTTTTGGCGCTTGAGCGAACTGGACGTCACAGAGGTGTTTATCATGTTTTGCACGGATGTATTAACCCATTAGAAAACATTGGACCTGATGAGATATTTATAAGACAATTAGTAGACAGAGTAAGAGAAAGAGATAGAGATGTAGTGGAGGTAATATTAGCAACGAATCCGACGATGGAGGGGGAAGCAACGGCAATGTTTATCAAAAAACAAATTGAACAATTGCCGGCAAATGGTGTACTCATAAAAACTACTCGTTTAGGATTAGGTTTACCAACAGGAGCGGATTTGGAGTATGCCGACGAAACAACTTTAACACAAGCAATTGAGGGAAGAAGAAACTTCTAGATTATTTTGTGGATTCCGGCGTACGCTGGAATGACAGTCTTGAATAGGCTTTAGTCAATCTTCCGACTGATTGTTCCTTTTACTCCACCTTGTGTCGTGCAACAAATTGTTTTTGGTTTCAAACTCGTGTTGGCCAAAATTTTCGTGATAGTGGATTCAACACGTTTACTTCCAGATTCACTCCTTACACCCTTTGCCTCAAGTGTTAGTCCAGTTGCACCTTGAACGACGGTTAAGGCATATGGAGTTTCGATTGTCTCATCGCCAACTCCGGATATGAAAATTAAAGAAATGTGGGGTTCAAATCTTTCGGCTGCTAAAACTGAATTACAAAGAATAAATTTTACTTTTAGAGTTGCTTCTTGGATACTTCCGTTAACGTACGGAGGAAGTTCATATACAAAAGCAATAGATGAAGGAATTGGTTCACCGGCAAAGCTTTCAGTTGTTCCGTAAGAATACTTCTCGATTTGGTATTTTTCAGGGTGAGTAAGAATATCGCTCAATGCAACGGCGGTTCTTTCAAGAACCGGAATGCCACGCCAAAGTTCCCAAAGTTTTTGGGCATTATCAATTTGTTCTATCAGGATCCCTTGGTAGGTTGATTGTTCAACAAACATTGCTGGTAATTATATATCAACTTTGTGCCTACTTCAAATATGGCATCTTTTGTGATAAATTAAGTTGTAATGCAAACCTCTCCTAAGCCACAAAAAAAGCCTGAACCAGGCAAGCCATTTGTGCCCGCTAAAGGCCCGCTTCGACCCAGCGAGGCGAGCGAGGCTCGTGCGTGGCGGTCCGCAGGCAGCGTAAAAAACCAATTTGAAAACTTAGGTAAAGCTGCAGTGCAACAAGCAGGAGAAGCCTCAATTGGCGCAGTAAAGGACATGCCCGCACAACTTTTCGGCCAAGTACCCACTCAAGAACAATTAGTTGCGCAACAGCAAGAAGCACAAAAAAAAGCTGCCGAAAAAAGGCAAAAAGAGGTAAGAATGGTTAATGCGTTACAAGCAGAACTTCGAGATATTGAAAACCGAGAGGAGCAAGAAAAAGTGCAAAAAGCTCAAGTTGAAGAGCAACAAAAAGCAGCAGAAAGACAACAAAAAGCTCAAGCTGGGCAATTTGTTGAAGAGCCAACTTCAGCACCCAAGAAGGGTTTGATGGGCGGACAATCAAGAAAGAGGAAACAAACACAGATGGAAACAGGCAAAGTGACGGGATAATCCAACTTCTTTGTTTACTACTTGACTTGACCTCTTACCTTAATTATAGTCTGCATGAATGATAGCTAAAGAAGGATCGCCAATTCACGAAAAGCACGCAATTGCTGAATTTTGTTCAACTATTGAACTCGCTGAGGAAAGAGGAAAGGAATTGGAAGTTGAAGGTACAGTTTTGTTTTTCAAAAAATTGGAGGAACTTTCTCCTGTATTACTATATTCTCCAGTAGAAGTTTGGTTTGGGCACGACGTTGACTGGCCCAAATTCCCAGATTCATGCTTGCTTGAACAAAAGTGGTTACAAATTGGAAAAGGAATGACGCAAGTTCAAATTTTACTTTTCAATGTAGATTGTGGAGGTGAGGAGTTTACAACAACAGGCATTATCACGATCAACCCGGAAGGAGTAAGCCTGAAGAAAATTATACTTAGTTTAAAGAATTATCATGACGGACAAGATCTGTCGAGGGCATGGGTTCAAGTAGAAGTTGAAAAACCGACAAGGTTTAAAGTTGGAAAAGGTGCAGAAGTTGATGAAGAACCCGAACCAAAAGAAATAAATAAATTGCACCTTATTCAAATCTCCTGTTTAATTGCAGAAAAGTATGTTGAGGGGATGGAAAAAGTACGACTTTCCCGTTAGCTTGATTGACAAACTTTTGGTGTATCTAAGGAAGGGGAAAGAAATGGACAAGACGACTCGTTTGCATCAGATCGTGGGATTGGTTTCGTTGGCCGTTGGGCTTTCGATCACTTTATGTGCTTGCCCAGAGCACGCCAACTTCAGAACGGAGTGTTAATTTGATAGGGAACGTGGTAGTCAACACATGGCTGTTGCTCTCAGTTGCATCTAAACTGGGGATGATATTCAAGGTGCAGAAGAACGTAATATTCACCCGGATCACAGAAGTTTAGCCATTAGCGTCATGGACGTTATTTTAATAGATAGTACTTTGCCCGCAAAGGCAAAAAAACCATTAAAAGTACCAGAAATTTTTCTTTACAATTCATATGTCGTTAACAAAAAAAGAGTTTCAAGTATATACTATTAAATAATATGGCCTTACAAATTTATAATTCACTAACTAGAAAAAAAGAGGAGTTTAAGCCGATAAATTCGCCTTCAGTCGGAATGTACACCTGCGGGCCGACGGTTTATGACTTCATGCATATTGGAAACCTTAGAACCTTCTTGCTCTCGGATATATTGTACCGCACTCTTGTTGCTAGCGGTTACAAAGTCAAACTTGTGATGAACATAACAGATATTGAAGACAAGATAATAAAACGTGCAAAGGAACGAAATATAACGCCTAGTGAATTGACCAGCAAATATACAAAAGCGTTTAAAGAAAATTTGCAAAAACTAAATATACTGCCGGCTGATGTTAATCCTCACGCGACAGAATATATTTCCCAAATGGTTGAATACATAAAAGCATTGGTGGAAAAAGGTTTAGCCTATGAAAAAGATGGCTCTGTTTATTTTGATATTTCCAAATTTCCAGAATATGGAAAGCTCTCGGGAGTTGAGACGCGGGAACTTAAAACAGGGACAAGAATTTTGTCGGATGAATACGCAAAAGAAGATGTCCAAGATTTTGCTTTATGGAAAGCAGTGGACAAAGATGAAGTTGGTATGATGAGCCCTTGGGGTTGGGGAAGGCCTGGATGGCACATTGAATGTTCCGTAATGAGCCAAGAACAACTTGGCGAAACTTTGGATATTCATGTTGGTGGAATAGACCTCATGTTCCCGCATCACGAGAACGAGATTGCACAGTCTGAAGGCAAGACGGGCAAAAAGTTTGTAAATTATTTTGTTCATGGTGAGTTTTTGTTGGTCGATGGAAAGAAGATGAGCAAGTCGCTTGGTAATTATTACACTTTGTGCGATATTGAAGAGAAAGGCTTTACTCCCGCGAGCTTTCGTTATTTGGTTTTGACGGCGCATTACAAAGACCAAATGAACTTTACTTGGGAATCGTTAAAGGGGGCACAGACGGCATATGAGAGGCTCAAGAGCCTGGTGTCGGGTGTTGCGCAGTCGGATAGGACTGTTCTGTCGGCTGAAAAAGAGGAAAAGATTGATGAGTATAGGGAAAAGTTTTGGGCAGCGGTTAACAATGATTTGAATATGCCACAAGCACTGAGCGTTGTTTGGGAAGTAGCAAAGAGCAATATACCGAGCCAGGACAAAAGAGACTTGATACTGTTGTTTGATGAAGTGTTGGGGCTCGGGTTGGGAGATGTGCGTAAAGATACAGATACAGATGAAGATAAAGAGCTGTCGGGGGAAGTGAAAAAACTTGTAGAAGAAAGGGAAGAGGCGAGGAAAAATAAAGACTTTAAGAGAAGTGATGAGTTGAGAGACAAGTTGCAAGAGATGGGGTACGAAGTTGAGGATACTCCAGAAGGTACGCGCGTCAGACACGCAAAAAAATAAAAAATGTCAGCCCGTCCCGTATAATCTTACCATTCGCCTTTTCAGTACTATTCGTACACGGCTCATGGAGCGATTTAACGGGATTGCGGCCAATATATTGGCCTTATGAAGGAATTTTTTTGGAATCATGATTCTGGGGTTAAATTAATTTTGATAACAGTCCTTCTTTTTATTGGGCTCAACCTGGTCTACTTGAATAAAAAGATAGGGGAAGTAGGGGGAGTTGGGGAGGGGATAATAACAGAAAAAACTTCGGAGGCCTCGGTAAGTTCTGAAATTTGTGGCGACCTTTGTCAAAAGATCATCGACCAACGGGTTGCGGAAGCGATATCTACTGTATCGGGACAGAAAAAAACCACAACAGTTGTTGTAAAAGAAAAACAGGAACCAAAAACAACTTTTATTCCGCTTGGCGGGTCTTATTCAACGCAAGGGACAGACTGGACAGATGTTAAAAATTCTGAGGTTTATGTAAAGGTTGAGGACTATGGAACGGACCCTTACGTTGATTGGAACGCATTCTTGAAAGTAACAAATGGGAATGGAGCAGCGTATGCGCGTTTGTTTGATGTAACCCATGGTGTTGCGGTTGACGGGAGTGAATTATCAAGCTCGGCTGAAAACTTTGCTCAAATTTCGTCAGGAAGAATTCGCTTGTGGTCAGGGAATAATTTGTATCGGGTGCAAATAAAATCTTTGAACGGATTTACTGTGTATTTTGATTCGGGAAGGATGAAGATTGTTACAAAGTGAGTATAAATAGTTGATAGTTAATGGTGAATAGAGAGTGAGATTGAGTACAAAGAATGAATTTACAAAAACGGAAGATTTTCCGGACTCGGATTTAGTTGTTGATAGTTTTGACAAGATAACAACAGCGCTTCTTGAAAAGCTTTACAAAACAAGACTCGTGTCATTCTAATCTTCGAGAACGTGTTCGGGAGGACATTAGGCCATGTTTTGTTCTACGGCTTCCCAGTTAACAACGTTCCACCAGGCATCAATATATTCAGCCCTCTTGTTTTGATATTTTAAATAGTAAGCATGTTCCCAAAGATCAAGCTCAAGAATTGGTTTTTGCTTCTCCGAGATTGGGGAATCTTGATTGGACGTTGAACGAATGATTAAATTGTTCGAGCTGTCCGCAACAAGCCAAGCCCAGCCACTTCCAAAGTGATTTATCGCAACTTCTGTAAACTTCATCTTAAATTCTTCAAAGCTGCCAAAACTATTTTCAACCGTTGTAAGGATGCTGCCTGTTGGAGTAGCTGTTTTTCTATGCCCCATAATTTTCCAAAAAAGTGAATGATTATGGTGACCCCCGCCCTGGTTTCTTACTTGATCGCGAATTTTTTCTGGAATCTCGTTAAGGTTTGATAGCAATTCTTCAATACTTTTGTTTTGCAAACCCGGGTAGTCTTTCAATGCAGTATTTAATTTATCAATATATCCTTGATGGTGTTTGGCATAGTGGATTTCCATAGTGCGGGCATCAATGTATGGCTCAAGTGTGTCGTATGCATATGGCAATGGTGGTAGTTCAAACATACAAATAAATAATAAACAGTAAATAGTAAATAGTGAATAGAAAATTGTTAGAGAATGGATAGAAATTTCTTTACAACTTCCTTACTTTCTGCTGCTCTTATTCTTATCGCCGCGATATAGCATTTACTAAATATGCCAGGCGAACCTAAAATTACAACCGACCATGACCAGATAAAAACTTGGGTCGAAGCGCGCGGCGGAAAACCAGCAAAAGTTAAAGGAACGGGGAATGGTGAAGGAGGGTTGCTTCGAATAGATTTTGGTGCAAAAACTGCAACGCTTGAAGAGATTTCCTGGGATGAATTTTTTAAAACTTTTGACTCGAAAGAATTAGGATTTTTATATCAAGATCAAACAGCAAAAGGGCAAGAAAGCAGATTTTTTAAGTTTGTGGTGCGGTCCCACGTTGCCAAGGCTTAGCGGGGCACGGTCAAAAGAACGTAAAGTCCGACTAAACATCAAGGCCACGTTTTAAAACGAAAGGAGAAATTTAGTTGATATTTGAAAACATGCAAGAGGCAGCACAAGAGCTGGTACGAAAACTTCGGCGATATAAAAGCAAAAAACTTCAAATCGTTGCGATAGTTCCAGGCGGCGTTCCAGTTGCAAAAGAAATAGCGGATGCACTTGGTGCGCAATTGGATGTTGTTATTACAAAACCTTTGAATATTTCGGATGACGGAGGGCTAGGTCAAATTGGGGCAGTTGCAGAAGGAGAAGTTAGAGTAGTTGACGAGTTTGCGATGGAAATTGCACAAGTTCCATGGGAGTTGATAGAACATGCGGCATTTGAATCAGAACAGGAAGTAAAAAATGAAATTTTGAAGTATAGGGAAGGGCGATCGCTTGATGTTAAAGATAAAAACGTAGTAGTTGTTGCGGATGGTGTTAGCTCGGAAGCAGTTGTTTTGGCAGCTGTAGAAGCAGTCAGGCGATTGGGGGCAAAAAAGGTAATATTAGCTTCTCCAGTTTGCGCTCTATCAATTGCAGAAGATATAATCGGGGAAGTTGATGAGGCTGTTTTTTTGGCAACGCCATTTGATTTAGGAGAAGCCAGGCTTTGGTATAAAAAATATGAGGATGTTGCAGACAAAAAAGTGCAAAGCATTTTGAGAGGTGGAAAGCGGGAACCTTCAAAAGCCTCTAAACATCAAAAGACGTTTTAAACCAAAGATAATTGATAATGGTCTTCGAGGATCGAGCTCAAGCAGGAGAGTTGCTTGCACAAAATTTAACCAGATTTAAAGGCAAAGGTGGTGTAATTTATGTACTTCCAAGAGGTGGAGTTGTTGTTGGGCGGCCTGTTGCAGATCGTCTTGATTTGCCCCTGGATTTGATTATTGTTAGAAAAATTGGCCATCCAAGTTCGAAGGAGTATGCGTTAGGAGCGGTGGCGGAACACACGGAAGTTTTGAATGTGGCTGAAATTGGGGATGTGGACAAAGAATGGTTAAACACAGAGATAGAGCGCCAGAAAGAAGAAATAAGGAGAAGAAAGCGAATTTATTATGGTGGGCATCAAGCAATAAGTGCGAATGGAAAAATAGCTATCTTGGTTGACGATGGGATCGCGACAGGGTACACAATGGAGGTTGCCATAAAAGAAATTAAACTTCAAAATCCTCAAAAAATTGTTGTTGCAGTGCCAATAGTTTCACCGGATGTTGCCCGGAGGATTGAAGAAGAGGTAGACGAGTTAATTGCACTTGATATTTCTTTGGATTTTCTTGGGTCTGTTGGAGCATATTACATGAATTTTCCACAAGTTGAAGACGAGGAGGTAATTGAGCTTCTTAAGAAGTAATAATGTTATATCGTACGGTATCACGCTCGTTCGACTTCACGGCTAAAGTTCGGGGTATGATATACGCCAGAGTAATCAAGGTTCGAATATAAACTGAGTAAGTATACCATACCAATAACCCGATAGTAAAAAAGTAAAGCTTGATAATCAGACAAAAATGGAATTAAATAAATCCAATGCCTGAAGAAGTAACCGATCAACCGAGAGTTTACCTTCAAATTGAAGGATACAAAAATCTTTACAGAGAAAGTGAAAGGGATGTTGAAACTTTAACACCGAGTGAGTATAGAAAAATTGTTATAGAGTCTCGTGAAGCTCTTTTGCGTAAACTCCCGCATTTAACTAGTGAGATTAATGATATTTACAACCTTGCATACAACGTGCTTTTGGCTACGGAAGCGCAAGGACCGGAGGACGTTGCGACAAAAATTATTGGTGCTCAAGTTCAACATAATCTGGTTCACAACATTGTTTTTGCTTCAACTGCTTATCCGACTCCCGACAGGAAAGATATTCAAAACTATGCACGCAATGTCTTTTTAGTGGCGGAACACACCGAGAGAGTATCTACAAGGTTTAATGCTTTTGAAAGAACTGCCTCAAAATTCATTTCAGGTGCTAAAGCTGAATTAGCTATAATTAAGGCTTTGGTTGATGAAAATTTTCCGGTTTATGTGCCCGATTATTCACAAATGGTTGGTGATCTTGGACAAAACGAAATTTATCAATTTGATGTTTTATCAGGAATCGACTTTTTCACATTGGTTGAAAGAAGGAATGGAGTTGTGGCGGTACTGGTTAATGCGAAAGGCTTAGCACTCGAAGAGATGGTCCATGTAAAAAGAGAAGATTCCAGTCGGGTTAATAATTTTGTTGAAAACACTTTGAAACAATACGGAGTTACAGAGATTGTTCGGGCAAGAATTACTATTCCAACGTCGGGACTTGGCTTTGGAAATATGGATTTTCGGACACCCATTGATTATCAACGGGAAATTGGGAAATATTGTGATTTGTCACTAAGTTCGAAAGATGCTATTGTTGGGGGCGTTGAAAATATAGCGCGGATGGAGTTGATAAGGAAATAAGTTTATGCCAAAAGAAATTAAAAAAAATCAAATAGAAGTACCAACAGGAGATAAATTATTCAACCTCTGGGGGGAGGCGATGAAAGACATTGACCAAAGGTTAGAACAGCTGATAAGAAAAAAAAGAAAGGAAAAAAGGCGGCAGAAAACTTCAGAAGACGAGAAAGCTTCGCAAGAGTAGATCCGTTCGCATTTTCTTCGGTATATCCTCAATTATATTGTTAACTTGTGCATAAAAACACATCACACCTCCAGGGAAGTATAACACAGCGAAGTCTCATAGTTAAGAAAGAGGACTAATTTTCAATTTAAAATTTGAAATCACTTTACCACTTCCAGTGGGGTGGTTTGTGTTTTTACGACGGCAGCATTAAAGACAGTTTGAGGTTGGGTTGAATGTTGGGAAGGTTGGGGTGATAAGGGAGATTGGGGACGTAAGATAGGTTGGGATTGTTGAGCATTTTGCGGTCTGGCAGTATCGCGAATTTCTAAAGGCTTGTTGGGCTGTTGGGTCGGTTGGGATTGTTGGGGTTTGCCACCTTGGTTATTTCTTGGGTGTTGATTATCTCCATGTTGGGGGTTTCGGGAACGTTGGGGTGATTGGGGATTAGAAACAGGTTGTTTGAGATGTGCAGTATCGCGAATTTCGACGGGTTTGTTTGATTGGGGAAGTAAGGGTGATTGGGGAGATGAGGGTAAAGCAGATGGAACAGGGCGGGCGTACCTTTCGCGCGAAACCTTTATAACTTTATCTTTACTTTGTGTTCTGCTTTGCGGCAACGGCAAAGATTGGGCAAAAAACGGAGTACTTGTTAAGTTATTAATTGCCATCTTGATAATAATTTGAAAATTTCCAAGAGCCAGCAAATCTTCAGGTTTAAAACGCTCTGAAAATTCTTTTGCAATCAAGTCAGCGTCTTCTGCTCCAATCAAGAAAGTCATCATAGTTCCAACGTTTCCGAAAATCGCAGCGCGAATTGTTTCGTCAACTTGCTTTATATACTGGTTTGCTAAAATAAGATTAAGTTTATATTTACGGGCCTCGGAAAGAATTTTAATAAAGCTAGTTGTAGCAAAGTTTTGGAACTCGTCAACATAAAGATAGAAATCTTCTCTTTCCTCCTCTGGAATGTTAACTCTGTGCATTGCAGCAAGCTGTAATTTGGTAATAAGCATTGCTCCCAAGAGGGCCGCGTTGTCTTCTCCCATTCTTCCTTGAGACAAATTAAGGATTAGGATTTTTTTGTTGTTCATAATATCCTCAAGATTAATTGTCGATTTTGGATGGCCTACAATATTTCGAATAATTTGAGATGATAAAAATTGCCCGACTTTGTTTAAAATTGGAGAGACTGCTTCGTTCCTAAAGTTTTCGGACATCTTGTCAAACTCATTTTTCCAAAAGGCTTTAACAACTGGATCTGTGATTTGATCAACTGCTTTGTTTCTGAAATGAGCGTTTGTCAAAAGTTCTGGAATTTGAAGCAAGGTTGAGTTTGGAACTTCAAGCAAAGTTAAAATAGTGTTGCGCAAAATATATTCAAGGCGAGGCCCCCAGGACTGAGCAAAAAGCTTATAGAAAATAGCAACAATTCCCGAGGCAATAATATCTTTTTGAGAGGGATCAGTAATTTCCAAGGGGTTAAGGTGGAAGGGGTAGTCCGTGTCTGAGGGATTAAAATATATAACGTCATTAACTCGGTAAGACGGGACAAATTCAAGCAAAGTTTCGGCAGTTTCGCCATGCGGATCAATCACGCCAACCCCTTCGCCATTTCTTATATCATTTATCGCCATATTCATAAGCATTGTTGATTTTCCAGTTCCGGTTTTTCCAATTATGTAAACGTGCCGACGCCGGTCGTTTTTCAAAATTCCAAAAGTTGTGGGTTTACCTTTATAATCAGTTTTGGCAAAGAAATTAACTTGTTTTTTGGCTTCTTCGTTAAAATTAATAGCAACTGGAAGGTTTTCCGGAGGTTCAGAAAGAATGGTTTTACTCCACGTGATGTTGGGGATATTTATAAGTTTCTCACTTGGAAAGTGATAAAGTGTTGCGACCTCCAGAATGTTCAAGTATTGATACTTTGGAACAAAAGATGCGCTCCTGTCTATGATCGCTCGCAACATACCTCCCTTTTGCCAAAAGGAGGGTTTTTCCAGGCCCATTGAGTTTCCGTTTGGATTGTTAAAACTTGTAAAAGTTGCACCAATTAAGCCTAAAAGCGCCGAGTTATTGCTTTTAACCAAAAGTCTTATTCCGATTTTAAATCCCGGGAAGGCAATTTTATCTGTGATTTGTGTTTGATAGGTTTGCAAACCAAATGGGTCGGACTTTACCTCTCCTTCTTTTACGGGCTTGCCTTTTTGTTCGATAGCGCGTCGCCCTGCGCCTTGCCAACCTGAGCCGGATGGAACTAAAACAAACTGAACGAGGGCAACATCGTCCATTTCAAGTTTTGAAAGAATCCCTAAAAGCGAGGACAGAGGGTCAACATCTGCAAAATCTTTGTATATTTTTAATGGATAGATGTAGTTGTGTTGCAATTTCATTTGGCCAAAATTGACTTTTGATGTAAGGTCGACTTCTTGAAGCGGATCTTTTGAGGTTGTAATAATAGCTTTTGGATATTGAGACAAAATTTGGCTTTCAACAAAAGATTGGTAATTGACCGGTACAACTGCTAAAAAATGCAAAGTTTGGTGAATCGTCAATATTTCAAAACAAAGTGGAATTTCAGTTTTTTTAAACAATAACGATGGGGATTTAATGCTTGCAAGGCTAGTGAACATCTGGGCCATTGATTCTGGTGTTTCAAGCCCTGTTCGAGGTGTCTTTATCTCAAGAACGATTTTCTCATCCATTGGAGCGCTGAGTTCATTGTAGCAGCTTCGAGTTTAAGTGTCCAATGGTACAAACTTAAAGTTTTATCCTTTTAATCTCAAATGGGATTTCATTCCCCCTTCGTTCCGACATTGTGTCGGAACTACGGTGGGATGTGATGGAAGTCGATGCACTAATCCTTATACCTATAAAGTCAATTTTGGGGAAAACTTTTCTTACTTCGGCACGAAACTTATCTGCTAAACTACTTGAAAACTTGCTGTAAACGCTCCGTTCAGATTTTCCACAAACCTTATTTTCGTATTTTCTTATCAGATCATTAATCGCCTGACCAACGAGATTGAACTCATCTTGGTATTTTTCAGGGTCAAGTTCGTATTTGTTATGAATTTTCCGAAATTCGTCAAAGAGGCCTTTGTTTTGCTCAAGCATTTCTTGGAAGTAGAGTTTATATTTGACCACGATATTAATCTAAACGAAAAAGGGGAAATAGTAAAGATCAAAAAAAAGAGTTGATTTATCGCTCCGTATTACATATCGAAGTGTAATATACCCATTTAACTCAAGTTTGCAACCTTTGTTAAAAGGTCGAAAAATTACAGTTGAGTTTAACGAACTTTTTACTCCTCTTTTGAACAACCTCAAGAAGGTCGCCTCAGACCTCGAGGGGACCTTAGACTATATTTTGAGAGAAAGAGAAGACTCAGCAGAGGTATAATGGAATATCAAAAAATATTTTCTACTTGTGCTGCCGTTTATTATAGCAATTTCCTTGTCGTATGTTTTTCAAGGCACAATACTTTCTCGAAATGAGGAGTTTGTGCGGTGGCTTTCGGATTTTGGCCCTCTAGTTATTTTGGTGTATGTTCTTTTGCAGTCAGTTACCATAATTTTTGCTCCGATTGGGGGCTTTTTCATGGTGATTGCAATGATTACTCTTTTTGGCCCGGAGATTGCCTTAACGCTCGTGTATTTGGTCTCAACCCCGCTTTATGTTGTAAACTTCTATATAGCAAAAAGGTTTGGCAGACCTTTGGTTGAAAAGTTAACAAGCAAAGAGGTTTTGGGAAAGGTCGACCATTTTGTTCAAGACGCAGGGACACTTGCAGTTGTTGTTATGAGGCTTTTTCAAGGTGGGAATTTTGATTATATTTCCTATGGATTGGGATTGACTAAGTTTCCGCTAAAGACCTTTATTTTGGTTAATTTTCTAGTTGGTATTCCCTCAACGCTGCTAAACTACTTTGTTTTGACAAGGTTTGAAAATTTGGTTTTGAACGTTGTTGTGTTTTATGCAGTGACAATAACACTTACCGGGGTATCAATTTATATAAACCACCGAATTAGAAAACACAAAAAATTATTATTCCCATAGGCACCCGAAGAGTAAACCGTTAAAATATCCGAAATACTGCCGAATAATTATGAGTTCGGAGTCTTCGGCCGTGAGTCCTTCGACAGTGAGCTCAGGACCGAAGGGCTCAGCCGAACGGTGTGATATGATTTTATGCGTGTGGAGTACTGAGGTAGCCAAAATGCCGAAGTAAAGGCGAAGACAGTCCCCTTTACAACGCCGTAAAAAGGGCTTAAAAGCTCCTCTTGAAAAGTAACAATGATTTGTTGGATTAGTGTAAAATAGTTTGAGTGAAGAGGTTTTTGTTGAAGAAAATTGACTACGTATGCCTTCTCCTAATTTTTCTTTACATTCCTTTATTTTTTTACAAATTGGGCCAGTCGTCGTTGGTCAGTTGGGATGAGGCTTGGTATGCGGAGATTGCACGAAACATTTTGAGGTCTGGGGACATTTTCAATTTAACTTGGAGTGGAGAACCTTACTTTGATCATCCCGCTGGAGGTTTTTGGTTCATTGCCCTTGCATTTCGTCTTTTTGGCATTTCAGAATTTTGGGCCAGATTTACGCCTGCATTGGCCGGATTATTGTCACTGGGCATTATCTATTTATTAGGTAAAGAACTTTTTGGTCGGGTTGTGGGTTTTGCCTCTGCCATAGCGCTGCCTTCATCGTTTTGGTTTTTATATAGATCCCGTTCGGGAAATTTAGACATTTTCTTAACACTGTTTTTCTTGTTGACACTTTTTTTGGCTTTGAAGGCGGCAAAAAATAAAAAGTATTTAATTCCATTTTCTCTCAGTCTTTCATTTCTTTTCTTAACCAAAACCCTTGTGCCACTAACTATTATTCCGCCACTTTTTATAATCTTTTGGAGATCGAAGTCAATTGCCTTGAGAAATTTAGTTTTGCCCATATTAATAGTTGTTGTACTTGTCGGCGGATGGACTTTCTCCCAACTTCAGCACAAGGATTTTATTGACAGGTATTTTCAAGTGGGGTTGCCGGGAATGGACGCACAAAGTAATTTAAAGGCAAATGTTTTGCAAGCAAAAGTATTGCTCCACAACGGAGTGGGGAAATGGTTTTGGCTGGGCATTGGCTCGCTTGCCATTGGTGTGTTGGCGCGGCAAAAAAGATTTTTAATATTAGCGGCCTTTTTTGTAAGTTTTGTAACTCCGTTTGCATTTTCCCAAAGAAGCGGAATTTGGCATTTGATACCGTTGCACCCAATTTTGATCTTGTCGTTTTTGGGACTTTTATATGTAATTCTTGAAAAAATAATGGGCGTGTTTTCTAGAAACAAAGCATGGGTTGCCTTGCCAATTATTTTGTTATCTATCTATATTTCTTATCCTCAAATTAAACGTTCTTGGTATGAGTTTATTAACGTTAATCCTTATACGTCTGACGAGGAGGTTCTCGCGCGCGAGGCTGGCAATTACCCGCAAAAACTTTTTATCGCAAGTTCAGACTTTCGGCCGGCTGCAGTGTTTTACTCAGGGAAAAATGTTCCTCAGATGATACTTGGCATAAAGCTTCCCGATATGTTTAAAAACAAAGAGGAGTTTTTACTCATTGTGCAAGAAAATGATTTGGCCCAACCTGGTATTTCCAAAGACTCCTACGAAATTCTCCAAAAAGATCGCGACAAAATCCTCTTGTTGAAAAAATAAAAAATAACGTGTCAATAAGAGTGATATTTCAACCCGTATCACACCTCGGAGGTGTGATGTTGGGTGTGATGTTGAAAAAAATGAGAATATTTGTTAAGGCAAAACCAAAAAGTAAAAAAGAATATATCAAAAGGGCCCAAGATGGAAGCTTTATTGTGGCTGTAAAAGAACCGCCGGAAAAGGGCAGGGCAAACGAGGCGGTTTTGAAATCTTTATCTAAGTTTTTGAATATTCCTGTGTCTTCAATCAATTTTGTTTCAGGTCAAACCTCTCGTCAAAAAATTTTTGAAGCCCCAATGACTTCTCAAGACTTAGACAAAATTCCTCAAGATGAAAAGGGGCAAATTAAACTGTTGTGATTATTTACTGAAGTAATTTGTAGAGTTTTGAAAGATTGTTGTCAAAAGTTACAAAGTTTGCATCTCTACTTTGGATTTGTTTAATAATGATACAGTCTGTAAAACTTACTTCCCTTGATTGTTTATATAAATTTATTGAAAAGCTAGTGTTTTCTTTGTTGTCCGTATCCAAGTTATTTACCAAAAATAGCTCTTCGAAAAAATTAATAATTTCTTCTTTCGGCTGTTTATAGAAAGAGCGCAAAACCCATTCCGTCTCAAGAATACAAGGGAGGGGAATGTAGATGTTGATTTTTCCGTCAATGCATTGTTTGAAGCATTTTTGTGCAATTTCAAAGCCTGGTTGCCTTTTAAGCCTGAATTCAAGAAGAATATTCGTGTCAATTCCTATTGATTGCATTTTTTCGTTTTTGAGCAATTTCTCGGGAGGCAAGCTCTTGAGTTTTTAACCGGATTTCTTTTAGTGTTTCTCCGTGGTCTAAATTCTTCAAATCTCCTGCGAAATCTAAGATTCTAGATTTTCTTTGCAATTTTCCTTCAAATCCGTCTTCTGTGGGGTATATCTCAACACGCATTCCCTTTTTAAGACCAATCTTATCTCTTACCTCTTTTGGTATTGTTAACTGCCCTTTGGATGTGGTAGTAGTTGTATAACTCATTTCTTACTTAGAATAGCATATTCTTACATTGGCGTCAAGTCCTTACCACACGGCAGACCACAAAAAGGAAATCTGTATTAGCGATGACCGTCGAAAATGCTAAACTCTCATCACTTGCAAATCTTACCAACTTATATCGGTTTTCACAGTCCTTCGCACCATCATTACTTGAAATCTATAATAATTTTGTTTACTATTAATAAAATATGCAAAAAAAATTGGCCGTTGTAGTTATTATTCTACTTTTAATAATTGCTGTAGTGCTTTTATATAACTCACGTGGCAAAAGTAATGTCTTTGTGCTTCCTCAAGCATCGACGGCAGTAAGTTCGCCAAGCCCAGTTACCGTTGCACCAAGTTCGACTTCTCTTCCATCAAGCTCGTCCAGTACCCAAACTTCTCAAGTAAGTATCAAAAATTTTGCCTACAGCCCAGCAACAATCACAGTTAAAGTTGGAACAACCATTACTTGGAAAAACGAAGACAGCGCACTCCACACTGTAACAAGTGACGACACAAGCGGACCTTTAGACAGCGACCAATTAGCTACGGGAGACACTTACTCTGAAACTTTTTATACTGTTGGGCAGTTTAGCTATCACTGCGATCCTCACTCCAACATGAAGGCTGCTATAATAGTGACAAACTAACTCTTCTCTGTGTATAATAAGAACCCGTTTCAAAACTCCAATATTTGACTTCAACTTAATGTTGTCTTTGCTCAACACACATGACGTGCCGCTAGCCATTCCAACCATTGCAAGTAATCCTGTTGGAAAACCAAGAATGATCTTAGCTGACAAAGGATATGGCTCAGATAAATTAAGGTTAAAACTAGAACAAACTGGAATTAACACAAATATTCCAACCAGAAACATCAAAAACAGGAAACAACAAAAAAGCTACAATATCCCACTAAGTAAAATGAGATTTAAAATTGAAAGAACAAATGCTTGGATAAAGAGTTTCAGGAGACTGCACTTCAGATTTGATTACACCCAGGCTTCATTTTCAGCCTTTACCTACCTGGCCTTGATAGTAATTTGCATACGAAAACTAATTTGACTAAAAATCAAAGATTAGCTGGGCTAACATCCATTGAGTTTTGAAACCAGTATAAAGATTTAATAACCAACTAAACACTCTTTTGACAAATAATTTTAAACGCATAAATCTCTTAATATTGAACACAGCTAAAGCGTCTTTATTTTTCCACTTTGTTTGCCTACCTCATACCAATTAAAAGTGGCAGTGTGGTTGTCTTTTATTTCGTAGACATGGACGGTGTAAGTTTTTTCATCTTCATTATCGATTTCAACAATCCCACTTGGAACTCTTTTTAAATAGTTTTGCACATCAGGAATGCTATTAATATTGTCAAGTGCTTGTTGGGGTGTAATTAGTTGTGGGCTTTCTGTTGCTATTTGGGGTATTGTTGAGGGTTGGGTTGATTTGTTTGCATCTTGAAAGGTGTAAAATCTGGGTACAACAAGAAATAATAACAGCACAGATAACAATATTTCCATATAAGTCAACTTTAATATAACTGGGTAAATAACTCAAATTATGCTTTTGTTTGACATGGTATTTTCATTGGTGCTAATCTGATATTAGAGTGAAAAAATTCCCGCCTACACTAAAGTTTTGGCGGGCAGGCATCCTGCCCATACTTATCTTTTTTGTGGCTGTTTTTGCTTCTTTGTTCCTCATAACTCAAAAAACTAATGCACAAGAAAACGCCGATTGTCAAAATACATTTGATAAGGAACTTTACAAATGTTTGGTGGAATCTACGACATGTATTGACGCTTGTGTTGATAAGGGTAGATCAGTTATGAGCGTTTCGGTAGATGGTGCAAAAGTCAGCCTTGAGTGCCAGAGAAATACTTGTGATCCTGCCAAAGAGGCTTGTGATGATCAGGTGAAGGCAAACTACAAAGCCTGCAAAGGCGAGGCTAAAGAAGCTAAAATTAAAGAAAATTCTCTAGAGGAATCTTGGACGTCAATTAAATTTAAAGACCCAAAAAAGGTGAATGACTGGATCATTGAAAACCTTGGTGATTATGAAATAAAACCGGCTCCCGCCAGCGAGACTCAGGTTCGGGATCGGACACCGCAGATTAAGCCCGATCAACTCGCCAAGGACTCGGTTCTTCATCAGATGATTGAAGAGCAACTAAAGGCTGGGGCAATTGCCACCAATTATAAAGATGGCGTACTGATTGAAAACCTGTTTGAAGGGAAGTGGATCTTTATTAGCCCAAATGCTCTGGTGACTTATTCTCCCGAAATAGGGAGGCATTCATATTCGGTTCAACAAGGAGAGGTGGAGATAAAGGAGGACGTGTCTAACACCGACGTAGAGACACCTAATGCCGCAGTTAAATCCAAAGATACCCACTATTGGGTGAGTTATGATTCGGACAAAAAAGAAACGACAGTTGGTGTTTACAAAGGAAAGGTGGAAGTTAAAACACCTGATGGAAAAACAACTACCGTATCGCCTAAGAAGGATGGTAAGCCAGGAGTGGCGGTCGTTACCCAAAAGCTTCCAGTTGCAAAACTTGCCATTGGAGGTTTAATTCCAATGGTTGTTATAGTTGGATTGTTCTTTGTTCTAAAGAGGAAATTCGCACAGAATATCTCGGGTAAAAAGAAAAGGTAATTTCTATTTTTTCTCTTCAGGAGGTTTGTAGTCTGGGTTGAAGTAGGTGTAGAACCCCTCAACTTCTTTATGGACTTTATTAATTTCCGCAACTTTAGCGTTATACTGATTGACCAAGCCGTTAAATTGTCCAACCAGGCTATTAAATTTGTCTACATCGCCGGAATTTTTAAGTGAAGTAAGTTGATTATTCATATTGGTAAGTTTTGTGTTAAGCGGATTTAGTTCGTATTTTAATTGATCTATACGCCTTACGCGGCTGTTGAACCCACCTTTTTGAAAAAGATCTACAACTTTGTTTCTGTTGACAAAATATTGTTTGTAATACTCTTCGAGTTCCGGGGAAAGATCTTTATATTCAACACCAAACTTAGAGTGTAATTCGCTGTGAATGTCGTCCTTACCCTTTTTACTTTTCTTATCGAGGGTCTCAATTACTGTGGTTAAATGGGGGTCGTTCTGATATTTTGACAATTCCTGATCCAGAAGTGTATTGAGTTGTTCTTTCTCGCTTTGGCTCAACCTGTCATAGGCGTGGTGCAACATCTCATGGATAGAAGCTGCGTACTTATGATCAGCAAATTTTGGGTCGTCAATTTCCAAAAGGAATATTTGCCGCCCCCCAAAAGGGCCTCCTCCGGCTTTCGGTCCAATACAAGCCAGCGCTTCCACACCACCAGCAGCGCAATATCTCTTAAATGTGCTTGCGTCAACAAATATCGGATCTGCTCGGTAAAGGATTGCTTTGCCTTTGTCGGTAAGCCCGTTTTTTTCGGCGAGTTCTGTAACCTTAGAGGCGGGCTGGTATGTTTTTAAAACTTCCTCGTCAGAACGCCGAAGTTGGGCAGTTGCAAAGAAGAGAAAACCAGCAAGTGCAAGTACCGGGACGAGAAATATTATTAAAACTATTTTAAAAGATCCTTTGTGGCTATATGAAGACGACATTTTAAAAATTTTTTAACGGCTTATTTAACCTTTAGCGAAGATGCAAGAGCGTTGGCGGCGTTTAGAAACTTATCAAAAGAACTTTGCTCTGCGGTGTAGGTAATAACATAAGAGGTTTTATTTTTAACGCCAATAATTACCATACCCTTAAGACTTTTATCTTGGTTGCTGATTGTGTAAATCAATTGGTCAGCCGATTCTCCCGCAAGAGTTGTTGGTTTTCTGTCAAGTAAACTAAACGAAGGTGCGCTTTCACTTTGTTTTATCCAACTATCTGTTAGCTGTGCCGATGTCATATTCGGCTTAGAGGAAATATCCGTCGTCGACAGGTTGATATTGTCGACAAACTGATCGTCGTTGCTTTCTTTTGGAGATCCGAAAGCTACAACAACTCCGGCAGCTGGATTTTCTTTTATGCTCCAAGCAGCGGAATACTCCAAACTTAGGTTCAGACTATCATTTTGATACGTTTTCGTTTCAGGAGTGGGTTCTCCCTTTGTTGCTTCGCTGGGTTGTACGGAGGAGGGTTTGTTTTCACTTTTTGAAACTTTACCTTCAAGCTTAAGGGCTCCGGATACTACTAGAAGAGCTATTGCCGCGCCTACAACTACCACAATGATCAAAATTATACTGGCAAATCCTTTCTGGACAGAATCTTTTCCCACTAAATTTTATAATGTGCTCTCCAAAAAAGTTTGTCAACTGGTATTTTGCAAAAAAAGCTCCATGCTACGGAGATTAGATAATGAAGGTAAGGGCTATGCCTGTTTTACCGGCTCTGCCTGTTCTGCCAATTTGATGGATATAATCCTCATAGGTTTCCGGGAGTTCGAAGTTTATGACATGTGTAACGTTGGGGATGTCCAAGCCGCGGGAGGCCACGTCCGTTGCCAAAAGAACTTTGATTTGTGAATCCTTAAAGCTTTGTAAAACTCGCTGTCTTTGGCTTTGTTTTTTATTGCCATGAATTGCCCCTACCTTAAACCCTCGAATGTTTAATTCTTTTTTAAGCTTTTCAATACCATGCTTGGTTCGTCCTAAGATTAGTACCTTGTCAAAGCCGTCTTGAATTAAAAGGTCGTGGAGTTTATCTACTTTTTGGGCCGGATTGGAAACTCTTACTATATCTTGGTCAACATTTTCTGAAGGCTCCTGTTTTTTAACAGTTATTGTAACAGGATTTTGGACAAAGTTTTGTAAAATTCCTTGTATTTTTGGTGAAATTGTTGCTGAGAAAAATAGAGATTGTCTGTTTTTGGGCAAAAGTGAAGTAAAACACCTAACATCGTTTATAAATCCTATGTCGACCATCAAATCGACCTCATCCAATACTATAGTTGAGTAATCTTCCAAATATATTGCACGTTGCCGGATTAAATCTTTAAGCCTTCCTGGGGTTGCAATGACCAAGTGGGGTCTTCTTCTAAGGTCGATAATTTGCCTGTTTATATTGGTTCCGCCGATTATTAAGGTTGAGTAAAGCTTTATATCGTAGGCAAAA
>MHCC01000015.1:42489-42675 GCA_001816475.1 Candidatus Blackburnbacteria bacterium RIFCSPLOWO2_01_FULL_40_20
GGGTAAGTGTGATATATCCTTTATAGTCGATATTTGCTTTAAGGGCGGGCGACAAATTGAAGCTTTCAAAGCTGTTTTTGGCCAAATACTCCTTATCAAACGAGCCTGGAAAGGCTTTTTTGACAAAAAGATTAGGGTCGTTGGGAAGTGATTTTTGTTTTTGTCCGCCAAATCTACTTCTTGAGA
>MHCC01000016.1:0-1382 GCA_001816475.1 Candidatus Blackburnbacteria bacterium RIFCSPLOWO2_01_FULL_40_20
AAGCCACTTAACTACTTAAGTAAAAATAATAATACACAACCACATTTGAAGCCGTCTTGCGAGGCGGCCGTTGTTTTAATCCCCCATGTTGCTGACGGATTTAGTTTTACTATGGAATAGTTTTGTGCTATCTTGTGGATGTCTCCTCACAACTTATATCTCTTGAAGGGATTTAATTTACTTATTCCAATCGCAGGCATAAAGGGGCAACCTGAAACCGCCTACGATTGGATTCCCTTCGGGGTAACAGTTGTGGGGAGACCGGGAGTAAGGTTGTCCCTTTTTGATTTGTCTATGTCTTCAGAAAATATAATCAAAGGAAGAATCGCAGAAACAATAGTCAGTGAAATGCTCCAGAGGGCAGATTATTTGGTATACCGGTTTGGATATGAGGGTGTATTGCAAAGTTTGATCCAAAAGGGGCTTCCGAAAATGAGAGCCGATAATATAACCGCGGAGAAGATACGCACTATGCCGGATTTTATCGTGATGGATAGAAATAATGACGTGTTCTTTGTAGAGGTTAAATGCGGAGATTCAGCAGAAAATAGCCGAGGTTTTAGAGAGTGGTTGCGTAAAGCAACAAAATACTGGCCCGAAGCCAAATTGATTCTTGTGTATACCCACGAACCCTACTTTGAGATTTCTACTATTAAGGACTACGCAAAAACGAGGAGGCTGTATCGGCTCTACGAAGATAAGTTCCTGCCGGTTGATAAAAAGTGGGTAACGCGCTATAGAGAACTAGTGATGACGTATCTTAGTCGTTAGAGATTACCAAAGATCATGAATAATGATAGATTCTCTGCTCTAAAACAAAGGGCGGATGCACTTTGCCAGAAAAAGCTGAGGTTGATGATTCCTGAAATTAGGCGACATGAAGCAGGCCATTTCCTAATTGTATCACAGGAATACGGCCGCTTTGAGGCCCAATTTGAGCTATTTTACGACTTAATCACGGAAATACTGCTAGGAGTAAATTATATAGATAATTCTTCATGGCCTAAACATAGAGTCATACAATTTTTGTTGGTGAATCATAATCTGAAAACTCTATACTCTGCGTTTGACAGATCAATTAAAGGATTTTGGGAGGATGGTTTAAACCTACTAAGAACAGCTTACGAGGTGTTAGTGAGAATAACGTGGGTTTCTTGTTATCCTCCGCGGGCTGGCGCGGGTATTCTTAAGCATGACGATGGGGGTAGAAACTTTGATCTCACGGGTTTTATTAAAAACGACTTGAAACTGGATTGGAACGACTATAAGTTTTTATCAATGTTGACTCATGGAAATCAGCCGGCAGTACTTCAGGACTGGATTGATATTCATACCAAAAGCAAGAGAGAACCGATATCAGCGGAGCTTGGATTCAAGAAGAA
>MHCC01000016.1:1415-1561 GCA_001816475.1 Candidatus Blackburnbacteria bacterium RIFCSPLOWO2_01_FULL_40_20
TGTATCTTATGCGTATTTAAAAATGACGCTCCAGTTATTTGTAACTTCCTGTAACGAAGTCCTTAAGAACGAAACGGTTGTGGACGCTAAAGAGTTATTGGATATTTGGGGAGAGACTCTTCTTTTACATCCGGGGGGTTGCTTGC
>MHCC01000016.1:1576-2751 GCA_001816475.1 Candidatus Blackburnbacteria bacterium RIFCSPLOWO2_01_FULL_40_20
ATTTGGATGACATTCTACGTATGATGGAAGGTGCCGATGGGGGCCACGAATGGAAAGAATTGTGGAGTAAAATTAGGGCGGCGGGAACTTTATAGGAGATGTGGATAGTTGCGGTTAGTTAAGAAGTGGGTGCAACTTATTTTACGGGGATCCAATTAAATGGTATGATTTTCTACATATCATTGCGTGGTTTTATATGAGAAAAATATCCTACAAAAGAATAGGTGAATATCTACAAACTGCTATGAAAATCGCCCTTGCACACGAAGGCGTTTATCCCATTAGGGATATTCTAGCTGAAATGGCGCAACGATTAGAGCTTGATGACTACGAGAGGGCCGCATATGAAAAGAGTGGATTCATCCGTTGGCAATCTGTAATGCAATTTTATTCAATTGATGTCGCAAAAGCTGGCTGGCTACGTAAACATAAAGGAGTATGGTATGTAACTGAAGAAGGTAAAAAAGCACTTGAGCTGGGCCCAGAAGAGTTTATTAAAACCGCGATGAGTAAATATCGTGAGTGGGCTAAATCGCGGGAGCTAGTTAAAGAGGAGGAAGAACTTGAGGTTTCTCAGCCCTCTGTCACTACGAGCTATGAGCAGGCCCAATCTACAGCACGGGAGGAAATCAAAGAGTACATTAGAAAATTAAATGCCTACGAGTTTCAGGATCTCGTTGCCGCCCTTTTTAGGGGTATGGGATACTTTACCCCATTTGTAGCTTTACCGGGGCCAGATAAGGGCATAGATATTGTGGCTTACAAGGACCCGATTGGGGCGGAACTTCCACGGATTAAGGTTCAGGTTAAGCATCGGTCAGATACGAAAGTTAGCAGACAAGAAGTAGCGGCCTTCATTGGCGATCTACAAGGGGAAGGATATGTGGGAGTAATTGTTTCTACTGGAGGTTTCTCGCCGGAGGCCCTAAATGAGATAAGAAAATCTAGCAGACACATTGAGAAAGTTGATTTTGAACGGTTTATTGACTTATGGGAAGAACATTACAACAAACTTTCTGATGAGGATAAAATCTTACTGCCTCTTAGAAAAATTTCTTTTCTATCTCCAAAAGAGTAAAAGATACATCTATCGAGGTATTGCTGGCTATCTGCCAACCATTAGAGAGGTTCTAACTTCGTCCAATACCCACCGCCAGTTAGAAAATGAAGTCATT
>MHCC01000016.1:2771-8157 GCA_001816475.1 Candidatus Blackburnbacteria bacterium RIFCSPLOWO2_01_FULL_40_20
GTTTTGAATTCAGTAAGGCCAAAAGCGGGCTTCCCTCATTTTTAATTGGACTGTTTTCATTATATTTGTTATCATATTTATGAAGGGTTAGATACGCACCTATACTAATACTATCATACTTAGGAAACTATGAAAAGTCAAAATAATAACGAAACAATTGGGGATAAGATAAAACAGTTTAGAAATAAGCAGGGTTTAACACAGGACGAATTGGCGAGAAAATCTGATCTTCCCTACACAACACTGACCAAGATTGAAACAAATGTCATCACCAAGCCCTCGATTCAAACGGTTATGAAGATCGCGAATGGACTAGAGGTAAGTATTGATGAACTTACAAAACAATTATGAAAACACACATTCCTTTACTGGAAAAATTATTTGATAAAAATTATCAGCTTATTGACGGGACTGATGAAATTTTTGAGTTAGATTTAGCTTTGTGGGAATATGAGGCTTTGTCAAAAAAGGAATTAGTTGATAGAAGTGCTTATTTCAAATTAGTTGACGGAAAAGAGTCAGTTCATTTTAAAACCTGCAATCTTCAAAATCTTGAAGAAGTTCATAAAAATAGTTCGTTTAGAACAAAAATTTTCTTTTTAGACGGAAAATATTCAACTGGTTACGCAACGCATGGCCTTTTTCCATATCGTGGAAAATTTCATCCTCAATTAATTAGAGCGTTGCTGAATATCCTTGATATTAAGCCTGGCCATGTTGTGCTTGACCCAATGGCTGGAAGTTCAACGGTTGCGGTTGAAGCAAATTTACTTGGTATTGACGCAATCTCTGTTGATTTAAGTCCTTTCTGCGAGCTAATGGGGAAAGTCAAAACATTCGCGCTAAATTTGGATATAAAAATTTTAGAATCAATTATCGCAAACCCCAAGGAAATTTTAGAAAAACTGAAAAAAGATAAAGTTCCGGAATATTTTAAAAACAACAAGGACGACAAAAAAAGAAATTATTACGAAATAGTATTGTTGGCTTTTTTAGATACTGTTGGCTTTGCTGGTCGTAGTAATTCTTCCATTGATAAACTTTTTCCTCGCGTATTAGAGAGATACGTTTCAACAATAAAATATTTTCAAGAAGCAAGACAAAAAATGGATTTAAAAATTGGGGAAAGTAAAATAATTCAGGGCAGTGTTTTAAAATTACCAGTTGATAACGACAGCATAGACGCAATAATCACTTCACCACCTTATTCATTCGCAATTGATTATTTGAAAAACGATCAGCCACAATTGGAATATCTTGGCCATAATCTTGAGGTTTTGAGAGAAGAAATGATTGGTTTGCAGGGGCGAGGCGTAGAAAATAAGTTAGAAATTTATTTTGATAAAATGAATCAAGCACTAGGCGAAATGAAACGAGTATCAAAGAAAGACGCACCGATAGTCATAATTATCGGCACGAATGATATTCAAACGAACGGAGTCCGGTTAGAAACAAATATAATTGAACTTGGAGAGAAACAAGGACTTAAATTTGAACTTAATTTGAAAAAGCCAATCCGAGGGCTACAAAATACAATGAGAGAGGAATCAATATTATTTTTTACAAATCAAAAATAACATTATGAAATACACAAAACCCGCAACCGAGCTAAAATTTAAAACTGTAATTGATAAAAATACTTTTTATTTTTTCAATCCGGCTTTTGAAGAAAAATACGAAGGCTATTTAAATTCATTAAAGGAAATGCTTTTGATATTGAAAAATAATATTGAAACACAGGGATTGAAAAAAGATTTTTTTGAACAGTTATTGATTGAAAAAGAAAATGGCCTTAGGGCGTTGCTGGCCTTGACTGGATTTTCAAATGAAACCTTGAAAAGATTAACAACAATTATCAGAGTTGTGAATGATCCGGAGTTGAGCAAATTGGTTTATAAAGACAAATGGTTTAGAGATGAAGACATAAATAATCTAAAAGAGTGGTCAGATGGACAAATCGCTAAATTTATTAAAGAAAATGAATTTTTTAGGAAAGGAATTTTAAACATTTTCTTTGAGGGCTCAACAGTGCCATTCTTAACAAAAACGATCCCATTGTTTGAATTGAAAAAGCTAAGCATTTCAAAACTTAAATTTGAATTGCCGGAAATGATTGATACTTTAATCCGATATAAAGAGAAGGGCAGTTATTCTGGGATGAAAGAAAATAATCCTGAAATTTTGATTGAAGAAATTCTAAATCATTTGGAAATACCTTTTGAAAAAGGCGACCTCGGCGAATTGATTGATAACGCCCCTGATAATAAAAGAACAATGGATTTTATTATTCCTAACAAACAAAATCCGTTAATCATTGCCGAAAGTTCATTTTTGGTAACAACTTCATCTGGTCAGGGCGATAAATCAAAAACCGAGATTTCCATTGATTCGCTTATTAAATCTCACTATCCTAAAGCAAAATTTATTGGTTTTGTCGACGGAATTGGCTGGTATGTTAGAAAAGGCGATCTAAAAAGAATGGTTACGGCCTATGAGGATGTTTTTACCTTTCACAAGGAAGAATTAAAACGATTTGAGAAACTTTTAATCGAAACTTTTCTTAAAAAATAATCATTATGTTTGATAAATATATTAATAAAATTATAAAAGGCGACTGCCTAGAGTTATTAAAAAAAATCCCTGACAACTCTATTGATATGACTTTTGCTGATCCTCCCTTTAATTTAAAAAAGAAGTATAACGGCTACAAGGATAGCCTAGAATTTAAAGAATACATCGAATGGTGTGATGAATGGATTGGGGAAATGGTCAGAATAACTAAACCAACGGGATCAATATTTGTTCATAATATACCAAAGTGGCTTTCGTACTACGTTAAACTTCTGAATGAACATGCAAATTTCAAGCATTGGATTGCATGGTATGCCCCAACATCTCCAATGGGTAAAAGCTTACAACCCGCGCATTATGGTGTCTTGTTTTATGTAAAAGATTCTAAAAAGACCAAAATCTATGAAATCAGAATGCCTCATGAAAGAGAAAGAAAGTCGAATTATTTACGAAAAGATTATGGTGGCAAAAAAGCAGGTCTACACCCATTTGGCCCATTGATATCAGATGTCTGGACTGATATCCATAGAATTAAACATAATAAATATAGAGATGAGCACCCTTGTCAATTACCAGTTCCTTTATTGGAAAGATTAATTCTAATGATAACAGATGAGGGAGATATTGTGCTGGATCCTTTTGTGGGAACAGGAACGACAGCAGTAGCAGCAAAAAAATTAGGTAGAAAATATATCGGATTTGATTTAGATGATGAATATAAAAGGATTAGTGAAAATAATTTAAAGAAAATTCAACCAGATTCTAAAATTGATAAATCATGGGTCAGTTTCCATTTAGGAGAGGTGAGAACAATAAGAGATAAAGATTGGATAAATTTATCAAGCCATTTTGAAATTCCAAAGGATATTAAAGATATTGATTTCACAAAAATAAAAGTAAAGAAGAAATAAAGGATTTACCAAAAATAACTAAATCGCTTTAATAAAAAATTATGCCTATGGAACGAGGTTCGTCTCCCGAAGAGATGGGAATAAAACAAGAGGTAGCGAAATTGGAAATGGAGAATAATCAGCTAGTAGAAACAAAAACTTTATTTCCAACTTTTACAAAAATAGCTTCAAAATTGAGAGCTACTTTTGGAATCATTTATGAACCTCAAGGGGGTAGTAATTTCAATAAATTGACTATTATTGCTGCTGTACTCTCTATTCCCGCCGCTATTTTAGTCGTTTTTTCACTGATAATGTTTCAGTTAAGTGGTAATGATGGTTTTTTTCTAGTGTTTATGTTTGTAGCGCAGCTTATAGAACCGCAGTCCCTCCTCCGTGGTTTTATAGGCATTCTGAATGAACCTGGATTTTCTTTAGGAATAAAGTTTCTCTCTTTTACAATTTACACAATCTTTGTGCTATTAGTTCCCATGTCCATAGCGGCCCTTATAGTAGGACTCATCTCGCTAAAACAAATCTACCAAAGAAAGGAGCGGGGCGGGCTTTTTGCCACACTTTGTATTTGTACCAATCTAATGGCAATAGGCATTATAGGTTTTTTTGCTATCATGTTGACTAGCGAAACCGGATGGCTCTAACTACATCAGTTGATTTAGAATAAAATATTTTTACTCTGTATCTCTTTCTACCACCCGTATTTCTAAATTATCAAAGAATTTGCCGCCAAAGAAAAACTTGAAATTGTTAATTTCCTCGACGGAGCAGGCCGAATTTTTTGCCCTCCCGACCCGAGCCCGCCACAGGCGGGCGAGGACAGAATTCCGTTCGAGCTGTTTCAAGAATACGTCGTATCTACGGGAAATTACGAGCAACTAACCAATTTTTATTTTGTAGCCATGAATTCTCCGACCGAGGAAATTAAAACCCGCCTGGATATAGTGGATTTCATTCAGTCCTATGTCCGTTTGCAAAAATCCGGGATAAACTTTAAGGCCAATTGTCCGTTTCATGCGGAAAAAACGCCGTCTTTTTTTGTATCTCCCTCCCGCCAGCTTTGGCATTGTTTTGGCGGCTGTGGCGAAGGAGGCGATATTTTCAAATTCGTGATGAAAATCGAAGGGCTTGATTTTCCCGAGGCCCTGAAGATTTTGGCGGCACGAGCCGGAGTTGAATTGCGGCGCGAAGATCCGGCGCTTCGTTCCGAAAAAAACCGGATGCATGATTTATGCGAGGAAGCGGCCAAGGTATTTGAGAGGAATTTATTGCTCACTCCCGTAGCGCAGGAATATATAAAAAGTAGAGGGATTGCGCAGGATACGGTTAAAAAATTCCGCATCGGATTTGCGCCGCAATCCTGGGATTTTTTGTTAAAAGCGCTTATTGCCAAAGGATTTCGGCGGGATGAGGCGGAAAAAGCCGGACTAGTCGTGCGTTCTCAAGATGCTTCTTCTTGGTATGATCGTTTTCGTTCGCGGATTATTTTTCCTATTAGCGACGTGAATGGCCGGGTAATCGGTTTCGGCGGTAGAATTTTTCAGCCGGAAGCCGGAAGCCGGAAGCCGGAAGCTGCGGAGGCCAAGTACATTAATACTCCGCAAACCCTGATTTATGACAAATCAAAGGCGCTATACGGTTTTGACAAAGCCAAAGACGCGATCCGCCAAAAAAATGAGGCGGTGATTGTTGAAGGATACATGGATTGCGTGATGTCGCATCAGGCCGGAGTTGCAAATACGATTGCGGTATCAGGCACTGCCCTTACCCCGTTTCAAGTAAAAGCGTTGCGGCGTCTTTGTGATTCATTGCTTTTTTCGTTTGATGCCGATGCGGCCGGGGATTCCGCGACCCGGCGTTCACTTTCTATCGCGGCGCAATTTGAATGTGCGCGGAAAATAGTTGCCATC
>MHCC01000017.1 GCA_001816475.1 Candidatus Blackburnbacteria bacterium RIFCSPLOWO2_01_FULL_40_20
TACAGATTTAAGGCGTTTGCCCCTTGACATTTGTTTTGAGCTTGTTTTACAATACCAACTACAGGGCTGCAGTAGCCCTGATATTTTGTCTAAAAAATATGGCTGCAGGAGAAGGACGAGCAAAATTTGAAAGAACCAAACCCCATGTAAATGTTGGGACTATTGGTCACGTTGACCATGGTAAGACCACATTAACTGCGGCTATTACTACTGTGTTGTCCAAGCAGCCGGGAAGTACCACAAAACCAATGGGTTATGGAGACATTGATAACGCTCCAGAGGAAAGAGAACGAGGAGTTACAATCAACATTACGCATGTTGAGTACGAAACTGAAAAAAGGCACTACGCTCACATTGACGCTCCAGGGCATGCAGATTACATCAAGAACATGATCACAGGTGCTGCACAAATGGATGGTGCAATCTTGGTAGTTTCAGCTCCAGATGGTCCAATGCCTCAAACCCGAGAGCACGTACTTTTAGCCCGTCAGGTTAATGTTCCTGCAATTGTTGTTTTCTTGAACAAAATTGACATGATTGACGATCCAGAACTTGTAGATTTAGTTGAAGTTGAAGTGCGAGAGCTTTTGTCAAAGTATCAATACCCAGGAGACAAAGTTCCAGTTATTAAAGGGTCAGCTCTAAAAGCAGTTGAAGGCGATGCTGAGGCTGAAAAGCAAATCTTGGAGCTTATGAAGGCAGTTGATGACTATATTCCAACTCCAGAACGCGATACTGATAAGCCATTCTTAATGTCAGTTGAAGATGTGTTTTCAATCAAAGGTCGAGGAACAGTCGTTACAGGCCGAATTGAGCGAGGGAAGGTTAAAGTAAATGACGAGGTTGAAATTGTTGGACTTCGAGCAACCAAAAAGACAGTTGTTACCGGTATTGAAATGTTTAGAAAAAGTTTGGATGAAGGACAAGCGGGAGACAACGTTGGAGTTTTACTTCGAGGAATTGAAAAGGATGATGTTGAGCGTGGTCAGGTCTTGGCAAAACCAGGTACGATCACTCCGCACACAGAATTTGAAGCTGAAGTTTATATCTTGACCAAAGAAGAGGGCGGACGACACACACCATTCTTCTCAGGCTACAAACCACAGTTTTACGTAAGAACAACCGACGTTACTGGAGAAGTTACACTTCCAGAAGGCGTGGAGATGGTTATGCCTGGAGATAGCGCAAAGATGAAAGTTAAGCTTATTCAACCAGTTGCTATGGAAGACGGTTTAAGGTTTGCTATTCGAGAAGGTGGAAGAACGGTAGGCGCAGGGGTTATTTCAAAGATTGCTGCTTAAAGGTCTTTAGACTTGAGCCCCCGAGAGGGGGATTTTTAGTCAAAACTTTGACATTACTAGAGGATTGATATATAATAGAGCATAGAGTTTAGAACAAAGAGCTAAGATAAATATTTAA
The DNA here is from genome assembly GCA_001816475.1 of Candidatus Blackburnbacteria bacterium RIFCSPLOWO2_01_FULL_40_20. GTDB lineage: Bacteria > Patescibacteriota > Microgenomatia > UBA8517 > UBA10165 > UBA10165. The sequence goes on from MHCC01000017.1 coordinate 1,420, forward strand.
TTTTTATGCACAGGATCCAGGCTCTTTGATCTAATAACTTGAAATTATGGTTGCAGGAAGACTTAGAGTACGTTTAAAATCTTACGATCACCGCGTAATCGATGAGGCATCAGCGAAGATTGTTGATACAGTTTTGGCTGCTGGTTCAAAAATCGTTGGCCCTATTCCTCTGCCTACAGAACGCCACATGACAGTTGTAACAACCTCTCCCCACGTTGATAAAGACGCGCGAGAACACTTCGAAATGATGGTCCACAAGCGCTTAATTGACATCCTTGAACCCAATGAGCGCACAATTGATGCACTCTCCAACCTCGATCTCGCGGCAGGCGTCTCCATTGAAATTAAGATGTAATCTTCGAACCATTGAAGTTTAATGGTTATTAACACGAAGAAAAACACGTTATTCTGCTGTAACAAGCATACCCTTACCTAACTCTTTTGCTTTTTCTAATGCTGGTTTAAGTTCTTCTGAAACAAATTCTTTCAATTCATCATTATCTATATTGTCTATTTGAAATTCTTCTAACAGATTATTTAAATCCATTGCTTCATCTAGGCTTAGAAATGTGTGATGTGGAATATCATTAAACTGATCGCTTGCAAGTCTGTTCGCGCTTTCATTATTGATGTAAACATCTACTCCAAGATCAGTTTTATCGACTCTTCTTCCGTAGTAAATCATTTTAAGGTAGCCAATCAACTTTTCATTACCACCTAAATTTTTAATAGCTTCTGCTAACTCAAAATAAATGTCATCGCTCCATTCGGCAAATTGGGAAAACGCTGGCATGTTCAGTGCCTTGGGCAACATATTAAATGCGATCTGGGAAGCACTTGTTTCGAGGCTACTCTTATCTATTAACAGATCGACTCCTTCTATCCAACGCGTGGCTTCACCATTCGAAACATTCTCATACCCCAAAGATTTTAAGAGCAATTTTTTCAGTTTAATGTCTTCGCAGCCTAACTTGGAGACTATTTCTGCTAAATTTGTATAGAAAATTTGTGTTTCTACCACTCTAATGCAAATAATAAACTATTTTTTTAGTGGGTTCAAGTTTAATAATTGAAGCTGGTGGGGGCAACCTTGTTGGGTGGCTAAAAATATGGCATTATTAAATTAATATGTCTAAGTTTAAAGGCTAGTTTATGTGTGCAGCTATTGACAAATGTAATACATATGTAATACAATATGACAAAGATCAAGATTGAGCAACTAATTTGGGATAAATGGAACACAGAACATATTAAGAAACACGATGTTTCTCGGGAAGAGGTGGAAGAAGTGATAGAGAATGTGATAGCACACAGAAAAGGATATGATGGAAGAGTAATATTGATAGGGAGAAGCGGTAAAAGAATAATTTCAATAATCATAGCGAAAGAAAAGTCTGGCAACTACTATATTCCTACAGCTAGAGATGCAGACAGAAAGGAGAGAAAATTAGTATATGAAAAAGAGAAAGAGCAGAATTCCAAAGTTTAATAACTACGAAGAAGAAGCCAAGTTTTGGGATACACACAGTTTTGCGGATTACTGGGATGAGTTTGAGGAGGTTGATTTGGTAGTAGATCTTCATAAACCCAAGGATGAAACTTTGGTATTGAGACTTCAAAAGGAGGCAAAAGACAAGTTGAATCGGGTTGCCAAGAAAAAGGGGGTAACTGCTTCTTCTCTTGCTCGTATGTGGCTTACAGAAAAACTACGTTCCCCTTCTCTTTAACTCTTATTATTCCTCGATAGCAAAAGTTTTATCAAAATCAAGATGTGGTTGCTATGCTTGAGGTGGGTTTAACCGTTTGGAGTTATTTCCAGGGATTATCAAATCCTTGCAGATTCGAAATTTGCTTTTGCAAGCGTGTCCAGTGCTTCTTTTTGTTAATTCTATATTGTATTTTGAAATAATCAAAATCCTGTTAAATTCGTCAAGCTGGCAGAAAGCGCCTTTGGTTAGTTTAGTTGCACGCACGGATTATATTTGATATACTATCCATATTGTGGAGGAGGTGATAGTCCTTCCAGAATAAGTTAGTAGCCGATTGTCCTTAAATAAAGGGGCGCTCATCGGCGCTCTTTTTGGTATCGGAAGGATTTTTTTATCGGCCACACAATAAACGAAAATGATAACTGGATTACTAGGAACTAAATCAAAAATGTCCCAAACTTTTACTCGTTCAGGCCAACGGGTGGCAGTTAGTGTGGTCAAAGTTGAGCCTAATATGGTCACATTTATTAAGACCCAAGACAGAGATGGGTATAGGGCAGTTCAACTTGGCATAGGATCAAAAAAGATAAAGAATACTAAAAAACCAGTATTAGGACACCTCAAGAAAGCCGCAAAAGACCTCAAGAAAGCTTCAAAATACCTCAGGGAGATAAAAATAAAAGATACAGATACAGAAATGAAAATTGGAGAATTGATTAAAGCCTCTGACGTTGTTAGACCCGGGGATTTGGTTAAGGTTACTGGAGTTTCAAAGGGTAAAGGTTTTGCAGGCGGAGTTAAACGCTGGGGATTTGCTGGTGGTCCTAAAACTCATGGTCAATCAGACAGGTTAAGAGCTCCAGGGTCAATTGGTCAAGGAACAACTCCAGGGAGGGTTTACAAGGGTAAGAAAATGGCAGGGCGTATGGGTGGAGAGCAGGTTTCTGTAAAGAATCTGACCGTTTTGAAGGTTGAAGAAAATGGGGATATCTGGCTTTCTGGACCCGTTCCTGGGTTCCAAAGCGGGCTTTTACAGATTACAAAAATTGGAGAGGATAAGAAGTTCGTAGAGCTCTATGAAAAAGATACAGAAACAGAAATAAAGGAGGGATAATGGCGGCAAGAAGAAAAGATATAGATACAGCTAAAAAATCCAAGAGAGTAGCAGCAAAAAGGACTACTAACGTTGTGCGGCAGGTAAAAACTAAAAAAACACAAGCTGGTGAAATTTCAGTTCCTTACTTTGCCTCAAGTGGGGAAAAAAAAGGAAACGTAAGCCTGCCAAATGAAATTTTTGGTCAAAAACCAAATAAACAACTTTTGGCGCAAGCTGTAAGAGTTTATTTATCAAACCAACGTTCAGCAAAAGCAAAAACCAAAGGACGGGGGGAAGTTTCTAGAACAACAAAGAAAGTTTATCGCCAAAAAGGAACAGGTGGAGCCAGACACGGTGCAAGATCAGCCCCAATTTATGTTGGTGGAGGCATTGCACATGGGCCTCGTGGAATTGAAAACTATGAACTTTCACTTCCCCGCTCTATGCGGAAAAGAGCTTTGATTTCTGCTTTGTCTGCCAAAGCGCAGATGGGCGCGGTGGCTGTTGTAGATTTAGATAAAATTGGAACAAAAACTGGCAAACTTGCAAAAATTATTAAACAGATAGGCATGAGTGGACCTGTTGTTGTTTACCATGCCAATAAAGACCTGTATCGCGCAGCAAGGAATATTGATGAAGCAAGTTTTGTTACCACATCTGAGGTTAATACTTATCAAGTTATGGCCGGTCAAAGTTTGATTTTGACCAAGGATGCAATTGCCGACTTAAACGTAAGATTTGCAGAAAAGGAGAAAAAGTAATGTTAAAACCGATAATTTCTGAAAAATCCTTAAAAAGTGTTCAAAGCTCTAATGAATATACTTTTTTAGTTGATAAAAATAGTGATAAGTTTGGCGTCAAGGAAGCTGTCGAAAAGTTGTTTGGTGTTAAAGTGTTAGACGTTAGAAATAAGATTGCCAGAGGGAAGCTCAAAAAGCACGGGAAGGCAAAAAAGATAACCCGTGGACAAGACGAGAAGCATGTAGTCGTTAAGTTGGCAGAAAAAGACAAGATCGATCTTTTTGAGACCAAAGAACAGTCTAAGTCGAAGTCTAAGACTAAGAAAGAAAAATAATAATGGGAAAATTAAAGAAAATATTATCAAAACATTCAGGTAGAGATGCACAAGGGCACGTGGCTGTTCGACATCAAGGTGGAAGGCAGAAACGGTATTTGCGAATTATCGACTTTGCACGCAATAAAAGAGGCATGTCAGCACAGGTTGAAGGAATTGAGTATGATCCTAACAGAACAGCTCGTGTTGCACTGCTTCTGTACAAAGACGGCCAAAGAAGGTATATTCTGTCTCCAGAGGGATTAAAAGTTGGAGATATTGTCGAAGCTGGCGAAATGGCTTCTCTTCGGCCCGGAAATTCACTTCCACTAGGCTTAATACCTGTTGGTACAAATGTTCATAACCTGGAAATGAGGATAGGTCGAGGAGGACAGGTCGTCAGAGGCGCAGGATCTTTTGCTGTAGTTTTTGGTCGAGAAGAAAAATATGTTTTAATCAAGCTTCCCTCAGGCGAGATTAGACGTTTTCCCAAAGAAGCTTACGCAACAATTGGTCAAGTAGGGAGAGTAGAAAGTGAAAAACTGGGCTTGGCAGGTAGAATGCGCCGTCTAGGTGTACGACCAAGAGTTAGAGGAACAGCCATGCATCCGGCCGCTCACCCTCATGGAGGAGGAGAAGGAAGGTCTGGCGAGGGTATGCCCCCAAAGACTCCTTGGGGTAAACCAGCACGTGGAGTAAAGACTCGAAACCCTAGAAAAAATTCAAGCAAACTAATAGTTAAAAGAAGGAGAATCGGGTACGGAAGTAAGTAAAAGTCTGCCGTCCACAGCAAAAGAGCTGTGGTCAAAGACCGGTAGACATTATAAAAATATGTCAAGATCAACTAAAAAAGGACCATACATAGATCAAAAACTGGCAGAAAAGGTAGTCAAAATGAGCTCTTTGGGTAAGCGTGACGCCATAAAGACTTGGGCAAGAAGGAGCCAAATTCCACCTGAGTTTGTTGGTTTTAGATTCTTGGTGCACAACGGAAAGAATTTTATTGATGTTTTTGTCTCTGAAGACATGGTTGGTCATCGACTTGGAGAGTTTGCACCAACCAGAACCTTTAGAGGCCATGGACAGGTTGTTAAGAGATTGATGGAGAAAACATAAAAAAGACTACATTGTTTAACGAGAGTTGCCCACTTCGCTGCGAGGCGAGCAAGCTCGAGTTAAACGAGTTTATCGCCAAAAAGCTGTAGTCTGTAGTCGGTAGACATGAATATGTTAATCAAAGCTGAACAAAAATATGTAAGAATAAGCCCTATTAAGCTACGGGAAGTGGCAAATAGCGTACGTGGCTTAAAATCGCCACTCAAGATGATTGAGTACCTTGAGTTTGTACCTAAAAAAGCAAGCGTGCCTTTAGCAAAAGCTATTAAGCAAGCAATCGCGAATGCTAAAAACAATGCAGGTTTGAGTATCGATTCTTTAATTGTTAAAGAATTAGCAATAAGCCAAGGGCCAACTTACAAAAGAGGTCAAATTGTCGCACGGGGTAGGTTTCACCCAATAGTCAAAAAAACAAGCCATATCAGAGTGATTTTGGAATCAACCGAAAAGAAAGGTAATTAATGGGCCAAAAAGTAAATCCAATTAGTTTTAGAATAGGTATTAACCAACCCTGGCAATCAAGGTGGTACGCAGACAACAAAGAATTTAAAAAGCTTCTTATTGAGGACATCAACTTGAGACGCGTTCTCGAGCGGAGGTTTTCAATGGCGGGAGTTGAAAGTATCGAGATTGAAAGATTGCCTAAAAGCGTTAAAACTCGCCTCAGAGTTTCGAGACCTGGTGTGGTAATAGGAAGAGGTGGAGCAGGTATAGAGGAAGCAAGGAGATATATCCTAGAGAGCTTGGGCTTTAAAAATGGTGACAAAAAAGCTCCAAAGATTGAGGTTTCAGTTGAGGAAATAAAGGAACCGGAGGTATCTGCAAAACTTGTTGCTCAAAGAATTGCATCAGACTTGGAACGGCGACTTCCTCAAAGAAGAGTAGTGAACAAGTCTATGGAAAGAGTTATGGCTGCCGGCGCAAAAGGAATAAAAGTGGCACTTTCCGGAAGAATAGGAGGAGCAGAGATTGCTAGGCACGAGAAGTACCAAAAGGGATCAATGCCTACGCAAAGTTTACGAGCAACAATTGATTATGCACATGTACCAGCTTTACTTAAACGTGGATACGTTGGAGTAAAAGTTTGGGTACACAGAAAGAAGGAAAATGCTACAGCCTAAAAGACAAAAATATAGAAAACAATTTAGAGGACGCATGAAAGGGGTGTCTTTGCGAGGTAGTAACGTTAGCTTTGGAGAATATGGGCTAAAAAGCTTGGATCGTGGTTGGCTTACATCCGCCCAGATTGAGGCAGCCCGACGTGCAATTGCCCATACAACAAGTCGTGGAGGAAAGATTTGGATCAGGGTATTCCCCGACAAGCCAATTGTTGCTCGAGCAGCTGGAGCACGTATGGGTAGCGGAAAGGGTGAGGTAAGCGGCTATGTTGCAGTCATTACGCCAGGAAGAATACTTTTTGAAGTTGCAGGAACAACAGAAGCAATTGCTCAAGAAGCTTTGAAACGGGCTTCAGCAAAATTGCCTTTTATTACACGAATAGTTAAAAGAGGGTAGAATATGAAATCAAAAGATTTAGAACAATTAAGAGAAAAAAATATTGCAGACCTTGCAGGCTTGGTTGCGAGCAAGAGGATTGAGGTAAGTAGGCTAAGAGCAGAGTTGTCAATTGGGCGTGTAAAGGACTTAAAGATAGTCAAAAAGGCACGAAAAGATTTGGCGCAAATACAGTCAGTTTTGCGTGAAGAACAATTAGCATCGGAGGTCAAATAAATATGAAAGTATTAACGGGTAAAGTAGTTAGTAGCAAGCAAGCTAAAACTGTTGTTGCCGAAGTTGAAAGGTTCTTTAGGCATCCCATGTATGAAAAGAGGATGCGGAGAACTAAAAAGTATCAAGTTCACACAGATCAAGAAATAAAGTTAGGTGAAACAATTCGTTTTGTAGAAACAAGGCCAATTTCTAAAAATAAAAGGTGGAAGGTGGTTGAGGCAAAATGATTCAACTTAGATCAGTTTTAAAACCGGCAGATAATTCAGGAGCAAAGGCTTTGATGGTCATAGGTATTCCTGGGTCTAATAAAAAAATAGCCTACCTTGGAGACATAGTTAATGCTGTTGTCGACAGGGCAGATCCAAACGGTGTTGTTAAAGACAGCGACAAAGTTAAAGTTGTGATTGTGCGAACTAAAAAGGAAGAAAGAAGAAAGGACGGCAGTTATGTTAGGTTTGGCGAAAATGCTGGAGTTGTTATCGACACTCAAGGCAACCCGCGAGGAACAAGAATTTTTGGACCTGTGGCACGCGAAGTTAGAGATGCAGGATTTGCCAAGATTGTATCTTTGGCGCCGGAGGTAGTATAAAACATATGAAATTACACATTGGTGATCAAATTATTGTTACAGTTGGTAAAGATAAGGGCCGAAAGGGAAAAGTAGAAAAGGTGTTTCCTGAAACGGACAAAGTTCGCGTGGCTGGTTTAAATGTGTACAAAAAGCATGTCAAGAGTTACATGGGTCAAAAAGGGGGTATCGTAGAACGATTCAGGCCACTTCCTGTTTCAAACGTAATGCTTGTTTGTCCAGAGTGCGGAAAAGCTACTCGAGTAGGGTACCGCTTTGACAAAATCGGAAGTAAGGATAGGATTTGCAAAGCGTGCAATGCAATCATTAAAATTGAGAAGGAGAATAAAAAATGAGTTTAATGGAATATTACAAAAAAGAAGTAGCACCAAGTTTAATGTCAGACTTAGATATTAAAAATGTCATGGCTGTGCCGAGAGTAGAAAAAGTAGTTTTAAATGTAGGAATTGGGACAGCAAAGGAAAACAAAGCGGAACTGGACGTGATAGTGGATGAGTTAACAAGAATTGCTGGACAACGACCGTCAGTTCGAAAAGCTAAAAAGTCTGTTGCTGGATTTGCCATAAGGCAAGGTCAGCCAGTGGGGGTTGCAGCAACTTTAAGGGGAAAGAGAATGTATGACTTTTTGGAAAAGTTATTTAATATTGTGCTACCTCGTTTAAGAGATTTTAGAGGAGTATCACTCGGTTCATCTGACAAACAGGGAAATTATACCTTGGGAATGATTGAGAACTCAGTTTTTCCAGAGATTGATCTTGGTAAAATAACAAAAGTTCATGGACTTGAAATAACAATAGTTACAAATACAAAAGACAGTGGACAGGCAGCTAAATTATTAGAAAGAATGGGAATGCCGTTTGAAAAAGAACATATACCCATTTAACTCAAGTTTGCAACCTTTGTTAAATGGGCGTGAACCCAAAATACTGTTATTAGAAATGCAAACTGGAGTATTTTAAGTATAGAACTTAGAACATTTGCTCTGTGCTCTTAGCTCTAGGCACTAAAAATATGGCTACAAAATCAAAAATAGAACGAGAAAAGAAAAAATTAAAGTTTTCGACGCGCCACAGAAATAGGTGTAGTATTTGCGGGCGTCCAAGGGCGTATATGCGCAAGTTTGGACTTTGCAGACTCTGTTTTCGTGAATTTGCGTCTCGAGGAGAAATTCCTGGAGTTAGGAAAGCATCATGGTAATGATTACAGATCCGGTTGGTGATTTATTAACAAGAATTAGAAATGCAGCTCTTGCAGAAAAGCGAGAGATTGTTGTGCCTTACTCAAAACTTAAGTCCGCTGTTGCTAAGGTTCTTGAGACGGAAGGTTATATCCACAATGTAGAGAAAGTGGAAAACACACTAGTATTTGCATTAGTTTTTCACCGAAGAAAACCATTACTTACTGGCGTAAAGGGTGTTTCTCGCCCGGGACTCCGAATTTACAGAAAAGCTGACAATTTGCCAAGTCCGTTGCGTGGTGCAGGAATATCGATTGTTTCAACGTCCAAGGGAGTGATGTCAAACAAGGAAGCTCGTCAAAAGAGTTTGGGCGGTGAGGTTTTAGGGGAGGTTTGGTAAAAAATATGAGTAGAGTAGGGAAAAAATTAGTATCAGTGCCGGAAGGTGTAAACTTATCTTTTGAAGACAAGGTGATTCGCGTTTCGGGTCCAAAGGGAGAAACTACTGTTTCGAAGCCGGATAGTATAACAATTCGGAAAAAGGGCGATGGGTATTTAATTGAAAGGAAAGATGACAGTAAATTGTCAAGGAGTTTACACGGCACAGTTCAGCGAATTTTAGTTAATGCAATAAATGGAGTTTCTCAAGGATGGAGCAGGAAGCTTGAGTTGGTAGGGGCTGGATACAGGGCAAGGATGGATGGTAACAGTTTAGTTCTTGCAATTGGATTTTCTCATCCTGTAAAGTTTGATCCGCCTCAAGGCATAGAGTTCTCCTTAGAGGAAAACAAAATAGTGGTATCAGGCGTAGACAAACAAAAAGTTGGGAAGATCGCATCCGAAATTAGGGCGGTGAGACCACCTGATCCTTATAAAGCAAAGGGTGTAAAGTATGAAGGCGAGCATGTTCGCCGAAAGGCAGGAAAGGCTGCAAAAGCTGGAGCCAGCTTAAAATAGAAAATGCGAAACAATAGAGCCAAAAGAACGAGATTAAAACTTAAATTAAGGTCGGCACGACCAAGGTTGTCCGTGTTTGTTTCCAACAAACACATTTTGGGTCAAGTAATTGATGATACCCGTGGTTTAACGTTAGCTGCAGCTCGAGACTTGGATGTTGCTTCCGGAAAAACCGTAGATGTTTCAAAAAAAGTTGGAGAACTTTTGGCAAAGAGAGCGCGTGATGCTGGGGTTAAGAAAGTAGTTTTTGATCGTGGTGCTCGAAGATATCACGGTAGAGTTAAAGCCATAGCTGAAGGCGCGCGAGAAGGAGGGTTAGAGTTTTAAATGGACTGGCAAGAACAAAGAGAATTCCAAGAAACAGTAGTTCAAATAAACAGAGTTTCTAAAAAAACCAAAGGCGGAAATCAAATGAGATTTTCAGCACTTGTTGTGGTGGGAGACAGGAAAGGCAAGGTTGGAGTAGGTTTAGGTAAAGCACCGGATGTTGTTTCGGGAATTCAAAAAGCTGTTTTATACGCAAAAAAGCACATGGTAGCTGTTCCTATGAAGGGCACAACGATACCATATCAAATAAAGTCTAAATATGGCGCAGCTTTCGTATTGTTGAAGCCCGCCCCCGCCGGCTCAGGAGTAATTGCAGGCGGTCCAGTACGAGCAGTCTTGGAAGCTGCAGGAGTTAGAGATATAGTTGCGAAGATGTTGGGAAGCAACAATAAGATAACTAACATTTATGCTGTTATTGAAGCCTTAAAAAAAATGAGTGAAATCGAAAACAAAAAAAAGGGAGCCAACGCACATGAGAATTAATCAATTACCAGCTATAGTCCAAAGGAGTAAAAAAAGAATTGGCCGAGGAATCGGGAGCGGAAAAGGTGGACATACCTCAAGCCGTGGTCAAAAGGGTCAAAAAGTAAGAGGGAGAATCCACCCTCTATTTGAGGGCACAAAGGTCAAAAAGTCTATAATACAGCGTTTACCGCTTCAACGGGGTAAAGGAAAAATGAAATCTCGAGGGAAGAAAGCTTTGGTGATTAATGTAAAAGTACTCAACAGCCTCCCGGACGGTGCAATTGTGGATCGTGAATTACTTGTAAAAAGTGGGATAATTGCCAAAGAAGCAAGTTTATCTCGTGTTAAAATTTTAGGGGACGGCGAATTAACTCGAAAATTAACAATAAAACTTCCAATAACCCGAGGTGCAATAGAAAAAGTTAAGAAGATGGGTGGTACCATAGAGGTTGCATGAATGTTTGGGCAAGTATTAGTCGTATTTGGTCAATAGCCGATGTTAGAAAAAAAATTATCTTTACTGCCTTAATACTGGCGGTATTTAGGCTGTCTGCGCATATTCCCGCTTCAGGGGTAAATTATCAACAACTTGCGGAACTCTTTGCCTCAAGCCCACTCTTGTCTTTACTTGATATCTTTTCTGGAGGAACTCTTGCCAATTTTTCAATACTTGCTTTAGGATTGAATCCTTATATTAATGCTTCGATTATTTTGCAACTTTTAACTTTGGTTTTTCCGGCTTTGGAGGAGTTATCAAAAGAAGGAGAGTCAGGCCGTGCAAAGATTAATCAGTATACAAGATTTCTAACAGTGCCCTTGGCAGTTTTGCAAGCTGTAGGAATGTATGCTTTACTGCAAAGTCAAGGCATAGTTTCACTTGCCTCACCGTTTTTGATTCTTTCTCTTGTGCTAACAATGACTGCGGGCACAATTTTTGCTATGTGGTTGGGCGAGCTTATTACAGAACACGGTATTGGAAATGGAATATCAATTTTAATTTTTGCAGGTATTGTTGGAAGGATACCTGTTGTTGCTGGACAAACTTTAAGCACGCTTGTTGAGGAGGACATACTTCTTTTTGCGTCTGTTTTAGTAATGTCTCTTGTGGTTATAGCTGGAGTTGTAATTGTTAACGAGGCAACAAGAAGGGTTCCTGTACAATATGCACGCCGGGCAGCTCGTGGTGGAATCGTTGCACAATCTACCCACTTGCCGTTGCGTATAAACCAAGCAGGAGTTATTCCAATAATATTTGCCGTTTCTTTGGTTTTGGCTCCTTCCATGATTGCTCAATTTTTACAAGGCGTTGGTAACGAGAACGTTGCAAGAGTTGCACAACAGATAGGTTCTGCTTTTTCCCCGCAAAGTGTGGTTTATAACATAACTTACTTCTTGTTAATTGTGGGGTTTACGTTTTTTTATACGGCTGTTGTGTTCAACCCGACGAAGATTGCAGATGAGATAAAAAAGTATGGAGGATTTGTACCTGGAATTCGTCCTGGTAAATCAACTGCAGAATATTTAAACTTTGTTTTAACACGAATTACTCTTCCAGGAGCAATTTTTTTGGGGTTGATTGCCCTTTTGCCATCAATCGTTCAAGGCTTTTCGGGAATAAATACGCTAGCTATGGGGGGAACTGGGATATTAATTGTGGTTTCTGTGGTTCTTGAGACAATAAAAAAAATTGAATCCCAACTAGTGATGCGCAATTACGATAAATTCATAAAATAATAATATGAAAAATCACATTATTATTCTAGGTCCTGTTGGTTCAGGAAAAAGTACGCAAGCGAAATTGTTGTCAGATTTCCTTGATGTTCCAACTGTGTCTGCAGGCGACGTAGCTTATTATGCATCGCTTGGAGAAACGCCAGAAGCAAAAATTATAAAAGAAACAATGCAAAGAGGTGATCTTTTACCTGATGATATTATGTACAATTTAATGACGGAGCACTTAGGTAGTGGAGAAAGTTCCAAAGAAATGATAATTGATGGCTTTCCAAGGACTTTACCTGAAGCTGAAATGTTTACTTGGCCTGTTGGCAGGGTAATTTATATTGATGTCTCAGACGGCGAGGCTACAAAACGACTTTTGGCACGAGGGCGCATGGACGATAAACCAGATGTTATTGCGAACAGGCTAAACATTTACCACAAGGAAACAGAACCAGTGTTGGAATATTACAGAAGTAAGGAAATCTTACTAAAGATCAACGGAGATTGCAGCCCCGAGCAAGTTTTTGAGCAAATAAAAGGAAGCTTTGAGGAAAATGAAAACTAAAACCACAGAGGAACTGATCGTAATGCGCGAAGGAGGAGCAAAGCTTGCAACAATTAAGGAAGAGCTACGCGCTAAAATTGTTCCTGGTGCTGTTCCGCAAGATATTGATAAAGAGGCAGAGGAATTGATTAGGAAGGCAGGCGGTGAACCTTCTTTTAAAATGGTCAAAGGGTATCTTTGGACGACTTGTATAAACATTAACGATGGGGTAGTGCACGGGATACCCACAAGAGTTCCTTTTAAGGAGGGTGATATTGTGAGTTTGGACATAGGAATGTTTTATAAAGGTTTTCATACGGATACTTCGTTTACGACTCCGGTGGGCAAAATTGCTCCAGCTACCCAAAAGTTTCTAAAGGCGGGAGAAGAAGCGCTAAACCGTGCTATTAAAAATGCCAAGGTTGGGAAGAGGATATCTCACATTTCAATGGCAATTCAAGACAGTATTGAAAGAAATGGATATTCAGCCATTCGGGCGCTAACGGGCCACGGTGTGGGTGAGAGATTGCACGAAGAGCCAGCAATTCCTTGCTTTTGGGAGACAGATGAGGAATCAGGAGAGCTGATAAAGGAGGGTGCTGTTCTTGCAATTGAGGTAATATACACTATGGGGAGGCCCGATTTAGTTCTATCGGCTGATGACAATTGGACAATTTCCACAAAAGATGGTAAAATATCAGGGCTGTTTGAAGAAACTGTCGCAGTTGAGAAAAATGGGCCAGTAGTTCTTACTGCGTAAACACTACGGGGTGGACTGCTTGATCTCCTAACCGATCAAGCCTAGCTTCCGTAGTTTTTGTTGTATCGACATGGATCAAAACCAAGTGTTCAAGGGCGTAATTCTTGAGGCTTTGCCTAATACCACATTCCGGGTGGAATTGGAGGATGGCAAAGTGGTACTAGCCACGATTGCAGGCAAGATGAGGAGAGGATTTATAAGAATTTTACCCGGCGACAAAGTGCGTGTAGAAATGACACGATACGACACCGAGCGAGGTCGTATTGTTTGGAGGGAGTAATAATAACTGTTTCGCTTCAACCATAGAAGTCGATGGTTTCGCGAAACAGATATGTAATTCCACTCATAGTGTGGTATAAAGAAAGGCACGGCTTCGGCCGTGGGAATTCCATGAAAGTTGTAGCATCCATAAAAAGGGTTTGTAAAAGTTGTAAATATGTCAGACGACGTGGGGTTTTGTATGTTATTTGCGAAAACCCTAGGCATAAGCAAAGACAAGGATAGAAAGGATAGACGTATGCCAAGATTAGCAGGAATAGATTTACCAGAAAGCCAAAAGATAGATTTTTCTTTAACCAAGATTTATGGTGTGGGGTGGGCACTTTCCCGTCAAATTTTAGAAAAATGTAGAGTTGATCCAGAAAAACGCACAAAAGATCTAAATGAAAAGGAGCTTGCCTCACTCTCAAAAGCCATTGAAGAACACGAAGTTGAAGGTGATTTAAGGCGGGAGATTAGACAAAACATTCAAAGACTTAAAGATATTGGCACCTATCGTGGAGTACGTCACAACAAAGGTCTTCCTGTTCGGGGTCAAAGAACCAAAACTAATGGCCGAACAAAGAAGGGTAAAAGAAAGACAGTTGGTGCATTCAAGAAGGAGGCCTTAGCAAAACAAACTGTCCAAAAGGCAAAGGAAGCTAAGAAATAATGGCTAGAATACAAGAAAAGAAACAAAGAAAAAATATACAAATTGCAACAGGAAAAGTGTATGTTAATGCTTCTTTTAATAATACTGTCGTAACAATAACAGACGAAAAAGGTGGGACTCTTGCTTGGGGATCTGCCGGCAAGTCCGGATTTAAAGGTACACGAAAATCAACGCCGTACGCTGCAACAACCGCTGTTGATAGTGTCATTAAAAAGGCTCGAGATGAATACGGGCTAAAAAACGTTAATGTTTACATAAAGGGGCCTGGACCGGGACGGGACGCTGCACTTCGCGCAATAAGAAGCGCGGGATTGCGTATGGAACTTATAGCCGACGTTACACCTGTTCCACACAACGGCCCAAGAGCCAAGAAAAAAAGAAGAGTATAAAACATGAGATATACAGGACCAAAAGACAGGTTGTCTAGACGCGAAGGATATGACCTTTTTGGCAAAGGAGCCAAACTTACTCGTTTGGCAGTTTTGCCAGGGGCTCACGGAAGACGAGGCTTTGGAAAGCAGTCTGGTTTTGGCAGGCAATTGCGTGAAAAACAAAAGGTAAAGAGAATGTATGGCGTTACCGAACGACAATTTGAAAAATATGTAAATGCCGCTCAAAAAGCAAAAGGCACAACAGGAGATACACTCGTCCAGCTTCTTGAAAGAAGGCTAGATAATGTTATTTACAGACTAGGGTTTGCCTCTACTCGCCCTGCGGCCCGACAGGTTGTTTCTCACGGTCATGTTTTGATAAATGGTAAAAAGGTGAATGTGCCCTCTTACATGGTTTGCGTGGGAGAGATTATTGACTTGGACGCCAAAGCACAAAACAAACCGGAAGTTAAGAAAAAATTGGAAGACAAAGATTTCATGCCTAGTTCGTGGCTTGAACGCCAGGCAATAACTGGTAAAATAAAGAGCTTGCCCAAAAGAGAAGACGTTACTGAGCCTATTTCAGAACAAGATATTATTGAATATTATTCTAGATAAACAAGTTTGAACCAAAAATATGTGAATATTTTAGGTATAAACAAGTTTGAACCAAAAATATATTATGAATATTTTAGGTATAAAAAAGGAGGTGATAAGCTTTGAATTTACAGCCAATGTTCCAAGTAAAATCTGAAGAAGCACAGGCAAGCTATGGAAGGTTTATGTTTGAACCTTTAGAGCAAGGGTATGGTCAAACATTAGGATCATCTCTTCGCCGAGTTCTTTTGTCCAGTCTTCCTGGAGCAGCAGTTACACAGGTTGCAATAACCGGTTTAAAACATCAGTTCGGTACTGTAAAAGGTATCAAAGAAGATGGAGTAGATTTGTTACTAAACTTGAAAAAACTTAGAGTTTCCTACACTGGCGAAAAACCAGTTAAGTTAGAACTTGTAGCCCAGGGTTCTGGTGAGATTAGGGCAGATCAGATTAAAGCATCAAGTGAAGTAAAGATTGCAAACCCAGACTTATTGATTGCTACTTTGTCTGACAAGAAGACTAAGCTTGAAATCGAAATGCAGGTGGAATCCGGTATTGGATATTCATCCGCAGAAGACCGAAAAACTAACAAAGTTGGACAAATTCCGCTGGACGCCGATTTTTCGCCTATCAAAAGAGTTAATTATAAAGTTGAAGAAACTAGAGTTGGTCGATTGACTAACTACGATAAATTAACTGTGGAGATTTGGACCGATGGTACAATTTCTCCTGAAGAGGCACTTAAAAAAGCAGCAGAAACTTTGGTAAGTTATGTTAACCAAGTTGCGTCACCTGTTAAGGTCCAACAACAAGACTCTACTCGTGCAGTACCTAGCTCCACTAACCAAAAATTGTCTTATCTTTCAGTTGAAGAGTTAGGCTTGCCTACTCGAATTACCAACGCATTATCTAAAGCGGGTTACGAAACAGCAGGTGATTTACTCACCGCTGATAAAAATGACCTCGCAAAGGTAAGAAACATGGGAGAAAAGTCAATTAAGGTTATAGAAGCTGCCTTAAAGGAAAAGGGTATTACCTGGGAGAAATAAGAGAGCCTTATGTTGCAAAGAGAATATAGGGATAGCAAGGGAGCGAATGTTGCTCTTCTTAGGAGTCTTGCTATTTCTTTAATTACCAAAGGTAGTGTCAAGACAACGGAGGCTAGGGCCAAAAAAGCGAAGAGGTTTGTTGAGAACCTGATAAGTAAGGCAAAGGGTGATAATTTGGCTGCTAGACGTTACGTTTTAGCTGAGCTTGGTGGAAACCGAGAAGTGTCGAGTGCTTTGTTTAGCCGAGTTACTCCGTTATTTAAAGGTCGCGCAAGTGGTTTTACGAGAGTAATTCGTATTGGCCGAAGACGGGGGGACGCTGCTCTTTTGGTAAAATTGGAGCTTGTTGAGAGTTTCAAAAAGAAAAAAGAAGTAGTAAGCGAAGAAAAACAAGTTGAGAAAACCAAAGAAGTAGAGAAGGTTGAAAAGAAAGCAAAGCCAAAGAAAAATGAGTAACTTAATGTCAAAGACTTATCAGCTTAAACAAAAAGAGATTAAAAGAGAATGGCATTTGATGGATGCAAAAGGCCAAATTTTGGGAAGGTTGTCTACTCAAATTGCGACAAAGCTTATCGGGAAACACAAGAAAAACTACGTTTCACATCTTGATATTGGGGATTATGTGGTAGTTATAAATGCATCAAGTGTTTCCGTCACTGGAAATAAAGAAGAGCAAAAGACGTATTACCGACATTCTGGATACCCCGGGGGGCTTAAAGAAACAAAATTAAAAGATTTAAGAGTAAAGTCGCCAACAAAAATTATTGAACATGCAGTTTCTAATATGCTTCCTAAAAATAGACTAAGAGATGATAGAATGCGAAGGTTGAAAGTATTTGCAGAAGATAAACATCCATATGGAGACAAACTAAATAAGTAGTATGGCAAAAAAGAAAGCAACCAAAGATTATGTATTTGCAGTAGGGCGACGCAAAAGTTCTATTGCCCGCGTACGCTTAAATCAAGGCCGAGGTCAAACTTTGGTAAACTCAACTACGGTTGAAGAATACTTTAAAGATGTAGATGCATCGACGAAGCTTTGGAGCAAACCTTTTCAAGTAACAAAGACGGAGGGTAAATATTGGGTTAGTGCAAAAATTGCAGGCGGAGGTAAAAAAGGACAACTTGAAAGTTTAGTACACGGAATAGCTCGTGCACTTGTTGCAACCGACAGCGACGCACACAGATTAGCTCTTAAAAAACACGGACTTCTAACACGAGACTCCAGAACTCGTGAACGACGCAAGGTTGGTACTGGCGGCAAGGCAAGAAGAAGAAAACAGAGTCCAAAACGATAACTTTCTAACTTAAAAGTTTTACTCCAAGTTTTTTGAAGTGTTTGTCAAAAGTGAAAGCTATACTTATTTTGGCTGACTTCATGGCAACGATACTTGAGCAATCTATAAAAGAAACGTTTTTTGATCGAGTTTGTAAAAATAATTTGCGTGCCTCATTGTGTTTATCTTGATCAATGAATATTTCAATAAGATTACTCTTTTGAAAATCTTCAAACCAATCATTTGCAACTTTCTTACCCAATTTTCTAGATATTACTGTCAATGTTTCAGCTATTACATCAGATGAAGTATAAAGTTGGCTTGAGTCTTTTTCGAGCTTTTCAAATAAACCCAGTGCTTTATTGTGGGTTGAGTCACTTGTATCTCTAATGGATACGAATACGTTTGTATCCACGAAGATCTTAGAGGTCATAGGCGTACCTATCGTACTCAGAGTTACCAGGCCCTTTAACTGCTTTTTTAGCCTGTTGTTTTAGAAAAGCGATTCCTCCGTCTTTTGCCCCCTTGCCCCTTTTTTGAACGGATTTGACTAAAATTTCTCGAGCCAAGTCAGACATGGAACGATTTTCCAGCTCCGCAATTTTTTTCAATTCTTTTTTAGTTTGGCTATCCAATAATAATTGTACCCTTTGCAACATACACAACTATATTACACAACTTTATGCTCATTGTCAAGGAATTCGGTGGTGAAGTCTCGATATTTTCTTGGCTCGAACTTTACGGTTTTTGGATCCAGGCCTTTGATCAATTTGTCTGCCATGATAATTTCCTCGTAAATTCCTTCAATCAACTCATACTTTTCTGCTTCTTCGGTTGATACCCATGCAAAATCAACTGCATCTTCATCAAGTTCAACCTCACCACTTTTGTAATCAGCATAAAAACTTAAAACCACAATAGGAACCCCATCCGGCCTGATAAGAGTCATATCAATTAGGAATCTTACATTTTCAATTTCTAAATTTACTTCTTCTTTCACCTCTCTTTTGAGTGCTTCCTCAACTGCTCCATACCACGCAGATGGTGTTGGCTTTGGGAGGTTTGCGTAATCTTCAACACTTATTTTCCCTCCTGGAACAGTCCACATGTTAGGGAATGCCTTTTCGTTTGGAGACCGTTTTGTTATTAAATACTTACCGTCTTTGTTTATAATTGCAGTTGCAGAAACGAAGTGTGCGTGAGGATCGCCAAATTTTAACTCCATTTACTTTGAGTTTAGCACAAAATTTGGTAATATATAGCAACCACGGGGTGTAGTTTAATGGTAGAATGCGCGGCTGGGGGTCGTGCGGTCTGAGTTCGATTCTCAGCACCCCGACAGAAAGTGAATCCGCGAAAGTGAGCCTGGATTGGCTCTGCGCGGGAGGGGGCGCGCAGAGCTCTGCAAAGCCCTTTTTGTACGAGACTGCAAGTTGCCGATTAGTTAAAAAGAAGTTCGAGCCGACAGTTTTTCCGAAGAATGATAATTCTTCGGATGTATTTTTTGCGCGCGCGATTTTTGCGCACGAAAGTGCGCTACCAATGAAGTTTCTGAAAGGTTCGAGCCAACTCGAACCATTTTGTTTTATTTGTTCCAATTCTTCATTGATTTTTAATTTTTCTTCAAAAAATTCGTTCTTTTTGAGTTTATAAATTTCAGGGTCAACAATTCCTTCTAAGTAGCCATCCAGAAGTTTATTTAGTTTTATATCTGAAGTTTTTAATTCGGCCTCTAATCTCTCGATGTTTTGGTGCATTGATACAGCTTCTAATTTCTCGTCTTCATCTAACCATTTGTACCAATCATTAGCCCATTCTTGGGGAAGTGCTACCTCGTCAATAGCTTTTTTAAATTGGATTTCTAATTCTGGCTCTGGAATATATTTTTGAGTACACGCTTTTAATTTTTTGGTACAACGATAATACACATATTCAACAGTCCTATTTGTTCCCTTGTAATATTTCTTATGAACTTCTGCTGTAATAGTTGCGCCACACTCGCCACATTTCATCAATCCCATAAAAGCAAAATTATATCTTCTCTTTTTATGTCTGTCTTTAAACTCAAGCTGTTTTTTAACTGCTTGGAATAGCTCTTTAGAGATAATGGTTTTATGAGTACCTTCGTGATACTCCCCGTTATATTCCATAATGCCAACATAAAATCTATTGGCTAAAATTCTTCTGATTTCGTTTATATGTAGTGGCTTATTATTTTTTCTTTTAAGGTTGAATTTGTGGAGAAATAATGCAATATCAGTAAATGTTTTGTTTCCTTCTGAAAATAATTCAAAAGCTTTCTTAATTGCTTTTAACTTTTCAGATTCAACATCTATTCCTCTAGTTTTTGGATTGTTGATATATCCATCAGGAGCTTTGCCAGGATAAACACCATTTCGGATTTTTTGTCTAAGACCACGCTTTACATTTTCAGATAAATTATCAACATAATATTTACTTTGGCCAAAAGCAATATTTAACATAAACTTTCCTTGAGGAGTATTTTCAAACCAGGAGGTGGGAAATTTTAAGTCCTTCAATTTTCCAGTATCTAAAAGGTAAATTATTTTTCCACCATCTATTGAGTTACGAGCTAAACGGTCAGGATGCCAGGCAATAATCCCGCCAACAGTGCCTTTTTCTATTTTCTTCAAAACTTCAGCAAATTTTTCTCTGCCCGGACTCTTAGCAGTCTTTTCTTCCTCTATAAATTCTGTTATCTCTAGATGTTCTCTTTTGGCATATTCTTTTAACTCGGCAATCTGTGCCTGTATAGACAGAATTTGTTTATCTTTTTCCTCCCTAGATTTTCTACAGTATGCAATATATTTCATAAAATTATTTTCTTTCTCTTAAAAGTTCTTTAAGCGAGCTTGCGAGCAGGCTTCTTTCTAAGAAGCCAAAATTTTCGCGTTCTCTCGTTTTTTGTTCTTTTTCACTACGGCAACTTGCAGTCTCGTACAAAAAGGGCTTTGCAGAGCTCTGCGCGCCCCCTCCCGCGCAGAGCCAATCCAGGCTCACTTTCGCGGATTCACTTTCTGTCGACCTTTATCGAAAAATCCGAACTTCGTTTCAATCGCAAAGGTAGGCGCGCTACGCGCGCCGCCTTTTATCCGCTCGGCCTTCGGCCTCGCTCTAAAACTGTCGGCTCGAACGGGTTGCTTTAGCAACCCCAAAAAACGCGAAAATTTTTTAAAGAACTTTTCCCCTATAATTTCAACTTAAAAGGCGCAACCGGTGGACTCAACAAGAAATTGCTTTCTGTTGTCCGATTGCGCCATTAAAAAAAGCAATTTCTAAAATTGTTGAGTCCGTATTTTTTATAACACTTAATGGAGTTCCATGCAATATATCAATGTGAATCATAGAAAATCTTTCCAAGACAGAAGTTTTATAAAATTCTATTGTTCTATATCTTCTAATGAATTTATAGAATAAAGTTGAAGGAATTAATGAAGAAAAAGTACCTATTTCTGTTTAGCAAGATCCAAATATACCATTTCTTTAGGTTGAAGAAAATACCAAACTAAGTAAAGAATACCAGGTATTACACCCAATAAAAAGAGTACTATAGCTGTGATAACACTGAAATATGGTCTCTTCTCAAGATGCGCTGTATCTGAAGTTTTGTCCTTTAACTCAAACTTTTGATTCAAAAGATAAGATATTTGAGCTTCCAAATCATGTGGATGTTTTTTTACTAAATATGAGGGGTTAATACCTAATTTTAACTTTTTAATTTTTCCATCCCCAATAACTTTCGCTATAAGAGCGACTAAGGATAAAATAGCGATAATTAAAGCTGTAAGGAAAAGAGGTTGATTGTTCTTTGAAGATGCATCAATTGCAACAATAAAAGCTATGAAACCAACGATTAAACTTATTAGAGATGGGATTGGATAAAAGTATTGTAAAAACTTTGGTAATTGTTCTTTCATAATTACTTTTTAAATGTCCTTATTCTAATTTCTCAAAAATCCTAGCTTATGTCAAGACCCTAAATTCTACTTTATAGTGTATCAAGATATAGAGAAAAAAGCAAAAGCAATAAATAAATATTTTCTTCGTCTTAAAATTTCTGCTACAATAGGGCGTAGCGAAGTTTTTGCGCTGGGTGGGTAGGGGTAAAACATTTGTATTTTGTCTTGTCCCGCTACAGCGGGACTATAAATAAAAAAATCGCGCGTATTGCTTTTCTGTCTTTGCAAAAAATACATAGAGCGAGGCCGAAGGCCGAGCGGACAAGATGGCGCGCGTAGCGCGCCTACCGATTCGACTTGAAGCGAGTTCGGATTTTTCGATAAAGGTCGACCAACTTAAACATTTTTCAAATTTCGGGCGAAAAACCCCCCCACCTTCTCCTTCCGCTTTTCTCTTGCGAAATCAAAAAGTGGACAGCCCCGCCACCTGCCTGAATACTTGGTATTTTTCAATTGTCGATGTGGTTGAAATATTGACTGATAGTCCAAGACCAAGAAAATATTGGAATGCTTTAAAAACCAAATTAAAACAAGAAGGGAGCGAGTAGCCCAAAAAGTGGGACAACTGAAATTAGAGTCTTCTGACGGCAAAGAATATTCTTCTTTTTATCAAATCGATGTACGGACCTACTTGTTGCGCCCAGTTTCTTGGAACTCCATCACCAATTGTGAAAATTCCCAGTTTTTTTGCCTCTCGATTAGGCGAGTATAGTGTTCAAGGTCAAAGAATGGGTTTATAACTTCGGTAGGATTTTCCTTGAGCGATTAGTCGTCTATAGTATCCTCAAAACCTTGATGCAGCTTTCTGTTATGTCTCCAATGTGGATTCTCAACATACGACATAGTCCAGTATTATATACTTATTTAAATTAGATTCAAACAAAATTGCTGTTGACTTTTCTTACAAAAAACTTATTCTGTTTTAATTGTTTATTGCATACAATGGAGGACTATGCTAACGCAAGTATTATTTCAGGCATCAGAAGGACCACAAAACGGCAGCTTTTGTGTCAATGGACAAGGTAATGGGCAATTAGGTAATCAACAACCACAAGAATCTGACGATGAAAAATTAGATAAGTTAGTTAAAAAATCACAGGAAGTTTTATTGAAAATCCATACTGTTTTCCCATTCGATCTTTTTACTGACGAGCTTGTGGTTGATGAAAATAAGATAACTTTTATTTATCGTGATTTTCCGGGGGCAGAGCGCGTGCATATAATTATGGTAAAAAATATAACCGATGTAATTGTTGACACAAATCCCTTTTTTGCAACCCTTAAAATTGTTGATCAAGGGTATAAAGAAAATATAGTAGGCATGGAATTTTTAAGAAGGACTGACGCATTCGAGGCACAAAAAATAATCCAGGGACTTGTTGTTATAGACAAACAACCCGACAAAGATCGAGCCGATTTAACAAAAATGAAAACGGAAGAGGTTATAGAGAAAATTGAGGAGGTGGGAGACAGTACAAGATGAGCAAGAAATTATATAGAAGTAAAAACGACAGAATGCTGGCGGGTGTTGTTGGCGGTTTGAGTGAATACTTTGAAATAGACTCTACTCTACTTAGATTATTAGTAGCACTTATAGTAGTATTCACGGGGTTCATTCCGGGAATTATTTTGTACTTCATAGCAGCTATTATTATGCCCCTTAAAGGTTCCACTACAACAATAAAAAAGGTGTAACTATTAAAGGAAAGTTCGATTTTGATTGTTGATTCCAAGCTCGCTGTTGTATATAATACAAGTTACATATGGCACGACATAAAAACGGTGGTGATATAGCAACTCCTCAAGAAACTGAATCTTCTCAAAAACTTCAAGCAATTCGCGTGGCAATGGAACAAATTGAAAAGCAATATGGAAGAGGGTCAATAATGCGGCTTGGTGAAAAAACAGCTCTTCAGGGTGGGGTTGAAGCAATTCCAACAGGATCAGTTGCTTTGGACCTAGCGTTGGGCATTGGTGGTTTTCCAAGGGGTAGAATAATTGAAATTTTCGGGCCGGAAGCCTCAGGCAAAACGACATTAGCACTCCATGTTATTGCAGAAGTACAAAAAGAGGGTGGGACAGCAGCATTTATTGACGCGGAACACGCGCTAGACTCGGTTCGTGCTGCAACAATTGGTGTTAATGTCGACGATCTTCTTATCTCGCAACCTGACACTGGTGAACAAGCTCTAGAAATTGTGGAAACCTTAGTGCGATCCGGGGCGGTTGAAATTATAGTTATCGACTCAGTTGCCGCACTTGTTCCGCGCGCGGAAATTGAAGGAGAAATGGGAGATGCGATTATTGGAGTTCAGGCGCGTCTAATGTCTCAAGCTCTTAGGAAATTAACTGGGGCTATCGCAAAGACTCGAACAACTGTTATTTTTACAAATCAAATTCGCCACAAAATTGGTGTAATGTTTGGAAATCCCGAAACAACCCCGGGAGGACTAGCATTAAAGTTTTATGCATCAGTTAGGGTTGATCTTCGAAGGATTGAGTCAATTAAAGAAGGAGAATTGGTAATTGGATCACGCCACAGAGCCCGAATTGTTAAAAACAAGGTTGCTCCGCCGTTCAGAGTTGCTGAATTTGATGTTATGAATGAGGGAGGGATTTCTAAAGTAGGTGGACTGGTTGATGTTGGAGTGGAGCTTGGGATACTTCAAAAAAGCGGAGCATTTTATAAATATGATGGAACAATGTTGGGGCAAGGAAAGCCCGCGACAGTAGGTTTCCTGACAGAAACCGCAAACAAAAAATTAACTGAGGGTATTGACAAAAAAATTCGTGAGTTTGCAGCCTCCTCCAAGAAACTTCCAACTGAGATAGGCGAAGAAAAAGAAGAGTAGGTTTCTCCAGTTGATGTCTACAATTACACACATCAAACAACAAAAAGACAAAAGCAGGGCAAATGTTTATTTAGACGGAAAGTTTGCTTTTGGAGTGACACTTGAAGAACTTCTTAAACACGGTTTGAAAGTTGGCAAAGAGTTGGCTTCTTTACAAATTGAAAAAATAAAAGGAACAGATCATAAAGAGAGGGTTTATGGGAATGCCGTAAAGTTTGCAATGATGAGGCCCCGATCGGAGAAAGAAATAAGACAGTGGTTCAAAAGAACCCTCCTTCGCTCACGACAAAATGTCGGAGCTTCGGAAGGGCAAGGAAATATTGAAGATGATGTGTTTAATCGATTAAAGAATTTAGAACTTGTTGATGATTTAAAGTTTGCTCAGTGGTGGGTTGAGCAAAGGTTAACTTTTAGACAAAAATCTAAAAGGGTAATAGGGCTTGAGCTTAAATCAAAGGGAGTCTCAGACGATATAATAAAAGAAGTACTTTTGCAAATTGATACGGACCAGGAAGTTGAATTAGCAAAGAAAATTGTCGAGAAAAAGTTAAGAGTCTTAGGCAGTTTTCCAGAAGATAAACGCAGGGAAAAATTAATTGGGGCGCTAGCCCGGCGAGGATTTTCTTGGGAAACGATTAAAAAAGTCGTTGACGTTGACTAAAACCTCTATGAGCTGTAAAATTCATTTAATAGGAAAAAAGATGGTATTCTTAGCTTTGTTACAAAGTCTAGAATTTAAAGCTACACATTAAGTGCGAGCCGTTCTTCTTTTCCTTCGATTATATGAACGATAGTCCACGAGATTACATCAAAAAACTTGAGCAGGTGTCTAGAATGACTCATGACGAGGCAAAAGACGCTTTGCTTGCTGAGGTAGATAAAGAATTAGTAAGTGAAAAGGCGAAACGTATCCGACAGATGGAGGAAAACCTCAAACTTGAATCCTCCGAAAAGGCCAAAGAGATTTTGGTTGATGCAATGAGGCATGGCGCGACAGATTATGTAGCTGAATTCACAATTTCAACAATACGCCTACCCGATGAGGAAATTAAAGGTCGAGTAATTGGGCGAGAGGGACGAAACATCCGAGCTTTTGAGCAAGCAACAGGTGTAGAGATTGAAATTGATGAGACAAACGACATAAGGCTTTCTTCTTTTGATCCGATTCGTCGTGAAGTTGCGCGGCGATCCCTTGAGACCTTGGTTAAAGACGGCAGAATTCAACCGAGCAGAATTGAAGAAGTAGTTGCACAAACCCAAAAACAACTTGATCAGTTTTTACTTGAAGAGGGAAAGAGGATTTCCCACTCCTGTGGTGTTTATAACCTTCTTTTGGACTTGGTTACTATGATTGGTCGTTATCGTTTCAGGACTTCCTACGGCCAAAACTTAGCCCAACACACAATTGAAGAAACTAAAATCGGAGTTGAAATAGCGCATGAAGTCGGGGCAGATGTAGAAGTGGTGAGACTTGGTTGTTTGTTGCACGACATAGGTAAAGTTGTAACTGATGAGGAAGGAACACATGTTAAACTCGGGGTAGATCTTTTGAGAAAATACAACATTGATAAAAGGGCTGTTGATACAGTTGCTGAACATCACGAAGACAAGCCTTTTTCTTCGATGGAATCAATAGTTGTATATGTTGCTGACGCAATTTCCGGATCACGACCTGGCGCACGTTACGAGCCACACGAAGATTATGTTCAAAGAATGGAAAAGATTGAAGAGATCGCAAATAGTTTTAATGGAATTGACCAGGCGTTTGCATTCCAGGCAGGAAGAGAAGTTAGAGTTGTAGTCAGGCCGGATGAAGTATCCGATGATGGATTGACGGTTTTAGTACATGATATTGCTAAAAAACTTGAAAATGAGGCGCAATACGCAGGCCAAATTAAAGTAACTGCAATTCGGCAAACTCAAGCCTCAGAAACAACAAAAGCAAAATAGGTCTTCTTTTCATTCCGTTCTTGACTTTTTAAACTTATCTGTTAATCTATTCACCAGCAAGGACATTTTACAAGACTTGTCCTGAGCGACCGAAGGGAGTCGAAGTATGACCAAGAATGATTTGATTGAGCTTGTTGCAAGAAAAGCCCACTTAACAAAAAAAGCAGCAATGGAAGCAGTTGAAACTTTCTTAAACGAAATACAAAGAGCCTTGGTCAAAGGCGATAAAGTAATTTTGAGCGGATTTGGAACTTTCAAAGTTGATCAAAGAGCAAAAAAGAAAATGTTTTTAAGAGGCAAAGAAGAAGAAGTTGCGTCCCACAGAACCCCAAATT
>MHCC01000018.1:0-18887 GCA_001816475.1 Candidatus Blackburnbacteria bacterium RIFCSPLOWO2_01_FULL_40_20
CAGATGCCGCGCTGGATTCAAGCTTCCTATTGTTTTGTTTCGGTTTTTCAGTTTCTTTATTTCTTATATTCTTATTTTAGGTAGAAACAAAACTTTTTGCCAGAACAAAAAATAAAGCCCTGCAAACAGCTTGCGCTCTCACAGGGGGGTTTAGCAGGTTCATATTACCACAACAATCTGTTTTTTTATAATGCGGATATTCCATAAAGATAGCCAAATTAGCTAAATTAAATAAGAGCTTTGGATGTGGTCCGATGGAGATATCGAGGATGTAAGATATAGCAGATTACATTTAGGAAGTAAGACTAAAGTGTGTTTTTAAGCATTTGCTTAATTCTTCTCCAGCCTGATGTAGTTTTAAAATAACTTTCACACTCCAGTGCGTCTTTTTGATTATTAAATCCTGAATAAAAAATTAATTCGTAGGGTGCATTGGGTTTTGTAGCAATGTTTTGCAGAGAATTGTGCGATTCTAGTCTTTTCTTTAAATCCTTGGTGCTGCCTAAGTAGAGTTTCTTGTTTTTTAAACTTCTTAGAACGTAAAAGTAATAAAAAGGCATTTTGAATGCGTCCCCAATCGTATTAATCGATTGTGGCTCGCCACGTTCAATCGCAGAGCGATATGAATGTGGCGGACCCGACCGGGATCGAACCGGCGATCTTCCGCGTGACAGGCGGATGTGTTAACCGCTACACCACAGGTCCATTCTATACTCTCCTAATTTTAACATAAAACTAGCCTAGATTCAAAAATGTAGTATAGTAATAGAGAATAGTTATTGGCGAGCATTAAATAGGTATGAAAACCAACAAAAACATGTCCAATGAAGAGGTTGCAAAGCTGTTGCGCTCTGTCGCGGCAGCATACCAAGTTAAAGGTGATGGGGAACAAGACAGATTTAAGGTAATAGCGTACGAGCGTGCATCGGATGTGATAGACCATATGGCAGTTGAGGTAAGAGAACTTTGGAAGAGAGAACAGCTTGACGGGATTGAAGGAATTGGGAAATCTATTGCTGCTCATTTAGGCGAATTGTTTCAAGCTGGAAAAGTAAAACATTATGAAGAAGTGTTAGGAGACTTGCCCCCTGCAATGTTTGAACTTTTAGATGTTCCTGGGCTTGGGGCAAAGAGGGCTTTAAAATTAACAAAAACTTTGGGAATAACAAAAGAGCATGGTGCTTTGGAAAAATTGAAGCAAGCTGCAGAAAAAGGGAAAATTCGCGAAATTGAAGGTTTTGGGGAGCAGTCTGAAAAGGATATCTTGGCCTCCGTTACCGAGGTTAAAAAAAGAGTCAGAAGACATTTATTACCTCATGCTTTACCAGTGGCTGAGGCAATTGTTGAGTGGATGCGAAAAGACAAAAACGTTGAAAAAGTCGATCCACTTGGGTCGCTTCGTAGATCTGCTTCAACTGTTGGAGATATTGACATAGCCGTTGCTTCGTCAAACCCTAAAAGTGTTATTGAGCATTTTATAAATTATCCAGACAAAACAAAAATTATCGAAGCAGGGGATACAACGGCGAGTATTGCGCTGCCCGGAGGGTTTCAAGTGGATTTGATGGTTCAACCGCCTGATGCGTACGGTGCGCTCCTGCAACACTTTACAGGATCCAAGCAACACAATGTTGAACTTAGAGCTTATGCCCAACGCAAGGGTTTAAGTTTGTCGGAGTACGGCATTAAAACTGATGGGGAAATTGCCGCCGAAGGCGAGCCTCGCCAAAGGCGGGAAAAGTTTAAAACTGAGGAGGAATTTTACAACAAGATCGGTATGGATTGGATTTCTCCTCAAATGCGTGAAGCAAAAGGCGAAATATATCTTGCAATAAAACATCAACTTCCAAAATTGATTGAACTTTCCGACATGAAAGGAGATTTACATATACATTCTGATTTTTTACAAGATGTGTCCCACGATCCGGGCAGGAGTTCGATGGAAGAAATGGTGAAGGTTGCTGAGGACTTAGGATACGAGTACATAGCCTTTACTGAGCACAATCCAAAATCAGAACTAACAGACAGCAAAGCTTTAGATATGATAAAAAGAAAGGCTGAAAAAGTTGCAATAATTAATTCAAGTTTGTCTAAAAACGGTTTAAAACATGTGTTTAATAGTTTGGAAATCGACATAAAGGTAAATGGAGATTTAGCCCTTCCTGGAAAAGCTTTTGATTACTTGGACTTTGCAATAGTCTCTGTTCATTCAAGTTTCAGGCTTCCTGGCAAAGAACAAACAAAAAGAGTTTTGGAGGGATTATTGCACCCAAAGGTAAAAATTCTTGGCCATCCCACCGGAAGGAAATTAAACGAAAGGGAAGGAATTCAACTCGATTGGGATCAAATTTTCGAATATTGCAAAGCGCGGGATAAATGGCTTGAAATAAACTCTTGGCCCGAACGGCTTGATCTACCGGATTCTTTAGCTTGGGAAGCTGTAAAGCGTGGTATAAGACTCGTAATCAACACCGATTCTCACGCAGCAGATCAACTAAATGGAATTAGATATGGTATATCGGTGGCACAGCGCGCATGGGCAACAAAGGGTGATATAATAAATACGCTGGAGTACAATAAGCTTAAGGGTTTACTCGAAGTTTAGCAGTGTTTTCTCGTATTAATTTTCAATTTTCAATTTAAAATTTTCAATGAAAATTAAAAATTTCAAATTTCAAATTTTTTCTGAGGGGTGGTGATTTAAATGAACATATCATTAATACTATTAATAATAGCTGGGTTAATCGCAATTTATGTGATTTCTACTTATAATTATTTTGCTACTTTGGCAGTTCGGATCAGAGCTTCTATCCAGGAGATCGGAAACCAATTAAAAAGACAGGCTGACTTAATTCCTAATTTGGAAACCTCGGCAAAAGCATACTTAAAACACGAAAAAGGAATATTTGACAGCTTAACAGAGGCCCGAAAAGCTGTTACGAAAGCTCAAAAAACCCAAAGTCTTGAGGACGTTCAAAAAGCTGAGGATCTAATTTCTGGAGTTTTGCCAAAAATCCAAGTTGTTGTTGAGTCTAATCCTGAAATTAAAGGAGCAGAAGTGGTAAGCCAACTCATGAATGAGCTGCGAGATACATCTGACAAACTGATGTATTCAAGGCGTACGTTTATCGACCTTGTTGCGGACTATAATTCATCTCGAGCGCAATTCCCATCAAACATTATTGCATCAATGTTTGGTTTTGGGGAAGAGAAAGGATTTGGAGTCCCTTCAGACGGATCATACCTTGAGGTGAGTTCTGAGGAAGCCAAAACTCCAAAGGTATCGCTATGAAAAACATTGTCAATGTTTACGAGGCAGTTGATTCAAACAAAAGAAAAAGCATTCTTGTAATGTTTTTCTTTACGTTGTTTATTGTTGGTTTTTCTTATATTTTAGTACAGGCTTTTGATTTGGGATTATCATTCCTTGGTTGGGCATTAATCCTGTCTGGAGTAATGAGTTTTGCAAGCTACTGGTGGAGTGACAAAATAATTTTAAGTATTTCAGGCGCACGTCCTGCTGATAAAAAAAGAGACTTTCATTTTTACACTGTAGCGGAAAATATGGCGCTTGCCTCAAGCCTTCCAATGCCCAAGCTTTATGTTATAGAAGATACGGCCACAAACGCTTTTGCAACTGGCCGAGATCCTGCACACGGCGTAGTTTGTGCAACTCGAGGATTATTGGAGAAATTAGATAGAACAGAACTTGAAGGCGTAATCGCCCACGAGATGTCCCACATTGGAAACTATGATATGCGCCTGATGAGTATTGTAACAATTTTGGCGGGAATGGTTGTTTTGATTGCAGATTGGGCATTGCGGTTTTCAATACATTCAGATAGCGATCGGGACAACAGGGTGGGCGCCATCCTCTTAGTTGTGGGGTTTGTGCTTGCTTTACTCTCTCCGATTATTGCTGAGCTTATAAAGCTTTCAATCTCCCGACGTCGTGAATTTTTGGCTGATGCAACAGCAGCAAAGATCACAAGATTCCCAGAAGGTTTGGCGCGAGCGTTAGAAAAAATTGCAAAAGACAAAGAGCCGTTGGAGGCTGCGAACAAAGCAACTGCACATCTTTATATTTCAAATCCTCTAAAAAACCATCATGACGCAATTGGTTGGTTTGCTGGACTTTTTTCTACACATCCTCCAGTTGAAGAGCGCATCAAAGCACTACGGCAGATGGCATAGCACTTGTTCTCCATCACAAGTTTCTAGCAACTCCCCCGATAAATCGGGGGACTTTTCGTCCTACTGCAAGTCCAGGGCACTAATTACCTCGTCTGCGGAGTTGTAGATTCCTTCGGGTAAGTTTTCGCTGAACCACCTTTTGTCTTTCTCCGAAAAGTCAGACAAATTGTTGCATTCTGCAACCAATTCGTCTCTTGTTGCCGGATAGTTTTGGTGTTCCCTCAAATGCTTGACAGCATTCTCTCTGTCGTCCATTGTAAATCACCTCCTAAGTGAAGTTCAGTTTAATATTTAGTAATAAAAGTGGAGTTAACTTGATGTAATGATTGCGTAAGTATCATTTGAAGAATTGTTCTATTTTGCAACAAACCCGTTCAACTTCTTCGAAAGTTAAATTTTGGTACATTGGCAGGGAAAGAATATGGCGAGATGCTAATTCAGAAACAGGGAAGTCCCCGTTTGCATATCCTAGATTCTCAAAAGCAGGAGTTTCATGTACGCAGACTGGATAGTGAACTCCAACTGCAATATCGTTTGCCTTTAAAAACTCTTGCAGCTCGTCTCTTTTTTCAACAATTATTGGGAAAAGATGATGGACACTTTCACAAACTCTTTTGTGGTTAGCTACTCGTATGGGCATGTCGCGTAGTAAATCAATGTAAAGTTTAGCAAGTATTTTACGTTTTGCATTGAATCTATCTAAATAAGGTAATTTCGCTCGAAGGATTGCGGCTTGTATCTCGTCCAATCTACTGTTTTGTCCAATTTCTGTGCTTTTATATCGCTCTGTTTCTCCGTACATTCGTAGAGATTTAACTCTTTGAGCCAGGCCCTCGTTATTTGTAACAACCATTCCTCCATCACCGCAAGCCCCAAGGTTTTTTGTCGGGTAAAAACTAAAACAAGAAATATCACCAAATGTTCCCAATTTTTTTTGACCGAAATCTGCTCCTGCAGCCTGTGCACAGTCTTCAACCAAATAAATTCCTTTTCCTTTAGCAAACTCTGATATTTCATCCACAACTGCCGGATTTCCATAAAGATGAACAACAACAATAGCTCGAGTATTGGGGCGAATTGCGTTTTTTATAGAATCAATGGAGAGATTTAAATTTGAAGGGTTAACATCAGCAAGTTGCAGTTGTACTCCCGACAAGCTTACACCAAAAGCTGTCGGATAAACATTTGCCGGAATGATAACGCCCTCGGTCTCCTTTATGTCCAAAGCTTTTAGCGAAAGGGTTAACGCATCAGTTCCCGAAGCTACTCCAACTGCATATTCTGTTCCCAAGTAGCTTGAAAATTCTTTTTCAAAACTTGCTACTTCTTGCCCTAAAATGAAATTTCCACTTTCTAAGACTCTTTGAATTGCTTGATTTACTTCAGTTCTTAGAGATTCATATTCTGCTTTTAGGTCTACAAATAATATTCTTGCAGCTTCTTTTATTACCATTGTTGCATATGGTTTATTTCCCCCTTATTCTTTGGAAAAATCTGATTCCCAAGAAAATAAATATAAGTGCGCTTAAGGCAAGAACAGCATATTCGCCTGCGTGGTTTGGTTCGTTTCCTGTTGTAATATCATCCAGCGCTGCCCAATCTAAAACCAAAATCATTCCAACCAGTAAAGCAACGACGTATTTTCTCATTACCTAATTTTAGCAGATTTTTAAAGTGCTCGTGATTTGCAGCCTCAATCTATGATATAGTTTTACCTAAATGGCAGTAAAAGACACACTATCTGAACAGTCCATTGCGCACGTTGCGCGTCTTGCAAATTTACCTTTAACAATTCCGGAGGTGCCCAAATATCAAGAGCAACTATCCGGAATTATTAATCTTGTTAAAAAGGTAGACGAGGCAAGTGGTAGTGCTACTGAAGAAAAAGGAACAAATGCAGACGAAGTGTTACGAAAAGATGAACCAAACTCAGGAACCATTTTAAGCGTCGATGAAGCAGTTAAAAACGGAAAGAGAGTTGAGAATGACTTGTTCGTCGTGCCTGCTGTACTTGAGGAGGTGTAGTATAATGACTGTTCTTCAAAATTTAAGTATCGCAAAATTACAAGAAGGCTACAAAAACAAAGACTTTTCAGTTAGGGAGGTTGTAGATTTTTTTATTGAAAGGATAGAAAAACATGATAATAAAATTAATTCTTTTACTACTACTACTTTTGACCAAGCGCGAAAATTGGCGAACATGGCCGACGAGAAGATTGCAAAAGACGGACCAGATATCATTGCTGGAAATCCTTTGCTTGGTATCCCCCTTGCTTACAAGGATATTTATTCGACAAAGGGGGTTAAAACTACGGCTAGCGCTCGTGTTTTGGAGAATTATGTTCCGAGTTTTTCTTCAACGGTTGTTTCGCGGCTTGAAGACGCGGAAGCAATTTCTTTGGGAAAATTAAACTGTGATGCTTGGGCTCACGGATCTTCTGGAGAAAACTCAGACTTCGGTCCAACAAAAAATCCTTGGAACTTAGAGTATGTACCAGGCGGGTCTTCAAGCGGTTCAGCGGCTGCTGTTGCATCTGAATTTATTATTGCAGCAACGGCCTCAGACACTGGCGGATCAATAAGACTTCCTTCCTCGTTTTGCGGTGTTTCTGGAATAAAGCCGACGTATGGTCGAGTTTCTCGATATGGTGTTGTGGCAATGGCTTCGTCTTTGGATTCAATGGGATTAATTGCGTCCTCGGTCGAAGATTTAGCCCGAATTCTTGAAATAACGGCGGGTAAGGATTTTAAAGATGCAACTAGCTGGGATATTGAAGTTGCTAGTTATTCGAAAGAACTGAATGAGCAAGTTAAGGAATTAAGAATTGGAATACCAGCAGAGTATTTTGGTAAAGGATTGTCCGGTGTCGTTAAAGAAAAGGTTGATGATGCTATTAAAAAATTTGAAGAACAAGGAGCGCAAATTCAAGAGGTCAGCCTGCCACATTCTGAATACGCGATTCCGGCTTATTACATTATAATGGCCTCAGAAGTGTCTTCAAACCTAGCCCGCTACGACGGTATAAGATTTGGAAACGGACGGGATGCTTTTGGGGAAGAGACAAAAAGAAGAATAATGCTTGGAACTTTTTCTCTGTCCTCCGGATACAAAGACGAATACTACAACAAGGCCCAGGAGGTTAGACGTTTGATTACAAAAGATTTTACTGACGCCTTTGAAAAAGTAGATATGTTAATAGCTCCAGTTTCCCCAACGCCTCCATTTAAATTGCGAGAAAAAACAGAAGATCCACTGCAGATGTATTTGTCAGATATTCTAACAGTAAGTGTGAACTTAGCAGGTGTTCCTGCTTTATCGTTGCCTTGCGGATTCACACAAGACGAATTACCAATAGGTTTGCAACTTATCGGACCAAAGTTTTCAGAACTAAAGCTGTTTCGTGCAGGATACGAATACCAACAGTTGACAGATTGGCACAAAAGGAAACCGCAACTATGAAATATCAACCAATAATTGGAATGGAAGTCCACATTGAACTTCGGACAAAAACGAAGATGTTTTGCGCCTGTCCTGGGTTTCATTTCGGCACGAAGCCCAATACTCAAACATGCCCTGTTTGTTTGGGGTTACCTGGTGCGCTTCCTGTTCCAAATGCACAAGCTGTTGAGTGGACTCAATTTTTAGGTACTGCTTTTGGGTGTACTTTGGCCAAATTTTCCCGATTTGACCGTAAAAACTATTTTTATCCTGATTTGCCCAAAGGTTATCAAATTAGCCAGTACGAGTATCCTCTTGCGACTTACGGATCGTGGACAAATGGCGAAGGTAAAAAAATAGGTATAAGGAGAATTCATCTGGAGGAAGATACGGGAAAACTTTCGCACACAACAATAAATGGCGAACGAGTAACTTTAGTGGATTTTAATAGATCAGGTGTGCCGTTAGCCGAGCTTGTAACAGAACCTGACTTTTCGTCAAGTGCCGAGGCAAAAGAATTTGTTCAAGCATTGCAGCAAATAGTCAGATACTTAGAAATTTCTGATGCTGATATGGAAAAGGGCAGCATGAGACTTGAAGCAAACATATCCGTGCGGGTAGGACAAACGACAAACGACATACGACAAAAATTGCCAGATTACAGAGTTGAAGTGAAGAACATTAATTCATTTAGGTTTTTGGAGTCAGCTATAAACTATGAAATTGAAAGGCAGTCGGAAGCTTTGGAGCGTGGAGAAAAACTTGTTCAGGAAACGAGAGGATATAACGAAGTAAAGGGTATTACTTTTTCTCAACGTCAAAAAGAAGAGGCGCATGACTATAGATATTTCCCGGAGCCCGATATCCCAAGTTTTGAATTTTCAGATGAAATACTAAAAGAAATAAAAAGTAAATTACCAGAACTTCCCGAAAGCAAGAGAAAGAGGTTTGAGACAGAGTACAAAATATCACCGAGCTATTCCAAGATTTTAACAGAGACTCGCGAACTCGCTGATTTTTTTGAGGAGGCAATCAAAGTGGGCAGCGTTCACGGGATTTCACCTGCGAAGTTAGCAAACACGTTAGTTAACAAAAAGCCTAACATCTCAAAAATGTTACCTGCAGAGTTGATTAAACTTATCAAAAATGCTGAAGAAAAAGGGCAGATTTCAGATGAAGAGTTGGAAAAAGTGTCACTTCAATCAATTGAAGAAAACTCTGATGTTGTGGAGTCGTACAAAAACGGTAAAGAATCAGTTTTGCAGTTTTTGGTAGGTCAAGTAATGAGGAAAACAAAGGGTCGTGCGGATCCAACTAAAACAGCAGAATTACTAAAAAAGCTCCTATCGTAAATTTTACTTTTATCTCATTATTTTGTGCCTTTTCATGATAAAATAAAGTATGTCCAAATTCACTCATCTTCATGTTCATACAGAATATTCTCTTCTTGACGGACTTTCAAAAACTTCGAAACTTATAAAAAGAGTAAAAGCGCTAGGGATGGACTCTATTGCAATTACAGATCACGGAGCAATGTACGGCGCTGTTGAGTTTTATAAAAACTGCCAAAAAGAAGGAATAAAACCAATTATAGGGCTTGAAGCCTACACAACGAACAAAAGTCATAAAATTAAAAAAGAAGAAGGGAAAAGAGCTGATGCAAATCATATTTTACTGTTGGCAAAAGACGAGCAAGGTTATAAAAATTTGATGAAATTAACCTCAATTGCACATCTTGAGGGTTATTACTACCGCCCGAGATTTGATAAAGAAACTTTAGAAAAGTATTCAAAGGGTTTAATCTGCACATCTTCATGTATTTTGGGTGAAGTAGCTCAAAACTTGATTGGAGGAAACTACGATCAGGCAAAAAAAGTCGCACTTTGGTATCAACAAGTTTTTGGTGATGATTATTATTTGGAGGTCCAAAGACATGAGTTTACAAAATATGCACCCCTTGCACCCAGCCCCGATCTAAAACAAGACCTTGAGGAGATGGCAAAATCTGAGGTGTTAGTTAATGAAGGGGTTGTTAAGTTATCCCGAGAGTTGGGAATTCCAATCGTTGCCACAAACGATGCTCATTACATTGACGCAAAAGATGCTGTTGCGCAAGATGTTTTAGTTTGTGTGGCAACCGGAAAAAATGTTTCAGACACAAAAAGAATACGATTTGTTGATACGCCAACGTTTTTTATTAAGTCTGAAGAGGAAATGCAGGAATTGTTTCCTGACCTTCAGGATGCACTTTCGAACACAGAAAAAATAGCTCAAAAATGTGATTTAACAATTTCAACTTTAGGTAAATGGTTTTTCCCTCAGTTCTCTGTTCCAGGAGGAAAAGATGCCGGAGAGTATCTTCGAGAGTTGGCTTATGAAAATTTACCTGAAAGGATTTCGGAAGTAACAGATAAAGTAGCAGAACGACTGGACTACGAGCTTGGAATTATTATCCAAAAAGGTTATGCGCCATACTTTTTGATTACAATGGATTTTGTTAATTGGGCACAAGAAGAGGGAATTATTACAAACACTAGAGGGTCTGCGGCAGGATCTTTGGCATCATATGTTTTAGGGATAACGACAGTAAACCCGCTGACTTACAATCTTCCATTTGAACGTTTCTTAAACCCATATCGCCCATCTCCTCCTGATATCGACTTTGACGTTGCAGACGATCGGAGGGAGGACATCATTGGTTATATTGTTGAAAAATACGGCCGTGACAAAGTTGCACAAATTTGTACATTTGGAAGAATGTTGGCCCGAGCCGCAGTTCGGGACGTTGCAAGGGTCTTGGGATACCCCTACGCAACAGGAGACCGTATCTCAAAACTTATTCCACCTCCCAAACAAGGCTTTCCTATCGATATCCCCAAAGCACTAGCTGAGTCTCCAGAGTTAAAACATATGTATGACACAGATCCGGACACAAAAAAAGTAATGGATTTGGCTCATCAAGTGGAGGGAAGTGCAAGGCATATTTCAGTACATGCAGCAGGAGTTGTAGTTTCTGCAACTGACATGACAGATTTCTCCCCCTTGCAGCTTGAGCCTTCTGGAGATAAGGTAATTACTCAGTATGAATTTCATACATGTGAGGATGTTGGGCTTATTAAATTCGACGTTTTGGGAATTCGAAACCTTTCAATTCTTGGAGCTGCGGTTCATATAGTTAAAGAAAGAAGAGGAGCAAAAATAAATTTGCGCAATCTTCCCTTGGATGACAAAAAAACTTTTGAGATGTTGGGTCGCGGAGAAACGATGGGAGTTTTTCAACTTGGTGGAAGTGGTATGACTAGGTACTTAAAGGAACTTAAGCCGTCTCGAGTAGAAGATTTAATGGCAATGGTTGCGCTTTTTCGCCCTGGGCCGATGAGTGTTATTCCTGAGTTCATTGCAAGAAAACATAATCCAAAACTTATTAAATATCTTGATCCTCGAATGGAAAAGTTCTTAGATATGTCATATGGATTGATCGTTTATCAAGATGATCTTTTGTTTTGTGCTTTAGAAATGGCCGGATACACATGGGAAGAAGCAGATAAATTTAGAAAAGCTGTCGGTAAAAAAATACCTGCTGAGATGGCTGCGCAAAAGGAAAAGCTTACAACCGGAATTGTAACAAATGGCCAAACTCAAGAATTTGCAGAGACTCTATGGAAATTGTTTGAGCCATTTCAGTCGTACGGATTTAACAAGGCCCATGCTGCCTCCTACGGGATGGTTGCTTATCAAACAGCCTACATGAAAGCAAACTATCCGGTTGAGTACATGTGCGCTCTTTTGACTGCAGAATCTAGAGATACAGAAAAAATTTCAGCTGGGATTGCCGAGAGCAGGCGCATGGGAATTAAAGTTTTACCTCCTGACATCAATGAAAGCGAAGTTGGATTTACAATTGTTCCAGAAAAAGAGTCGCTGGAAGGATTGGCGATTCGATTTGGATTTTCTGCAATCAAAAATGTTGGACAGGCTGCAATTGATAGTATCTTGAAAGCTCGCGATGAATACAAGAAGTTTGGGTCACTTTCAGATTTTTGTCAAAAAGTGGACAGTCAAAAAGTAAATAAAAGAGTTTTGGAAAGTTTAATAAAAGCGGGTAGTATGGATGAATTTGGCAAGCGGGCAGCGCTTCTTGCTGGCTTAGATGAGATAAGAGAGCGGATTTCCTCAAAGTCAAAAATGAATGCCAGCGGACAAGGAGGGTTGTTTGATGACGAGGAAGGAGTCCAGGTTATGACAATTGTCGATAAATTGCCAGAAATTGAAGACTTCTCGCTTGACGAAAAGCTGGCGCTCGAAAAGCAACTATTGGGCCTTTACATTACTGACCACCCCTTGTCTAACTCGCTTTCTTTGATTGCAGAAAAAATTACTCACAAACTATCAGAAATAAATCCCGAGGAGAGTATTGGTAAAAAGGTAAAAATTGGGGGGATAGTCTCAAGTTACAGGATTGTAAAAACAAAAAAGAGTGGGGAAGAGATGGCGTTTGTCACCTTGGAAGACGACACATCAACTGCTGAGTTGGTAGTTTTTCCGTCAATTTTCTCAAAAACAAAAGACTTGTGGTTGGGTAAATTACCTATATTGGTCGAAGGTAAAGCAGATTTGCGAGATGAGGCAATTTCCATTATTGTTGAAAAAGCAGGAGATCCTGGCAGCCCTGATTTTATGGATGTGCCTAGTGCCAAACCAAGTCCTATTTATAAAACGAGCGACTCTGACGAAATAATTTTAAGGATTCCAAAAGGTACAAGTTCAAAAGCCTTGGTTGAGATAAACAGTCTTCTTCAAGCTAATAAAGGGGACCAAAAGATGGTTATAATAGTTGAGAACGGGTTTGGAGATAAAAAAATAAATTTGCCATATGGCGTGGCTTGGAACAGAAATTTGGAAACTTCAATTAAGGGACTTTTGGATACAGCCTAAGCTCCCAGCTTCACAAATAGCCTTATATTTGATACAATACAGCATATGGCATTATCAGCAATATTAAACGGTCAAGAATTCCACGTAGGCGATACTGTTCGCGTGCACCAAAGAATTCAGGAAGATAATAAAACTAGGATACAAGTTTTTGAAGGAACAGTTTTAGCGATTCGTGGGAAAGAATCCGGAAAAATGTATACGGTTCGAAGAATTGGAGCAGGCAGTGTTGCGATTGAAAGAATTTTTCCAATGGATTCTCCCTCCGTTGAAAAGATTGAGGTAAAAGCGCAAGGACATGTAAGGCGAAGCAAGCTTTATTACTTAAGGAACAAAACTCAAAGGGAACTTGCTGAAATCACAAGGCGAAAGACAACGCAGAAGTCGATTTCGAAGCCTGCTAAAAAAGCCACACGTCCTAAGAAGAAATAACTAAGGTTTAATTTTCAATTTTAAATTCTTGACGAATGTCCATCTCAACAATTACTGCCGGTGCGTTGGGTGAAAAAGCAGCTTGTGAACTTCTTCAAAAACAAGGCTATAAAATTCTTGAAAGAAACTTCCGAACTCGATACGGCGAAATTGATATAATTGCACTGGATTTTTCAAATAAATTAGAAACCCTGGTTTTTGTTGAAGTAAAAACAAGGTGGAATCTTGATTATGGTTATCCAGAGGAAGCTGTTACTCCAAGGAAACTACGGCTGGTGGCTCAAGCTGCACAGTTTTATAAACTGACTCACCCCAAAACACCCGATTTGCTAAGAATTGATGTTGTGGCAATCGAGGTAGAAGGCGACAGAGTCGTGGCTACTCGATTGATAAGGAATGTTACAGGTTGATAACTAGTGCTAGTACTTCTGACCAACTTTTGTGCACGTGCATAAAAGTTGGTCACTTATTGTATAATATGTGCCAAATTGTGTCCGATCATGTAATAATAAGACATGCAGTGGTTTGGTAAGAAGTCGAGAACAATTATTATATTATTGGGCATTCTTGTTTACTCCAACAGTCTATTTAATGGATTTGTTTGGGATGATGAGACACAGATTTTAAATAATGGGCTTGTGCATTCAATCGCAAACCTTCCAACCTTTTTTGCTGGGAGTACTTTTGGGACTGGAGGTGCTGGGGGACTAGGTGGCATATATTACAAGCCCCTCATGAGTACCACTTTTTCTCTCATATATTCAATTTTCGGCCAGCAAGCTTTCTTTTTTCACCTTGTACAACTTGGACTACACATTGCAAATGCATATCTCGTATTTTTACTATTTAACAAATTATTACGCCGCGAGATATCACTTTTTCTGTCAGTAATTTTTTTAGTGCATCCCTTTAACACTGAATCTGTAGTCTATGTTTCTGCCATGCAAGACGTACTGTTTACATTTTTTGGTCTTTTATCTTTCTACTTTTTGCTAAAAGGAATTAAATTATTAAAAGAGTATATTTTAGTATTTGGGCTACTTCTTTTTTCAATGCTATCGAAAGAGACAGGGGTAGTATTTTTATTTTCTTCTCTGTTCTTTTCCTTTATATATAAGAGATCTCAGTTTATCAAGAGCTTGCTGGCGGCAACATCGGTCATGTCAATATATTTATTGCTAAGGCTTGGTGTTGCAAATGTTCCATTTACTACGCAGCACCTATCTCCAATTACCAGAGTTGACCTTCTTACTCGTTTGATGACTTTGCCTAAAATAGTTTACTTTTATGTTTCAAATTTTGTTTTTCCATATGACTTAGCGATTGACCAACAATGGATAGTAGATAAGATTTCGCTCGGCGAGTTCTATATCCCGCTTGCTGTAATGTTAGTTTTTGGCATTTTAACTTTTGGATTCTTACTTCATTTGATTAAAGTGAATGATAAAGTCGGCGTTAAAGTGTATTTGTTTTTTCTTTCAATTTTAATATTTGGACTTGGAGCACATTTACAGATTTTCCCGTTAGATATGACAGTTGCAGACCGCTGGTTTTATTTGCCAATGATTGGTGTGTTGGGTATGGTGGGCGTACTAATTTCTTGTGTACCCAAATTTATTGGAATATCCCTAGGTTCCCTACCTAAACCACTTCCCAGGTGGAATGTTGTGTTGGTGATATTAGTGGCGTTTTTAATTACCGCTTTGTCGGCAAGAAGTGTCGCAAGGAACTTTCAATGGAAAGACGGTTTAACTTTGTTTAGCAATGATATTAAGATTTCAAAAAATGCTTTTGACTTGGAAAACAATCTGGGGGTTGAGCTGTTTCGTGTGGGGCGGTATGAGGAAGCAGAGGAACATTTTAGAAAATCGACGGTTCTTGCGCCATATTGGTGGAGCAACTGGAATGGACTTGGCGCGATATATGAAAGACAAAGTGAATTTGATAGAGCAATTGAATCTTATAAAAAAGCAGTTGATAATGGCGTTGATTCGTTGGCATTTGAAAATTTAGCTAATTTGCTATTTCTCAAAAAGGGGTCTTATGAGTCCCAAGAATTTGTGTCAAACGCTGTTTTGAAATTGCCATACAATCCACGTCTTTGGCTACTGTTGGCTCTTTCAGAGTATGATCTTGGGAATAAAGAAGCTGCACTGATTGCTGCAAAAAATGCCTACAATCTTTCGCCATCAGACCAAACATATTATGTTTATTCAACGATTTTGCAAGGGAAAAAACTAGATATCAAATAGTAACTTTGGGTGTCGGAAAGGTCAGTGTACGGGATAGCCCGGAGAGTTAGTGTATAGGTGGTTTACTGATATACTGATTCTCTGACACACTAAGTCTTTCGACACCCTGAACTTTTCTGTGCTAAAATAAACAATGCTTATTTTGGGAATTGACCCTGGAACTGCTACTACTGGATACGGACTAATAAAAGTAAGATCCGCCACGCCGAAGACGGCGAGTCGAGACGGGGACAGAGGAAAAGACAGAGTTCTTGAGTTATTAGATTACGGATTAATTGAAACTGAGAAGGATGGGACAAAGGGTGAACGATTGGCAAAAATATACGAGCAGTTTACTGTACTTGTTAAGAAGCACAAACCCGGCGTTATGGCAATTGAAAGAATATTCTTTTTTTCAAACGCGAAAACTGTTATAAATGTGGGGCAAGCACAAGGAGTTTTATGGCTGGCTGCACAACAAATGGGTGTTCAAATCTTTGAATACACGCCAGGGCAGGTTAAATTAAATGTTGGAGGTAGTGGAAAAGCGGATAAAAATGTTATGAAAAAAGTAGTTTTTGATATGTTCAATATTGAGGCGCCTGTTGGCAAAAAAACACATTTTGATAATGTGGCGGATGCAATAGCAATAGCAGTTTGTCATTCAAAATTAGCAAGGGAGGTGAAAAAATGACAGAGACTAAAGTTGGTCAAGTTACTCATTTTTACGATAAGATTGGAGTTGCTGTTGTTGAACTAACTGGCGATTTATCTACTGGCGACAAAATTCGTTTTGTCCGAGGCG
Source organism: Candidatus Blackburnbacteria bacterium RIFCSPLOWO2_01_FULL_40_20 (assembly GCA_001816475.1). Classification (GTDB taxonomy): domain Bacteria; phylum Patescibacteriota; class Microgenomatia; order UBA8517; family UBA10165; genus UBA10165. The sequence continues at coordinate 16,034 of MHCC01000018.1, forward strand.
GTGAAGATCTTTTTGAACAAGAGGTAGGGTCATTGCAAATTGAACACGAAAAAATTGAAAAAGCTCAAGCCGGGCAAGCAATAGGTTTAAAGGTTACCCAAGAGATAAAAGATGGAGCTGAAGTTTACAAGATTGATCAATAGAAAACGCCCCTCCGCTCGTAAAGTGCGAGGTAGCGGTCGCCTCAAGAGGACTGTCTGGGAATGGGGGAATGACGAAACACTGACTGAATGGGTGCAGGAATTGGTTGGGAAATGTGAATTTGATTATATAAAACAAGATAGAGTTTTTTGTTGTAGAAGTACTGGTAGCAAAACTCGGGCATACGCTCGGATTTGGGGCTTGGGGAGAATTTGGCAAAAAACTTTAAACGTTGAACCTTCATATATTATTGAGATTATCTCTGAGAAATTTGATAAACTTCCCAAAAATCAACAAGACATGGTATTAATTCACGAGCTTCTTCACATCCCCAAAAACTTTTCAGGAGCCTTAGTCCCCCACAAAAGAAAAGGTGGAGTTAATGATAGAGTTGTGAGAGAAATATATCAAAAGGTTAATAATAACAGGTAGTCATTCCGGCCGTCGAGCCGGAACCGATATGGAAAATATTAATAGATTCCGCGTCCCACCGAAGGCGAGGCTCGCCAAAGGCGGCAGGCACGGAATGACATTAAATGAAATGAAAAATTATTTGCTTCATGGAGATAACCATCCTGCTTCAAGAAAAAATCTTTCAGAAATAATTAACGCTGCGCGCACAAAAGGAGCAGGAATCGTTCAAATCGAGTGGAAAAGCTCCAAAAAAGCTGAACTTTTGCAAGCCGCACAGTCTCAAGGAATGTTTTCTTCGCTTCAACTTTTGGTTGTTGAGAATATTTTCACCAACAACAAAGAGGCCTTAGAAATTGTAAATGGAATTGAAAAAGGAGGAAGTAGCCTCGTTTTTTGGGAAGGTAAAACAATTCCTCCCAGCATCATATCAAAGCTTAGTAAAACTTTCCAAGTTTTTGAGTTTAAACTTCCAGTTTTAACTTTTAAATTTTTAGATTCTATTTACCCACGAAACTCGAAAACCTCTCTAGATTATCTTGAAAAAATGGAAGACCAAGAGGCAGACTTCTTGCTTATCATGTTGTCTCGACACATCAGATTTTTGATTTGGGTAAAAGAAGACCCGGGAACAATGAAGGTGGCAGTATGGCAAAAAGGTAACTTAGAAAAACAGGCTGCAAAATTTTCAACAGAACAATTATATGAGTTACATGGAAAACTTCTTGAACTTGATAGACTTAACAAAAAATCTCAATTGATAGGGAGTTTAATGGAAAACCTTGAAGTTTTGATTTCCACTCTTTAATATGAAAGCTGGTAGTTGTCATTCCGGCGAATGTTTTCGACGCTGAGCTCAGACCGAGGAGCCGGAATATATATAGATAATTTTTATGGATTCCGTGTCCCGCTGAGGGCGAGGCTTGCCAAAAGCGACAGGCACGGAATGACACATAACAATATGAAACCTTTATCAGAAATAACACTAGATGATTTAAAAAACATCAAACTTCTTTGCTTTGATGCAGACGGCGTAACAGTCGAGCTGGGAACAAAAATAATAGAAAAAGATGGGCAACTGACTGTAAAAACAAAGAAAATTACAGACAGTTTAGTCGAAAAGTTGAATAAACTTAAAAAACATTTCCACATAAATATTTCTTCAGGGCGTAGCCTTCTTTTTTTGGACAGAATGTATGCTTCCATCTTGTGGGACCGATCAAGTATTCAAGGAGAAAATGGGCTTTTGACATTAATTGATGGAAAAGTAATCCAGGCAGATGCACTAACATCCGAGGAATTACAGAAATTGGAAGAGATAAAGATACAGGTAAAGAAATTAGCAAGAACCAACGAGAACATAGACGGGTTTGAACCAAAACAATTTATGGTAAGTGTACACTGCAAGAGTGAAGATAAAGAAATACATAGAATTGTGAAAGATACAGATACAGAGAATTTATTTAATTCTTTTTGGGTAAGTAACGAATCTCACGATATATTTATAAAAAGATTCGACAAAGGCACTGGACTTGAGTTTATAGCAAACCATTTAGGATTTAGTCTTGATCAAACACTTGCAGTTGGTAATGGAATAAACGATAAACCAATGTTAGATAAAGCAGGTATCTCAATAACAACTGACCCAAAAGGCGTTGAAGCCCACTACTATACAGAAAATAAATCAGAACTTGGCGGAGAGGAAGTTGTTGACCGTTTGCTTGAACTTTTAGGGTAAATTGCTATTGAATTAACAGTCTATTAATATTATTGTTATATTATGGTTAGGTATGGTTAGGTCTTTTTTTGCCAAACTTATTTCAGTATATCTTTGTTTAAATCTTCTTGTCCCATCTCTTCTTTATCCACTCTCAATTTCAGCCCGGTTTGCATACGCTGCTGAAGTCGAAGAACAAGATATCGGCAGTTACGAAGCTCCCCAAGAAGAACAACCTCCAGCCGATGATTGGTGGTCATCAGGTGAGAGTGACGACAGTTGGGATCCAGACCCGGCAGATGTACCAATTGAAGATACGAGTTGGCAATCTGAACCTGCTATAGATACTGCAGGATATGACTATTATGATTATTATGATTCAGCCCCAGTAGCTGAGGTTGAACCTGCACAGGTTGCCCAAGAGCCTTCCCCAGTTGTTGAATATCCCACTGTTGAGAACGATCCTGCTATGGACGTTGTAGATAACATTCAAGTAGAGTTCCCTGATGTTGAATATGATCCTGTGTTTGACGAGGTTGAATCTCCTCAAGTAGAGTTCCCTGATGTTGAATATGATCCTGTGTT
>MHCC01000018.1:18906-38823 GCA_001816475.1 Candidatus Blackburnbacteria bacterium RIFCSPLOWO2_01_FULL_40_20
TTCCCTGATGTTGAATATGATCCTGTGTTTGACGCTGCAATTATCGAAGCAGAGGCGAATGACCTTGCAAATTCATACCAACAGGATTTTCCAAATGTCGAAAACGATCCAGCATTTGATTCATACAACAGTTGGGATTCGGAAAGCCAGCCAGACCCGGCAGATGTACCAATTGAAGATACGAGTTGGCAATCTGAACCTGCAGGTCAAGCATCTGCTGAACCAACTTCAGAGCCATCAGCAACCCCGGCCCAATGTTCTTGCAATAACGACTATGATGTCTGCGTAGGAGTAGAGTATTACGATACATGTGGAAATCTATCCTGTTACGGAAGAAGAGCTGACTCTGCTTGCGGAATAACTTTGCCGGCGTCTCCCGAGCCATCACTAGAAGAACCAACTCCTGAGACTGTTGTTACCTGTGGAGGTCGTAGTGTTGGGGAAACATGGGAGGGAGCATGCACTTTGGACGGCCAAAGGACTTACCTAAGGTGCGGGGAGGACGGATCAATATCAGCAAGTCAAGTTGAGGATGCAAGCTGTGCCCCTGCTCCAATTGTTGTTGATCCTGCAACTCAAGCCCAAGCGGTAGACGCATATCAAGAAGCTTCTGCAGACTTGATTGAAGGGGATGTATATGGATATATCCAAAGAAGGGAAGAGGAGGATCCAGTTGGATCTTCTGTTCCATATGTTATTGCCTCTGCCCCAGACGTTGCGGGACAAACTGCAACGAACGCATGGGGGGATGCAGGTCAAACTGTTAACAATGCGACCGCTCCTGTTGGAAACTTCTTTTCAGGACTTTTTGCGCCAAGTACAGATACACAAGACTTAGTAAATCAAGCCGATGAGGTAAAAAAACAACAAAACGCGCAAGACGGAGAACAATTAGGCTACCCTACCTCGTTTGCAGGTTCATCTCCTGATTTAATAGCCTCAGAAGTTGCCCCATACTTTGGTCTCCCAAAAACTGCAGCACTTGAGGAGGTTAGAGACAAAATTAATGACACAATAAACGCCTTAGGTGGAAATATCGATGGAGACCCATTGTCCGACAACTTTAGTTTAAGTGTTCCTCAAAGTTGTGTTAATTCTGATACAGTTGCAGAGCTTGGACTTACTTCTTGTAGCCCTGCAAGAGGTGATCCGGACGCTGCATTTAATGCCATCAAAGCAGTGGTCGAGGCTCTTGACCCAACAGCAATACTGTCAATTGCACCCACATTTTTTGCACTTGAAGAGAAGAAAGCCGAGATTGAACAATTACAAGACGAGGCTGGAATATTTGAAAGGCTTTCGCAGCTAACTGGTAAACCTGAAATATCGTATGATCCAAGAACCAGAATGGCCTTGTACGCAGACACCCCAGGCTTGGTTAATGCCCAAGACTTTTTAACTGAAGTTGTTGAGGAGGACAGAAAACTTAATCCAGACAGCGTGCTAACCCAAGAGCAAATTGATGCAAGAAACGCATATGAAGAACAAATGAGGGGTTATATTGATGAAGAAAACAGAGCAACAGGGGATGCGCTAATCACTCTTTATATGACACTTGCGGGAGGTAAAGTTGTCGAGGGTGCCGGAAAAAGTATTGTAACGGGAGCAAAATGGGCAGGAGATAAAATTCCAATCGGACAAGCATTAGATAGTGTTGGATCAACTTCTGTTGTTCAAAAAACAACAGGATTTATTAGTGATGCTTATGATTCCACTCTAGGCAAGTTATTTGGGCAAGGTGCAGAACAAGGAGCAAAAGACGCAGAGGAGGGGGCTGCAAGGACTGTAGCTAGAGAAGGGGAAGAAGCTGTGGGCAGAGCTGGAGTAGATGCTGGCGAGGGAGCAGCAAGAGAAGGAGGCCAAGGTGCAAGCGAGTTGGCTGACGATGCAAGAAGGGCTGCTCCAGATGAAGGCGCCAGGGCTCCAGAAGGAGGAACAGAACCTCGAGCGGGTGAGGAACCTCGGGAACCGACAGGGAATGATGCTTCAGTTGGAGACACTAACAGGATTGTTGATGGCGGTACTGGCGCAAACGAGCCAGAGGTGTTTACAAAATATGCAGATCGCGGTACATCTGCAGAAAGGTTCGGCGAGTTTTACGATCCGGGTGGCGAAGATGAGTTTAATGCATTAAGGAAACTTTATGAAGCCGACCCGGATAAAGTTGCTAAGCCAATAACACTTATCGAAAAAGACGGGAAAGTAATTGGGTATGAGATGGAAAAAGTTCCAGGAATGGATGCAGAAGCATACGTTAGAAAAAATGGAGCGCTGCCCGACAACATAAAAACACAGATTCGCGAAGCAGTTGATAATTTCCACGAAAATGGAGCTGCGCACGGAGATTTAGGTCCAAGAAACGTGATGATAACTCCTGAAGGTAAGGTCAAGATTATTGACCCTGTTTCATATACAGACTTTAAACCAGAATATGCCGCAGACGACTTATCAAGATTGGATGGGTGGATCAATAAAGATAGTTGGGCGCCAACGAATGCAGGAGGAGTAGGAGATGATGCTGCAAAATCTTTAGATAAGGTATTGGCGGATGGAGATCCAGTTTGGGCTGGTGCAGATGGAGTCGATCTTACATGTAATTCCCCATGTAATATTTTTGGTTCTCTTGTGAATAAAGCTAAGGGGTTAACGGGTGAAGCTGTGGAAGTTACTCCGGCCGACACAAGACAAGTGTTAAATTTATTGGAAGGTGTTCAAAGTGATGTTAGAAGCGGAAGAATTACTGATGATGTTAAGACATTTTGGGCATCGATCGTGAGAGATTCAAGCGGAAGATGGTCGCAATATAATAAAAGTAATACGTCCTACTTCTATGGTACTCAACCTGTTCCTGACCTTACTAACGCTACACAAAGACAATTAATTGAAGCAACAATCAATCAACAGAAAAGTTTTTTGCGTGGTCTTGATAGCGGTGAGTTTAATGAAGATTTTCTCTTGTGGCTGCAAAAATTACATAAACTGCAAGCTTACAAGGGTGAAGGAGGGAAATTTTCAAGAGGTGTTGCTATTAGCGAGGGTTCGCATACAAACATTGTAAAAAATGAGGTTATGCCGATTGCGCAAAAATACAGCGATCCATACTCAATAAAAACTGATCTTCAATCTCCAAGATTACCTGGAATAAGTGATTCAGCTTTACCGACCGATCAATGGACATCAAGAGGGATAGTAGTTCACTATTATCCTGACACGAGATATAACTTTCAGTATTCAAAGCAAATGAGAACAACTCTCGAGCAAATTGGGGAAGCCTTACCAAAAGGGGCGACTGAAGATACAATTTCTCTTATTTCCCAGTATTATCAATATGGTATCAACAGCAGAATGTTTGAACAGGTAAACCAGACATTATTTGCAAATCAAGTAAACGCGATGTTGCAAAGGTTAGGATTAAATCCAGTTGAACACGGAATTCTTGATTTTGTGGCGATGAGATTACAGCCAGAAAATTTCAACAAGTACTTTATCGATGAAGTGAGAAGAGCAAATGCAATGGCTATAATTCCCCAAAGAGCTCCCAGCGTTCCTGTTTCGGTCGCCCCGGCTAAATTGGATAACGGTAGATGGGTAGGCGGAGTTTCAAATCCTGTAGATGACATAACCTATGGGTATAAAATGGGTGATTCCATTAGAGTTCGGGGAAGCGATGGAACAATATTAGACTGGAAAATTTATAGAATTGATCCTGACAGTGGAGCAGTAATTGTACATAAAAAAATTGGTGAAAGTACTTACGAAAAGAGGATTACTACAAAGGATGTTTACGAGTTAAACGGCCAATCTCCGAGTCGATCTGTTGACGATGGGGCTGTTCAGCCACTGCCGCAACAAGTTACGATTCAAAACGCGCAAAGTTTTGATGATCTGTATGCGGCTATTAGAAATGCTGGTGGAATACAGGGATCAAGTGGCACATACAGCCCTCGCGAATTGAAAGAACTAATAGAAGGTGTTCGGAGCGGGAAGATTTCAATCGAATATATAACAAGAGGGAGAGGTTTGCGTGATAAGGTACAGCAACTTCTTAATAGGCGATCGATGATTATTGACAGCCCAAGCAACGTTGTTGCAAGTGTAAAAAAATATATTGCTAGGCTGTTTAATCTGAAAGTTTATGCTCAAGATACGGAAAATTTAATAATCCAAAACCCAGATGATGTTAAGCGCCTACTGACTCAAAATGAGTTTAAATTTATTAAATCTAAGAAAGAAATTAAGCACCAACTTGAGTTAAATCAAAAAACGACAAGTGAAGAAATAAAAGAAATATTGTCAAATAACGTGAACTTGGAACCTCAAGGAGTTAAAGATGGAAATAGAATAATTGTTACAACTGGAAGTAATGGTATGGCAAATTTTGAGATTAATGAGGGTGTTTACTTGCTAGATTCGCTACCCATAAACAATGTCGATATAACTATTCCAACCTACTTAAGAACTACAAGGGGAACATCCATTCTAGGAATTGGAGTAAATGAGGGTTCAGGACAAATAAAAAAGATAGACTTAAGTGAAAATGGAAGCGTTACCGAAAATTCTGAAAAAACGTCAACCTTGCGCATCGTTGTTTTTTATGATAGCAACAAAAATGGCATTCTGGATTCTGGTGAGAAAGCAGTCCCTTGGGCAGGTGTTGGGTTGATACTTAAGAAAATTGACCAACAGCAAACAGTTAAGCTTCTTTCTGGTTGGAATTTAGTAACATTAACTGCACTTCCTGAAAAACCTGTTACTGCATCAACCTTCTTGGGTGAGATTGCAACTCAAGATGGATATGCAACAACTTTGTCAACCTTAGACAATGGAGTATGGAAAACATTTGTTGTTCGAGGGGATAATCAATACTCAGGTGATGATTTTGCAATTGAGGTCGGTAAAGCTTATTTTGTAAAGTCACTTAAAAAATCAACATTAACCTACGTTGGACAAGCATTTGTTGCACCAGTTAAGATAAACTTAACTCAAGGGTGGAACGCTGTAGGAATGCCATACCAATCGAAGGCGTATAAAGCATCAACCTTGACCGATGAGTTAAACAAAATTGATGCAAAAACAGAAAGACTTGGAAGGTTTGAATCAGGACTTTGGGATGTTTTTGCCAAACAAGAAGACCAGGAGTACGGAAAAAACTTTGACGTAATGCCAAACAGAGGGTACATAATTAAAATGGAAAGTGGGGGAGAGTTTACTCCGTAAAAGTCTAAGAATATGAAAGTCGTTAATAATCTATTATCTAAATTATTTCAAAAAACCGGACAAGCTGCAGAGGAGAGAATTGAGGCGGATAGGGTTTTACCAAGAAGCGGGAGTGGCGTAAGGTTGCTCAATAATAAGTTGCTTTTTATTCCTATTGCAGTTTTATTGCTTTTCATTTTAGCAACCATCCTTTTGAAATTTGTTTTAGAACCAACGGCGAAGCCGCAAAACGTCTTTATTTCAAATATCTCAGATCACCAAGCAACGATAAGTTGGACAACAGATAAGCCAACAAAAGGTGCAGTTGTGGCGTCCGAGAATGGTTCATTTCCCATCTTACCTATTTTTGTTGGCGAAAAATTATCACGAGACGACGGTGAAAAAGGAATTAAAAAAACTGGCTTTTACACAACCCATCGCGTTACAGTGGAAAATTTAGCTCCTGGAAAAGAGTATCAATTCAGAATTTATGAGGGTTGGAAGAACGTTTATCAAGAGGACTTTTCTACAGGTCCAACGCTTTCATCACTTGCAAACCCAAACCCGGTTTATGGAAAAATAGTTGATTCTAATAATAAACCAATTGTTGGAGCCTTGGTTTACTTAACTGTTTCAGATCCTGCTAGTGAAATCAAAGAAGAAAAGACAATTAAGGACAAAGATGGTAAAACTAAGAAAGAGGTTATAACTAAAAAAGTCGATGTAAAAGATTCATCCATATTATCAGCTCTAACAAACTCAGAGGGAAAATGGAGCATTGACTTGGGAAATATTAGGTCAAAAAATTTAAAATCAATTCAACCACTTTCGAAAATTTCAGTTGAAAAATTGTTGGTTGATGCAGGCAGGAAGGGGAGGGCCAAGGCAGTCGCAAAGCCTGGTATGGATAAACCTTGGGTGGATATTGTTCTGAAATAATTTGCCGTCATCCTGACCCCTTCCGATCAAATCGGAGTCGGAATGAGAATAGGAAATTTGCAAGAAAAAGAAATATGAAAAAAATGAATCTTAAAAGTTTAATTCCACTGACAATATTAGTCGTTGGTGTTGTTGTGGGCATCGTTTTGGTTTCAAATCAACAAAAAACAAGAAGTAAGGCGGATATTGAATCAGTACCAAAAGATGTTCGGATTACCAACCTCTCTGATAATTCATTTTCAGTTTCTTGGACAACCTTAGACAAGGCTGATGTCGGGTATGTGTCATATGGAGAGAACGAGTCACTTGGGAGTATGGTGGGAGACGATAGAGACCCCACTTCGTCCACGACTGATGTCGGGACTACGTTAGGGGCACGGCAGAGATTTACTCACCACGTAACGATAAAGAACCTTGATCCTGCAAAAACTTATTTCTTTAACATTGGGTCTGGAGCAAAGCTTTATGCGAATAACGGTGTTCCTTATCAAGCTACAACTGCTCCAACAACAAACGATACGCCCCCTCTACCCGAGTCTGCCTTTGGAAGGGTATTAGTAAGTGGAAATACTATTCCGTCAGATGCACTGGTTTACCTAAACGTTGAAGGTTCTACTCCTCTTTCTTCATACATTCGGGAAAACGGAAATTGGTTAATTACATTAAACAACGCAAGAACTGAGGATCTTTTTTCCTATATTAATCCTCAAGGAAAGCAGATAGACTTGTTTGTGCAAGGAGGGAATAATGGGTCCAAAAGCGTTAAGGCAACAGGGTCATACTCTCCAGTCAGGAATATTGTTTTAGGCAGCACAGAAGACTCATTATTTACCACTTCAACTCAACAAATAAGTAAAAAAGCAAACGACGATTCAATCCTTGTTCAAATTCAAAAGTTCATTCAAGAGCTTATTTCTCCTAAAAAATAATCTTGCCTGTCTTGTAATAAGCGTTAAAAGTGGATACAATGAAAATAATACCGACTTGTCATCCTGATCCCGATTTGATCGGGAGAAGGATCTCTGAATTTATTTCAGCATCTTGTATCCGCCCGCTTCGCCAAGCTCAGCGAGGCGAGCAATTGATTCTTTCTCCGATCAAATCGGAGTCAAAATGACATGCTTGCCCATGAATGAATTTATATTAGATTTTAGTCAAGTTGATAGGGAAAATATTGCCGAGGTTGGGGGGAAAGGCGCCAATCTTGGTGAAATGACCCAAGCTGGTTTCCCCGTACCTCCAGGATTTGCAATTACAGCTTATGCGTATCGCCACTTTATTGAAGAAAATGACCTCCAAAAACAAATAAAATCTCTGATAAAGTCTGCAAACTTTAAGCGTCCACAGGAATTGCAAGAAGCGTCAAAGAAAATCAGGCATTTAATTGAACGAGGAACAATTCCTCTGGATATAAAAAAGGAAACTTTGGCCAGATATAGTAAAATGGGGTCTTTTTTGCGTGAGGCACGTGTTGCTGTACGTTCCTCTGCAACAGCAGAAGATTTACCAGGAGCGTCGTTTGCAGGACAACAGGAAAGTTTTTTGAATGTCCTGGGAGACGCCAACTTGATGGAGTCAGTAAGACTTTGTTGGTCCTCTTTGTTTACGCCTCGGGCGATATTTTACAGAGAAGAAAAAGGGTTTGACCATTTTAAAGTTGCCCTTTGTGTAATTGTTCAAAAGATGATTGAGTCTGAAGTCTCAGGAATTGCCTTTACAAATGATCCAACTACAGGTGACAAGCACAAGATGGTAATTGAAGCAATTTGGGGATTGGGGGAGTTGATTGTGCAAGGTGACGTGACACCCGACAAATACGAGCTTGAAAGACATTCTTTGGAGATTTTAAACATAGAGAAAGTTGCGCAAACTAAGCAACTCGTTCGTGCTGGACACGACAACAAAGAAAGATCAGTTCCCCGACATAGACAAAATCGTCAAAAACTTTCAGATGAGAGAATCAAAGAACTTGCAAAGATATTACAAAAAATTCACGCTCATTACTATTTTCCTCAAGACATCGAGTGGGCACTAGATCGCGGGAAGTTTTATATAATACAATCGAGGCCGATCACTACACTAAAAGATACAGATAAAGATACAGATAAAGAAAATACGCGCGTGGGAGAAGTGCTACTTCAAGGACATGGTGCAAGTCCGGGAATTGTTACTGGTGTTGTTAAGATTGTTACATCACCAAAGCAAATAAAAAAGATTAAAAAGGGAGACATTTTAGTTGCTCCAATGACCTCGCCGGATTTTGTCCCTGCAATGAAAATAGCTGCGGCGATAGTCACAGATCGCGGAGGAGTTACATCTCACGCAGCAATTGTCTCGAGAGAGCTTGGTATTCCTTGTATTGTTGGAACAAGCAATGCGACAAAGAAACTCAAAGATGGAGAAATTGTTACGGTTGATGCAGTCAAGGGCGAAGTGAGCAAGGGAGGAAGAACGGGTAGGAACAAGGGGACAGATGGTGACAAAGGAACAACGGTAAAAAAGGTTGAGGTTAAATTGAGGGATGACATTAGGACTGCGACAAAGATTTATGTAAATTTGGCAGAACCCGAACGCTCAAAAGAAATCGCAATAATGCCTGTTGACGGCGTAGGACTATTAAGGGCTGAATTTATGATTGCAGAAATTGGAGTTCATCCACGCCACTTAATAGCTCAAGGGAAACAAGAAGTTTTTGTTTCAAAGTTGACAGATGGATTAACTGAGTTTTGCAAAAACTTTTATCCCCGTCCTGTGGTTTACCGCGCAACTGATTTCAAGACGAATGAATATAGGAATTTATCAGGCGGTAAAGATTTTGAACCAATTGAACCAAATCCAATGCTGGGATTTCGTGGCGCTTTTCGCTACATCGCCAACCCTGACGTTTTTGAACTTGAACTAGCTGCAATAAAAAGAGTTAGAGAAACTTATAAAAATCTGCACGTAATGATTCCATTTGTTCGCTCACCTCTTGAGTTGTTACAAGTTAAACAAATTATGGCTGCCGCGGGTCTTATGCGTTCTCCAACTTTTAATTTATGGATGATGGTTGAGCTGCCAATTAACGTTATCTTGATTGATGATTTTCTGAAGGTGGGAATTGACGGAATTTCTGTTGGTTCAAACGATTTGACAATGTTGATTGAGGGAACAGACCGAGATAACAACGAAGTGGCCTCGGCATTTACAGAACTTAGCCCTGCAGTATCTTGGGCTTTAGAGCGAGTTATCAAGGCTTGCCAAAAAGCCGGGGTTACTGCATCAATTTGCGGACAGGCAGTTAGCTCGTATGACTCATTGGTGGAATTCCTAGTTAAAAACGGAATAACTAGTGTTTCAGTAAACGCAGATGCTGTGGGAAGAGTGCAAAAAGTGATATATGAAGCAGAAAGGAAGAACCTGAAATAATTTTAAATTTAAAATGAAAATTAATATTTAATTACTGTGTCAAAAATCACACGTGTTTGGTCTCGAGAGATATTAGATAGCAGGGCAATGCCGACTGTTGAAACTGTATTACAGCTGGATAATGGGGTAACGACAGTGGCTTCTGTGCCCTCGGGTGCCTCAACTGGCAAAAACGAAGCTTTGGAATTGCGAGACGGGGATCAAGCAAGATATTTAGGCAAAGGAGTCTTGAAAGCGGTTGATAATGTAAATAATAAAATTGGACCTGCGATCGTCGGAATCGATCCATCTAATCAAGCCGATATGGATAAAAAACTTATTGAGCTTGATGGGTCGAACAATAAAAGTAATCTTGGAGCAAACGCAATTTTGTCTGTTTCAATTGCTAATTGTAAAGCTGGTGCCATTGCAAATAATTTACCTGTTTACAAATGGGTTTACCAACTTTCAACTGCCCAGGGCGCCGCAACAGAAGGCATTCCAACACGAGTTCCAACTCCAATTTATAATATGATAAATGGTGGTGCGCATGGCGCAGGAAACTTGGATTTTCAAGAATTCCAAATTATTCCTGCTTCATCAAAGCCGTATAGTCTTGCACTCAAAACTGGTGCTGAAGTTTACCAACACCTTAAAAATTCACTGATCAAAATTGGAGCAATCCATTCAGTTGGGGATGAAGGAGGATACGCACCAAACCTATTTAACAATGCCGACGCATTGGGGATCAATGTAGAAGCAATTAATTCAGCAGGTTTTCAAATTGGGCAAGATTTTTTTCTTGGGTTGGATGTTGCAGCAAGCCATTTTTATAAAGATGGATCTTATTCGATAAAAGACCGGTCAAATTCGCTAAATTCGGGAAGTTTAACTTCTTTTTTTGAGGACTTGTCAAAAGAATACCGTTTAATACTACTTGAAGACCCTCTTCAGGAAGAAGATTGGAGCGGATGGACGGAAGTAACGAGTAAGCTGGGCGACCACATGATGATTGTTGGTGACGATCTTATAGTGACTAATCCTGAAAGAGTTAAAAAGGCTGCGCAATCTAAAGCTTGCAATACTGCTCTTATAAAACCTAATCAAATTGGAACGGTAAGCGAGACTTTGGAAGTTATTAAATTAGCTCGGCAATTCGGATGGAAAATCATAGTTTCTCACAGGTCCGGCGAGACAAATGACTTTTTCATTGCCGATTTTGCTGTTGGAGTTAAAAGTGATTTTGTTAAATTTGGTGCACCAGCAAGGGGCGAAAGAGTGGCCAAGTATAACAGACTGCTCTCGATTGAAACTGAACTTTCAGCAAACAAATAATGAAAATTCGAAATCCGAAATTCCCGCTAAAGGCGAGGCTCGCCAAAGGCGGCGAAATCCGAAACAACATCTAATTTTCTAAATTCTAAATTACAAACATTTTGAATTTGTTTCGAATTTAATGCTTCGTGCTTCGAATTTATTGAATTTATGTCAGTTCCTCTCGTTACACTTATCGTTCTTGATGGTTGGGGTGTTGCTCCTGACTATTCCGGCAATGCAATAACTCGTACTCAAACTCCAAATATGAGACGATTGTGGCTAAGTTTTCCCCATACTACACTTGCTGCTTCTCAAGAAGCAGTTGGTTTGCCTCGGGGAGAAGTTGGAAATACGGAGACTGGACATTTAAATTTAGGAGCAGGTAGAATAGTTTTTCAGGATTTAATGAGGATTAACTTGTCTATTGCTAACGGTACTTTTTTTACGAACCCTGCACTTCTTCAGACAATAAATCACGCAAAAGAAAACAATTCAAATCTACACTTAATGGGGCTTCTAAGTGGGGGAACAGTCCATTCAAGTATGAACCATTTGTTTGCACTTTTAAGGCTTTGCAGTGATCAAAAATTTGATCGGGTATTTTTACATTTATTTACTGATGGCCGGGACTCTCCTCCAAATGCAGCAGAATATTATTTATCTCTTGTTAGCGAAACAGTAATGCAGTTGGGTGTAGGAAAAGTTGCATCCATTATGGGAAGATACTGGGCGATGGATCGAGATAACCGTTGGGAAAGGACAGAAAAAGCATACCGTGCACTTACCCTAGGTGAGGCAATATATGCTGAGTCTACACGAGATGCAATAGAAAATGCTTATGAAAATCGTACGACAGATGAATTTGTAAACCCAATAATAATTGTTGAACATGGTAAACCTGTCGCGCTTATCAAAGAAGGCGACTCTGTAATTTTCTTTAATTATAGAATTGATCGGCCAAGACAATTAACAGCTGCATTTGTGGTTGACGACTTTGAAAATTTAGGTCAATTAGGATTTGACCCTTATGCTGTTAAATACCACAAAAAACACGAAGCGCCTGTTACCCAAAGTCAGTTTTTCAAAAGAGGTGAAAAAATTAAAAATTTAAACTTTTGCACGATGACTCAATACAGCAAATCATTTAATGGACTTTTATCTGAAGCCTTTCCTCCGGTCCTTGTCAACCTTCCCTTGGGCAGCATCGTTTCAAACGCCGGATTGCGACAACTGAGGCTCGCAGAATCAGAAAAAGAAAGGTTTGTTACATACTATTTTAATGGCCAGCAAGAAATAGTTTTTAGCGGTGAAGACCGTATTATTGTTCCGTCCCCAAGGGTTCCAACATATGATCAAAAACCTGAAATGTCGGCACGGGAAATTACTGAAACTTTTTTGAAAAACGTCGACGTTGGAAACACATCTGGCTATTCGTTTGTGTTGATAAATTTTGCAAATACAGACATGGTTGGTCATACTGGCAATCTTGAAGCGACTAAAATAGCTTGCGGCGTAGTTGATGAATGTATTGGGAAGATTGTTCAAAGAGTTAGCATGTTGGGGGGCGTAACCTTAATTACGGCAGACCACGGCAATGCTGAGCATATGATCGGTTCTGATGGGCGACCAGGAACTGAACACACAGCCAACCCTGTTCCATTAATAATAACCGGTAACTTTTTCTTGGGCAAATTTGAAACTTTACCTGTTGGAATTTTGGCTGATGTTGCCCCAACTGTCCTAAAACTTTTAGGCCTCCAAAAGCCCGCAGACATGACAGGCAGGGCACTGGTTTAGCTTTACACCTTTAAGATGCAGCCTTAAACTTTTGAGAAAACGATTGTAAACTCACCTTTTGGTGGGGTTTGGGCGAAGTGGGCAATTGACTCGGATACTTTTTCTCGCCTTACCTCTTCGTGAATCTTTGTCATCTCGCGAGCAACGGCTATTTGAATATTACCAAAGACATCAAGTATCGATGCAAACGTCTTTAGTAATCTGTGTGGACTCTCATAGATTATGACAGTTTTGACTTCGTCCAACTCAAATAGCGCCGTCTTCGTGCGTTCAAGTAATTTTTTTGCACGTATTTCTTTTTTTGGTAAAAATCCAAGAAAAATAAATGCGTTTGTGGGAAGACCTGACAATACTAGAGCATTAATCAGTGCCGTAGGCCCAGGTATTGCTTCGACCTGAATTCCCACCCTTGTCGCATCTCTGATAAGCTTAAAGCCGGGGTCTGAGACTAAGGGTGTTCCCGATTCAGATATCAACACTGCTTTAATATCTGTTTGTAGTAAATTTAAAATTTCAGGCAATCTTTTTTCTTCATTGCCTTCAAAAAAAGAGATAATTTTTTTGTGGGGAATCCCAAAATGCCTAAGAAGCATAGAAGCAGAACGTGTATCCTCAGCGATGATAACGTCCGCGTCTTTTAACGTTTGCAGCGCCCGCAGTGTAATATCGTCAAGATTTCCAATAGGCGTTGAGACAATACATAGTTTTCCTGACATTTCCATATTGCCCAATGATTATAACTTGCTATACTTTAATGTACAAATGTCCGCATTTTCAAATGTCGAATCAATAATTGTAGAGTACGCGACCAAAGTTCCGTTAGAACTTTTTTCTTTTGCAGGTTCTTTAGTTGAGGAAATAATAGCACCCATTCCTTCACCTTTAGTTATGACAACTGTGGGATCGATTGCGGCCCTGCAGTCTAAACCTGTCGCTTTTTTACTGGTTTTATCAATCTTGGGTGCACTGGGAAAAGTAATCGGCGCCTCAGTCTTGTATTTACTTGCTGATAAAGCAGAAGACTTGGTACTTGGGAAACTGGGAAGAATAATTGGTGTTTCGCACAAAGAGGTAGAGTCTGTCGGGAAACATTTGAGTAATACTTGGAAGGATGTGGTTGTGCTCGCATTTATTAGATCATTGCCATTTATGCCTAGTTCTTTGGTTTCAGTTTCTTGTGGCCTACTTAAAATTAGATGGAGAGTATTCCTGCCTGCAACATTTATTGGAACTATCGTTCGAGATGTAATCTTTTTATACTTTGGCTTTGTGGGAATAAACACGTTCACGTCGACTCTTCAAGGAATAGACACGCTTGAAACTTTATTAAAGATTTTAATGCTTGCTGTAATGTCAGGATTTTTCGCATACATGTATTACAAGAGAGGAAAGGGTGATCTGGTAGAAACTATACGTAGTAAATTTGGGAAGAAAAAGAAGTAATTTATTGTGTGCTGTTTATACCTTGAGGTGGAGTGGGAGTTGGCGAAGCTAGAGTTGGTGCTACAGGTGAGCCGGGACTAGCAATAGGAGTTTGGGGGGCTTGAACTGGGACGGTATTTTGACTTGCACTAGAAGAAACTTTTGTCATTATATTCTGTACTTCTTGAACAAGCTGGTTGGGTGTGTAGTTGCTCTTAACTAAATACGCCACAATTCCAAGGCTAAAGCCTTCTTTAATTAAAGAATCTTGACCTAAATTTGTTAAAAAAACAACTGCCGTGTTTTTAGAAGATTCATTAGCCTTAATTTGTTTTAATATTTCTACGCCGTTTACATCCGGAAGCATTAAATCAATAAGTGCAAGGTCGTATTTATTCGCAAGTGCAGCTAAACCCTCTTTGCCGTTAGGGAATGCATCAGTCGTGAATCCAGCAAGGTCAAGTTGCCTTTTGTAGATATCTCTTGCGTATTGCTCGTCTTCGATGAGTAGAATTTTACCTTGCATGTTTTACTATTTTTGCACAGATGGCACGTCACGCGCAACTGGCAAAGAGAAACTAAAAGTCGAGCCCTTGTCAGACTCTGAGTTAACCCAAATTTTTCCCTTGTGCATTTGCACAAAGACCTTTGATACGTAAAGCCCCAATCCAGTGCCATTTGCACGCCCTGCAGCACTATTTTGAACTCTATAATATTTTTCAAATAGTTTTCCCTGAGCTTCTTTTGCTATTCCGATGCCCGTATCTTGAACGTGGGTTACAACCTCATTATCTTTTACTTCAATGCTCAATATTATTTTACCCCCCTCTTTATTGTATGTAATGGCATTTGTAATTAAATTTGATATAACCTCAGTTATTCTTAACTTGTCGACCATAAGTTTAGTAAAACCAGTTGTGGGTTCAATAAATTCAAGTTCAATTTTTCTTTCTTTTGCTCTGTTTTCAAACTCCACAAAAATAGTTTTTACAAACGGCACCCATTCGACAACCTCAGGATTTAGAGTTATTACTCCCCTTTCAATTCGGGACGTGTTAAGCAGATTTTCGACAAGCGTTGAAAGTTGGGTCGAGGCAATATCCATCCGAGATAAAAACATGTTTTGTTCCGGGGTCATACTTTTTGCATTTTCTTCAATAAAAACTGACAAATAACCTCGCAACGATGTAAGGGGAGTCTTCAATTCGTGCGCCACCATAGATACAAAATCTACAGGAGCTGGCGTTTGGTTTTGGTCGAGTGCAACTTGAGTGGACTGATTTGCTTTTGTTGGAGCTTGGTTGGTTGGTTGGTCCATGTCAAATATAATTTTTAAACATTTCAACGACTTTACTTGGCGTGTTTTTAATTTTAAGTATATATGCTGATGCTCCAACTGCCAAGGCTTCTTTTTCTTTGGTTGCGTCTTCTAGGTTTGTAATTATTAAGCACGAAGTTTTACTAAGCGTAGGGTCAGATTTAAACATTTTTACTATACTAATTCCATCAAGCTTTGGCAACATCAAATCTGTAAGCAAAAGATCAGGTGGATTCGCCTTGGCCTTATTAATGCCTTCTTCGCCATTGTCTGCGGTTATTACCTGGTATCCCATTTTTTTGGCTTGCATCTCGTAAAGATCTCTTATAAAAACGTCGTCCTCAATAATCAAAACTTTTTTCCCAGTTGCAGCTTTGGGTTCGGCACTTGAAGTTACAGACGGTTGCTGGGACACTGGATTGGATGTAAGTGTTGGAGTTGTAGGTTCATCCATACTTACGTTAAAGATAGTTTGTTTTTTGACTTGTGTCAACTGTCTGTTTCTGCTCAAGATAAAGAGAGATTAATTTGTTTTCGATAATCGCGCCAAAAAACTGTCCACACATTAACAAAAATTGAACATCATGAACTTTAAAAATGTTTTCAAAATTGCTATATGTAACAAATCCACCATAAGTTTTTAGCCTTCCTGTTACCGGGCTACAGGTTAAAGACTTGTAACTTATTTGTTTTGATACTGCGCTTACGCTTTTAAATCTTGGGTCATTTGCAACTGTGTTGATAATTACAGGCTGTTTAGTAGCTGTTGCACGCCCTACTGAGGCGTCGCCGTTTTTAACAAAAACCTTTTTGCTAAATTGTTCAATGTACCAATCGGGTAGATAGCCCGTAAATCGTGCCTTTAGGGTTTGAGTTGATTCGTCGAGCATAAACATACTGTGATAGTCCCAACCTACGATTTCCTTTAGTCGATCTAAGTACAAATTAAAACTGTCTTGGGCCAGCCTTTTTTTGTTTGCGGCGTCAGACGTTAACAAATCCAAGTACTTAATCTCGGACAATCGTTTATTAATGACAATACAAGCCTTCCTCTTTTTTAATAGAAGCGAACGTAGTCTCCTAACTTGGAAAATCACTATTGGAATAAAGAGAAATAAAAGATAAGGAAAATATTCTACCATTTTACGTTTATTGCCCTAAATTGTTCTTTTGCGTCAAGTATGCCATCAACTTCTACGGATTTCATGATAAGGGCCACAGATTCGCCAACAGCATTAAGAAAATTAGGGTCTTCACTAGACAAATCGCGGTAGTTTCCACCCTTCAAAATCAAATATCCCATAACTGTTAATTGGTAAAAAATAGGGATTACCAATACTTCAATAAATTTGCCAATATTATTTTGAGATAACACTATTTTTTCCTCTGCAGACAATTTTGAAAGATCAATTTTTAACAATTGAGGAGTTGCAAACTTTTTTTGCTTTTCAATATATTTGCGAACTGCGTAACTGTCAAGAGGAGTGAGTGCGTAAGCCTGAGGAATTTTTAGACTAACCAAGGTTAGGGCGCTGTAGCGCATTTGGAAGTATTTCGAGGAAACAATCTTGCTAACAATGTCTTGAAGTGATATGGATTTTGATAAAAGAAGGGACGAAAGAACGTTGAGCAAATTTAGTTTACTATCTAGTTGCTCAATATATGTAACACATTTTCTTAAGTTTTTACCCCATGTATAGATTATCAGCTCGAGAACGATCACAGAAATTAGTGAAAAAGTTGATAAATATGTGATTGTTGTCATTCCAATACATCCTCTTTGCCCACGGGAAGAGAAATAGTAAATGTGCTTCCCTGATTTAACACACTTTCAACAGTAACTGTTCCTTTGTGAAGCTCTATTATTTTTTTTCCTAAGTAAAGGCCAAGCCCTACACCTGTTTGGTTGTACACTAAAATACTACCCGAGCGGAAAAACTTATTAAACACTTTAGGTAAGTCTTCAGGAGAGATACCGACACCTGTATCTTTAATCCCCACTATTATGTTGTCATTAACAAGATTTGCACTAACAGTTACGCCACCTTTTTCTGTATATTTTATCGCATTATCGATCAAATTAAGTATTACAGACTTTACTTTTTCTACATCAATATAGGTTAGCGGTAGAGGGATCGTGCTCTTTTGAAAGGTAAGTGTGATAGATTTTGATTTTGCTTGAGGTTCATATCGCACTACAGCATCCTCAATAATCGTTTCGATTTGAGTAGGCTGTTTCATCAAGTTGACCTCATGATTCACTTCAAGAATTGAAATTTGTAAAAGCTGTTCAGTCATTTTTTCAAGTTCCTGGTTGTTTCCTTTTATTTTTTCCAAAAAAGAAGTTTGCTCATGTGTTAATTGACCGACATCTCCTCTAAGTAATAGATCAATATATCCATAAATTGCTGCGACTGGGGTTCTTAAATTGTGAGACGCAAGCCCGATAAAATCTTGTTTCGAGCGCTCGACGTCCATCATGTAGGCAAGAGTATCGCGAATTTTTTCGTACCATTGTTGGTTCATAAGAAGCCTAAGCACCAAAATAGACATCAAAGGAAGACGCACATATATGTAAAACGGGGCGTTATTTGCAAAGAGCAGGCTGCTGTACGTAAAAACGGATAGTATAAAACTTAATAGTCCGTTTGAAAATCCATAGGCTAAAGTGGAAGAAGATATATGCACAAGATATACAAGGTAAAAATCGTTTAGGGTCCACTGGGCAAAATATGCTATGGCGGATATAACAGCTACAGAATTCAAAGCATAAAAATATCCAATCCACCTTTTAAATTTAGGATTTAATCTTGAGAAATATATTGAGAACTGGTCTAATACCTCCGTTACAACAAGGTATATTGAAAGAACAAGATAGTTTGGACTATTTGACAAGACCAGCGTCAGGACTATTCCCAGCTTGACTAAAACTCTGACTATATGAACAACCAAACGATCTCTCTTTTCACCAACGTTAACTCCAACTTCCTCGGCTTTACTCGAGACATTACTTTCTGCCATTTAACTCTCCTTTTAAAACCAACTACCTACAAGTACTAACCTGAGTTGCACGTCTTAGACATCCACTTCTCCAAACCTATGCTTGCAAGCTCGGTTTTTACTTACTAAGTGGATCTTTTAAGCCCTCCATCTTGAACACCTGCCCTCTTATCCGAGCCACTACAATTCCTAGTACTAAACCTAAAATTCCAGGAATCCAGGTGGCCATGATTGTTTGGACATCCGGTTTTGCACCGGCTGCAAAGAATACGGCTGCACCTAAAAAGTACATTGGTGCCATATCAAACCAAGGCACAAGCTCCAATAGTACAATTATGAAGGCTGCTACTCCAACAATCACAGGCAGTGTGTATCCTCCGAATGGTGTCCCCACGTTCATTGCAAGAATGACTATCATCACACCTGCTAAAATTCCAAGTGAGTAGGCAATAAGCTCTCTTACTGCACTTTTTGTGGTAACACCCGTAAGGAAATATCCTCCCCAGGTAACGAAGGCTACCCATCCCAACAAGTTAAATTGAGCGGCGATAACCATCCAGGCAAATGCGAAAATTGCAACGATTAATGGTATGGGGACGAATTGTGTTAGTTTCATATATATCACCCCCTTTCGAAATACGACATAAATTGATTTTAACTTGGTTATATATTGTTGGTCGTATGTCGTATCTAATTTAATTAAGCACTATTTAAAATGAGCTGTCAAGTGTGGTGGATTTGTCTCGGGAAAAGGGAGATTATGATACGTATTTGCGGATAATGCCAACAACTTTTCCTTGCACTTTTACGTTTTTTGCAAATATCGGGCTCATTGATTTGTTTGCGGGTTCGAGTCTGACCCGCGTTGCTTCTTTGTAGAATCTTTTTAATGTAACCAATCCATTGTCAAGCATTGCAACAACGATATCGCCATTATCTGCTTGTTCTTGTTGCTCGATCACAACATAATCATTATTCAATATCCCATCATCAATCATTGAATCCCCCCGGACTTGCAATACATAAACTCTTTTTTTAGATGAAATCATTGAGGGTGAAATCGAGATGAACGCGTTTGGATCCGTGTGGGGTTCAATCGGACTTCCTGCTGCAATGTATCCTAATATTGGTACTTCCAAACCTCGGCTAATGTGAGGAATGTGGTCGGTGAGTAAAAGTCCACGAGTTGCACCGATCTTTTTTTTAAGCAAGCCTTTTCGTTCTAAAGCTTGAAGATGTTCGTGAACGGTTGCGAGCGAGGAAACTCCAATTGCCTTGGCAATTTGTTTTAAAGTAGGGGCAAATCCATTTGCGTCAATGTATTGTCTGATAAATTCTAAAATTTGAGCTTGGCGTCTGTAAAGTACGAGTGGCATATCTTATAAATTTCAAATTGAAAATTTTAAATTCTCTTTGAGATTATCCCAACAAAACCCGTATGTCAAGTCCCGAAATCAAGTCTTAGATTACTTTAGAAACGTCACCCCCGCTTTCATTAGAAATGTCATCTTATTAAGGTTGTTAGGATCAGCTATTATGCA
>MHCC01000019.1 GCA_001816475.1 Candidatus Blackburnbacteria bacterium RIFCSPLOWO2_01_FULL_40_20
AAGGGATAACAACTGATACTTTTGGGCAATTTGCAGTTTTGCTACCTAGATTGTTCATAAAGTAAATATCTTTGGATAACGTTCTTTGCTATATCCTCAAATCTTTTTTGCGCTTTGTGAATCCAGACAGCTTTCCTGCAAGTAGACTGAATAAGATCCATTGAATGGGAAACAAACACTAAGGTGACTCCTTTTCTTTTTAGTTCCGCTATTCTTTCTTTACATTTATTTTGAAACTGCTCGTCCCCAACTGCAAGTACCTCATCGACTACCAATATATCCGGGTCAAGATGAACAGCAACTGAAAAACCAAGACGTACAATCATTCCATAAGAATAAAACCTAACTGGCTCATCGACAAAATTCCCAATATCTGCAAACTCTGTAATACTATTAAACCTGCCATCAATCTCTTTCCGAGTTAATCCTAAAAGCATTCCGTTTAAGTAAACGTTTTCTCTGCCTGTTAAGTCTGGATGAAACCCTGCGCCTAACTCAATGAGGGAACAAATACGACCGTTAACCTTTACAGATCCTTTAGTTGGGATTGTAATTCCAGCAATAATCTTTAGAAGAGTGGATTTTCCAGACCCATTTTCGCCAATAATCCCCACAGTTTCTCCTTTTTTTATTTTTAGAGAAACATCTTTTAAAGCCCAAAATTCTTGTGATTTGGAGCGAGAAAATAAAGTTTTTGCCAAAACTGGCCTCTCTTTTGTATATCTATATTTTTTTGAGACACCCTTAACTTCAATAGCTATTGAATCGTTAGTTTTTTTCATATCCAATCAGCAAAGTAAGCAGACCTTTTTCTAAAGACAAAAACTCCTATAACCGCAAAAAGTAGCGTTTCAACAACTGATACCGCAACGGCAGTTAATGAGGGTAGGGGAGTATTTAAAAAAATTGATTGATAAGAAGAAATGATTCCAACCATTGGGTTAATAATATAAAATCCTAAGTATTTTTGCGGGACAAATGAAATTGAATAAAATATAGGCGTTATATAAAACCAGATTACAAGTAGAGCCTGCAACAGATAGCTTACGTCGCGGTAATAAATATCAAGGCTTGACAAAAACAACGATAACGATATCAATAATAGAGTTTGGAGAATAATTAATGGAATCAAAAGAAAAATGCTAAATGATAAACCTTGGGTAACTAGAACAAATACCAGTAACAACAAGATCGCAGGAATAAAAGCAAATAAGTGAGCAAGAACCGAAGAGATAGGCAACAGTTCTCGAGGAAAGTAGGTCTTTTTAATAATTTCCCTGTTGTTAATTAACGATGTCGTACCGGTTTGCAAACTTAATGCAAAAAAAGTCCAGGGTAAAAGTCCAGAAAACGCAAACACCGGATAATTATTGATTTCTATTTTTACAAAAAAGGTAAAAACGAGAGACAGCGCCAACATTTGAAGCAAGGGATTTAAAAGCACCCAAAGAAAACCAAGAGTTGCAGATTTGTATTTTGATTTTAATTCCTTTACAGAAAGAGCAATCGTTAGGTCACGAAGATAAACAAAGCCAAATTTTCTCACATCGCCATTGTAGCAGAAATATTAAGGACTCATACCAACTTTTTCTTTGTACCTTCGAAGTTGTGAGGGTAGAGGATTAAACTCCTTTTCCACAATCTCTATTATTTTTTTTGCATCCTCTTCTTTACCTTTTTCAAGTCTTACATCAGCAAGTTGAAAATATAAGTCTGCCAGCTGGCTCTTAATTCCAGCAGCATCATACAAGTATTCAAAGTCTCTGTAATATGAATTTAACGGGAAGTAATCATTTATTGCCCTCTCTAGAACTTTTTCTGCATTGTCTTGTTCATTTAGCTTTAGATAAGCCTGTGCAAGTGTTAAATGAGGCGCAGGATTAACATATGGGTTTACATCTATTGATTTCGAAATCCAGTCAAC
The DNA here is from genome assembly GCA_001816475.1 of Candidatus Blackburnbacteria bacterium RIFCSPLOWO2_01_FULL_40_20. Lineage (GTDB taxonomy): Bacteria > Patescibacteriota > Microgenomatia > UBA8517 > UBA10165 > UBA10165. Next base: position 1,925 of record MHCC01000019.1, read on the forward strand.
TGCTTTTGGATAGTCACCAGTTTTGTATTTCATTAGTCCCAGCTCAAAGTATGAGTCAGGAAAATGAGGATAAAGCAAGGTAATCTTTTCAAAAGATTTTTGCGCCTCTGTTGGTGTTTTTTGTGCATATCTGATCTCTCCCTGCAACAATAAATATCTAGTATCCAAGGGATTCATTGCAACAACTCGATCTACAAGCTTACTTGACTCGTCAATAAATCCATCACTAAAGTTAGATTTTGCCCAAGAATAACTTGATTCAGCGATTAAAAGATAAACTGAAGAAGCGGCGAGTAACAAAGGGATAAGTACAAGACTGATTCCCAACCTTTTAATTTTAATTTCTTTTACAGATATTGATGTATTTGCAAAAAATACAGCTAAAAATACCCAAAAAAGAGAAAATAAAGTAACCCTGCTCCAATCCACATCAAAAAGCGAATGAAATGATGTTCCAACAAGTGCAGTGGTCACACCAAGAAGTAAGGGATGTTTTTGTTGATTAAAAAGAGTTTTCCTTTCTTTTATTACCAAGTAAGTCGCAAAACCAATTATGCTAATAAATGATAAAGCTCCTGGCAGCCCTGTTTCTGCTGCAATCTCCAAAAAATAATTGTGAGCATTTCTCGAGTAAATCCAAGGAATTTTTTGATAATTTCTAAATACTGCTCCATAAGTACCCGGTCCAACCCCCATAATTGGCCTATCGTCTACCATCTTCAAAGCTGCATTCCAGGAAGCTAAGCGCAAATTACTACTTGCCGTACGGGTACCTGAAAATAACTCTTTTGGCAGATCAACAGCCCTTTTAAACAGATGAGGCTGGAATATGACCAAAGACCCTAAGACAGCAAATAAGCCTACAAGGGCAAAAACGTGGGTTTTTTTTATCTCCCTAATCGAAAGCAAAGCAAAAAATAATAAAGAAATCGCTAAGCTTATCCAACCAGCTCTAGAAGTTGTTAGAATCATCAAAAAAACAGAAAAACCAGTTAGAGCAAAAAATATTGATTTTAAAAACATATTTTTAATATTTAGGAATAAGTTTAAGAGCATGGGTATGATAAAAAGCAAAAATCCAGCCATTTGGTTATACCAAAAAAATGACCCAGAAAATGGCTTTCCAGAATTTAGATCTCCATCGACTACAAAACTAAAATAATTTGTTAACAGGACAGCAAGCGATACGATAACAATTCCACACAATAATACTTTCTGCGCATGCCCGTTTTTATTTACAAAATTGTAAATTGAAACAAACAACACAAAATAAGAAAAAAATCTTATAAATGACCAGACGCTTAGTCCGATTTCACGAGAGAAAAAGGTAGAAATCAAAAACCACGTCACAAAAAACAATAAAACGAACGATAAATATCTTGGGATTTTAATACTTTTATTCTTGAGAAGCATAATTGCAAGCAAAGCACTGCTAAAAATAGAAAGTAGGATAGAGGAGTAACTAGTCCCAATTAAAACTTCCCGAAGAGAAAATAAAAAAAATGATGAAAGTAAAATTATTAAGCCTAAAAAAAGGTAAAATTTACTACGATTAAACATTTAATTTGCGGAAGTCACTATTACCTTACGTTAAACTAAAACAAAAAAAAGAGCCAATGGGCTCTTTTCAACAATAAAACACGATCACTTTTATGGACAAATAATTGAGTCGCTTGTAAACACTGAAAGTACATTAATACCAATCAAATTACCACTACTCTCTCCATCGTTGACCAGCTTATCTTTGTTAGCAGCAGATTCCAAGTAGGTACAAATTTTGTACGCCCCAGCGGTTGTACCAGTACCTGTTCTAAAATAATAATACGCATCTTTACTTGCCGCACTTCCTAAACTGTTCGTTACTATTGTACTTCTGTTTACAGGGTCAACTGGAACAACATTTACATAAGGACATAAACTTACACTTGTACCAAGTGCTGCGGAAAGCCAACCTGTTGTTCCACATGAGCTCACAGTAGTAGTAACTCCACTAGAATTTTGATTTGTCATTACAATATCACCCCTATTATCGTTCAAATATTGTTCAACGACTGATTGAAGCGTTGCCATATCTTTAATTCTTTGTGTATCTCTTGCTTTTCTTTGAGCTTCGGCGGGATTGATAGCAACTAATGCAACTGCACCAAGGGTTCCGATTATTCCGATAACAACAAGAAGTTCAATTAACGTAAAACCCTTTGAAGACTTAGAACTTTTTAGAGTAGACAGTTTTAACATGATTGATGTTAGTTTAAACATTTAGAAAAATGCTTGTCAAGGGGCAATTTAAAATTGCGATGAAAGACTAAACATTGGCATGATAACTGCAATCACTAAAAACCCAACACCGACGCCCAAAACGATCATAATTATTGGTTCAATTGCCGCAGTTAATCCTTTAACTGCATATCCTGATTCTTTCTCGTAAATGCTCGAAACTTGAAAAAGTGTTTCGTCAATTTTTCCAGTTTCCTCACCAACTGCAAGAAGTTGATAGAGTAGGGGAGGAAAAACTTCGGCTTCTTGTGAAAGAGCGTATGAGAGAGAAAAGCCTTTTTCTACTTTATCCGAGGCTCGAACAAGGGAGTTCTTAATTAAAACATTGTCAACCGAATCTGAGACTATTTTTAATCCTTGCAATATGGGGATTCCCGCTCCGACAAGAAGACCTAAAGTTCTGGTAAATTCAGCCAAAACGATTTGTCTACTCAAATTCCCTGTAATTGGAAATTTAAATTTAATTTTTGCCACCTTTTCCCGCCCTGCGTTAGTATTTGTAAACGCTTTATAACCCATGTACGCTCCCAGTATTAGTAATGGAAAAAGCCACCACGTAGACGCCGAAAAATTGGTAACTTTCATAAGGATTCTGGTTGGCAAAGGAAGTTCAACTTGAAAATCCTCATAAATTGTCATAATTTTTGGCAATACAAAAAACATCATGACTGCGGCAACTGCAATCATTCCAATCACAACAATAATGGGATAAATTAATGCCCCTTTTACTTTTGACTGAAACTCCCGTTGATTTTCAAGATTTTCAGCCATACGATTTAATACTTTATCCATAACACCTCCTGCCTCTCCAGCTTTCACTAAAGATACATAAACTTTTGAAAAGGCCTGGGGGTATTTTTCAAGCGCTGAAGAAAGTGTGGAGCCGCCATCGATATCAGTAAGTATTTGATTAACTACAGTTTTTAAGCTTGCTCCCGACTGCGCCTTCATTATTAAAAGTGCGTCCGTTATCGGTAACCCCGCGCTTATCATTGTCGCAAACTGGCGAGTCATTAATGCAATATCAGCTGTTGATACCTTTTTTGTGGTAAAACCGCGAATCAAAGATATAAGGGGAAAATCTATTTCTGGAGAAATCTTTAAAACAACCAGTCCACGCGACGCTAAAAGTCTCGCAGCCTCTTGAGGACTGGGCGCTTCAACTTTTCCGCGAACCAGCTTTCCTGTTGAATTTTTTGCTTGATAATTAAAACGGCGCATAAAAATCGAAAATTATTGCGTGCTTCCTTTGACCATCCTTGTAAGTTCCTCGGGGTGAAGAGAAAAACTTAAAGCCTCATCCATTGAAATTAATCCTTGTCTTACGTAATTTGCAAGCACAGTTTCAAGCGTAGTCATTCCAAACTCTGAGGATGTTCGAATAATGTTATCTATTAGGTGGGATTTACCTTCCCTTATTATTGTCTTTATAGCAGCTGTTCCAGTCATAATTTCACAAGCAACAATACGACCTTCCCCGAGTAGCGGAATCAACCTTTGGGAAATTACGCCTTCAAGAACATTTGACAACTGTAATCTTACTTGTGACTGTTGCTCTTCTGGAAAAACACCTACAATTCTGTCGACTGATTGACTTGCTGAATTGGTATGGAGTGTTGCAAAAACCAAATGCCCAGTTTCGGCAACAGTTAGGGCAGCAGCAATTGTTTCGTAGTCTCGCATTTCTCCGACCAATACTACGTCTGGATCCTCACGAAGCGAGGAGCGGAGCGCAATTTCCCATGAATGGGTATCTTCGCGCATTTCCCGTTGAGAGATAATAGATTTCAAAGACGAAAAAATAAACTCAACAGGGTCTTCAATTGTTAGGATGTGTGCGGGGCGTGTTTGGTTTATCTCGTTTATCATTGCAGCCAAAGTTGTTGATTTTCCGTGCCCAGTTGGCCCAGTAACCAAAACCAGACCCTGGCGAAGTTTTGTAAAGTTGTAACAAATTTTAGGAAGCTTCAAATCATCAATTTTGGGAATTTTTAGAGGAATTCTTCGCAGGGCTGCAGAAACTGTGCCTTTTTGATAGTAAACATTTACTCTGAAACGTGCATCTTGGGAAAACGCCAATGCAATATCAATTTCTTTGTTTACTAAAACGCGCTCCCACTGTTCAGGATTCAAAAAGCTTTTAACTATTTTTTCTGCCTCTTCACGCGAAAGAGGTGGCTCTGTGGAAACTGGATAAAGCATTCCATCTACCCGCAGTGTAGGCGGAATTCCGACAACAAGATGAAGGTCTGATGCCCTCTTGTCAACTACCAGTTGTAGTAATTGTTGAAACTCCATTTTATTCTTGTGCCACTCTCAGCACTTCTTCTATAGTAGTCAATCCTTCTAAAGCTTTCAAGTACCCATCTTGCTTCATTGTTACCACACCTTCCTCAACAGCTTGTTTTTGAATATCAACAGCTGGTGCACGCTCAAGTATCAGTCTACCAATTTTTTCCGTCACTGGTATCACCTCATATACCCCAATTCTTCCGAGGTAACCAGTATTACCATCTTCCCCGTCTCCTTTGCCACGATAAAGCTTAACGGGTTTGCCCTGAGCGGACTTGTCCTGAGCTCCATCGAAGGAATCAAAAGGCCACAATTTTCCCAGAACTTGTTTCATGTCTTCAACTACCGCATGCTCGGGGTCATAGGCTTCTTTACAAGACTCGTGAATTTTACGAACAACGCGTTGGGCCAAAATCGCAGTTATGGTTGAGGCAAGTAAGAATGGCTCAGCACCCATATCCTGTAGACGTGGTAAAGCACCTGCTGCATCGTTTGTATGCAGCGTTGAAAAAACCAAATGTCCAGTTAACGCTGCCTGTATTGCCAAATTGGCAGTTTCTGAATCCCGTATTTCTCCTACCATTATGACATTTGGATCTTGGCGCAAAAAAGCTCGAAGTCCTGAGGCAAAAGAAAGCCCTGCGTCAGGATTGATTTGAACATGATTAACCCCAGAGATTTTATACTCAACAGGATCCTCAAGCGTAACAATATTAACCTTTGGAGTATTAATCCGAGAAAGAAGAGAGTAGAGCGTTGTGGTTTTTCCAGAACCTGTTGGACCGCAAACTAAAATAATCCCGTGAGGTCGCAAGACTGCATCTTCAAGATTTTTTAAAGCACGCCCTCTTAAGCCTAAGTCGGATAATTTAGGGACTCCACCCGACTTTTTTAACAGCCTCATGACAATTTTTTCACCAAATACTGTTGGGAGCGAGGAAACACGCAAATCAACCTCATCTGTTCCGGCTTTAAAATTAAATCTTCCGTCTTGAGGAACTCTTTTCTCGTCAATTTTCATTCCCGAAAGAATTTTTATCCTGGAAATAAGAGAGTCGTGAAAATTGCGCGGCATTGTAAATTTCTCTTGCAATATTCCGTCGATTCTATAGCGAACCCGCGTTCCTTTTTCCTCAGGTTCGATATGGATATCTGAGGCTCTTGACTTCATTGCAAACTCTAATAGCTCTTTTACAATCTTTGCAATTGGCGCCTCGCTAATAACTTCTGAAAGTCGGGAGACATCAACAGTTTTTTCCGAACCCGGTTGAGCTTCTTTTAAAGCTTGTGTGACTTCTTGTGCTAGTCCTACCGAGTAACGTTCAGCGATAAGTTTTTGCACCTGGGAAGGCAGGGCTGTTAAAGGTCTAACCCCAAGCCCTGTTTTTTGCTCAACAAATCCTATTGCGCTAATGTCTAAAGGATCTGCCATCGCAAGAGACAACTGTTTTTTTTCTTTATTTATTTCAATTGGAATTACCAAAAACCTTGACGCAACCGCCTGCGGCAAAATTGCAAGTGCTTCAGGTGATATCGGTGTTTGTTCAAGATCAACAAAGGGTACACTGTACAATGCAGATTTGCTACGTGCCAGCTGTTCTTCAGTAACCAACCCGCTTGAGATTAGTAACTCTTCTTGGTTTTTGCTGGTTTGCAATTCTTGAAGCTTTATCGATTGGGCTTGATCAGTTTTTATTATTCCTTGAGAAACTAAAACATCTACCAAAGTGTTGCCTTGGGCAAAGGACTGATCACTAACTCCTTGGGCAGACATAATTCATTATGCTCAAGAAGGTGGTAAAATGTCAAGGAGACTAGAACATAAAACCTGTTTCAAAACTCGCCTTGTGAGCTCGTTTTGGGAGCTTCGCTAGGTTGTATGAACTAGTTTTGAAACCAGTTCATAGAACAAAGGCAATAAAAGAAAAATCTATGCTCCATATTTATGCATGCATTTTTAATTACAGGGAATAACGCTGAAAAAAGAAACGAAAAGATCGAAGAACTGACAAAGCAATTTTCTGCTTCAGAAACGATTGTTCTCGAGTCTTATTTGATAGAGTCCGTGCGTGCCTTACGCAAAAAATTAACATTCTCAAGCAAGGACATCCGGGCAGTCATAATTACAAACGTCCACTTGCTAACTCTTGAGGCTGCAAATGCATTTCTAAAAACCCTTGAAGAGCCACCCTCAAATACTATTATTATCATGACGGCACCAAATCCGGACATTGTTTTGGAAACAATTGTGTCTCGTGCACAAATTATAGACTTGGGAAATTCCACCCCACTGCAAGACGAAGTTAAGGCCACATCCTTGTTTGACACACTATCGATGTCAACAGGGCAAAGATTATGTCTCCTTGAAGAAATAGGTGAGAGGGAAAAAGCAATAGAATTTTGCACTCAACAAATTATGGCAGCAAGACAATATACAATAGTAGACATGCAACAAAGGGATAAAGGGACAAGGGGACAAAGTGTGAAAGGTAATTTGACAATCAGCCAGTTGCTCAGCTTGATAGAAAAAATTGAGCAAACAAGAAAAGATTTAGAATCAAACGTAAATGTCAAAATGGCTCTGGGAGACTTGCTTCTAAACTACCCACATTATTAAAAGAAAGAAAAAGACTCGTGAATCGGATGCCCCGTTGGGAACAATAACCTTACCATCTTTTTCGTAGTACTCTTAAACAGTACGACACTAAGCCCTACAAACGCTAAAATTACAAATGTTGTTGCCAGAAGTGAAAACATCGAAATGGCGATCGGGTAAAGAAACAAGCTGTCTTGCATTTGAGGTAAAAAAGAACTCAAGATAGCAACACAAATGAAAGACACTCCGAGGTTTAAACCAATGTGAGTACTCCAGATAATTGAAATTGCCTGAGCCAAACCAATCAATATTCCTAAAAAAATAAATATTGTTAAGCTTTGTGAGTACGACGCCGGTCTTGTTATCTCAAGAAGGGATAAGAAAAAAGCGGTTAAAAGGCTTCCAGCAAAAGTCATATCGTGGCTTAAAGGGCCGTGAAACGCCTCATTGGTCAAAAAAGCTTTAAGTTGGGAACGCTTTTGAAATGCTTGAAAAACGCTTGTTGATGTTGAATGAATTCCATTTCCCGCTACTCCAATGGCTAAAGAAAGTGCAAAAAGAGAAAACAAGAGGCTGCCGTCAATTGCCTCAGGAGTAGGCACACGCAGGTAAATATTGAGCGCAATATTTAAAAGCGATATAAAAACTGCAGGGGAAAGAACAAATAAATAGAAAAATTGGATAAAATAAAGACTGCCAATCCTACGACTTGAAGAATATCTTTTAGTATATACAAATGCTGCTGAAACTACCGCAAAAGTTAGAATAATAAGCCAGATTGTCATTAGCGAAAGTATACACATTTTCACCTTGCAAAGGTAGTTTAAAAAAGGTATACTATTCGTAGTGGGTGGAAGCAAATTGAAGCTAAATCACCCATGTTTTGGGTTTAAAGGAGCGGATTAAGTAATGCCTCAAAAATCTACATATACAGCAAAAGACATTCAAGTTCTTGAAGGCTTGGAGCCTGTGCGGCGCCGTCCTGGAATGTTTATTGGCTCAACTGACGCAAGAGGATTTCACCACCTCTTAACTGAAATTGTTGACAACTCAGTTGATGAAGCCTTGGCTGGCCAAGCCACAGAAATTTGGGTGGTAATCCACAAAGACGGGTCTGTTACAGTTGAAGATAACGGGCGAGGAATCCCTGTTGAAAAGCACAAGTCCGGTGTTTCTGCACTTGAACTCATCATGACCAAGCTCCATGCCGGAGGAAAGTTTGACGAAGGTGCTTACAAAGTTTCAGGAGGTTTACACGGTGTAGGTGCTTCAGTTGTTAACGCGCTGTCTGATTGGTTGGAGGTTGAAGTTTTCAGAGACGGAGCTTCGTTTAAACAAACATACAAAGCTGGGGTGCCTCAAGGACCAGTAAAGAAAACTGGGGCTTCAAACAAAACTGGTACCAAAACTACATTTTTTCCTTCAAAAGAAACATTCAGTGAACAAGTTTGGAACCCAAAAACAATTGAGGACTCGATAAGAAATAGAGCATACCTAATTGCAGGACTTACCTTTAACCTGACATACGAAAGTGCAGGAATCACAAAAACTTTTTACTTTGAGGGAGGAATAAAAAGTTTAGTTGCGCATTTAAACAAAGACAAAAAAGCTATTACAGATGTTATTTATTTTTCAAAAGAAAATGGAGATATTGCAGAAGAAGTCGCCCTCCAATACAACGATGGAATCTCAGAAAACGTTGAGTCATTTGTTAACGTTATCAAGACCGTTGACGGAGGAACTCATTTAACAGGATTTAGAATGGGATTGACCCGTTCAATAATAGATTATGCAAGAAAAAGTGGAGTTGCCAAAGAAGTTGTTGATCAATTGTCTGGAGAAGATACTCGAGAAGGTTTAACAGCTGCAATTTTTGTTAAAATCCCCACCAACAAAATTCAATTTGAGTCACAAACAAAAGCAAAACTAAATAATCCAGAAGTGCAAGGCTTTGTAGCCCAAGCAGTAAAAGAACAACTGGACATTTACTTTGAAGAAAACCCAAATGACGCAAGACGGATTATTGAAAAAATTACACTTGCCGCAAAAGCCCGCTTAGCAGCCCGAGCCGCAAAAGATGCAGTCCTGCGAAAAGGAGCACTTGAAGGAAGTTCTTTGCCTGGAAAATTGGCAGACTGCCAAGAAAAAGATGCTCAAAATTCAGAGCTTTTTATTGTTGAGGGAGTTTCAGCAGGTGGATCTGCAAAACAAGGGAGGGATAGAAAGTTTCAAGCAGTTTTACCCTTGGGAGGAAAAATATTAAACACTGAACGAGCACACTTGGACAAAATTGTTAAGTTTGAAGTTCTAAAAGATTTAATCATCGCACTTGGTGCAGGAATAGGGGAAACATTAAACCCGGAAAAACTGAGGTATCACAGGGTTATTATTATGACCGATGCAGATGTAGATGGAGAGCATATCGCAACATTACTGTTAACCTTTTTTTATCGTCACATCCCTCAACTTATAGAAAGAGGGTATTTATACCTTGCAATGCCTCCACTGTATAAAGTTCAAATCGGGAAAGATATTTATTATGCTTACTCCGACAATGAGAAAAATGACATTGTTAAAAAATACGGGAATGGTAAAGTGACAATTCAAAGGTACAAAGGACTTGGAGAAATGAACCCCGAGCAACTTCGCGAAACTACAATGGACCCGGCGCACAGAACCTTGAAGCAAATAAATATTGAAGATGCAGCAGAAGTTGATAGAATATTTAGTATGTTGATGGGAGAAGAAGTCTCTCAAAGAAAGAAATTTATACAATCGCGTGCAAAAATGGCCACGCTCGATATATAATAGGCCAAACGACAAATTTCAAATTAACTGAATATGGATACTATCATTTTAATTTCACTGGCTGCCTCGCTCGTCACATTGTTGTATTGTGCTTTCCTGATTAAGAATATTCTTAGTCTGCCAACGGGAGAAGCAAAAATGCAAGAAATCGCCAAAGCAATTGCTGAGGGAGCAAGTGCATACATGGGGAGGCAATACAAAACTGTTGCCGCCGTTGCCTTGGTGCTTATCGCCATTTTGACTTTGGCCCTAGGCGTTGGGTACGCCCTGGGGTTTGCGCTAGGTGCAACAGCTTCGGCTGTTGCCGGATTTACAGGCATGATGGTAGCAGTCCGCGCAAATGTCAGGACAACACAAGCTGCGAAAAAAGGATTGGCCGAAGCTCTACAAGTTGCGTTCCAGGGTGGCGCAGTAACTGGACTGATGGTTGCGTCCCTTGCCTTATTTTCTCTTAGTATTGTTGTTTTAGTCTCAACTCTTCTCAGCGTCAACCCGACAGGCCCACTCGTCGCTCTTGGATTTGGTGGATCACTAATTTCCGTCTTCGCGCGCCTTGGAGGAGGAATTTATACAAAAGGCGCGGACGTTGGAACAGACATGGTTGGAAAAATAGAAAAGGGAATTCCCGAAGACGATCCGAGAAACCCAGGAGTTATTGCGGATTTGGTCGGAGATAACGTGGGAGACGATGCCGGTATGGCCGCAGATCTTTTCGAAACGTATGTTGTAACGACCGTGTCTGCCATTCTTTTAGGCTCACTACTTTTCCCTGCAAATTCAACAATAATGTTCCCACTTCTAATCGGGGCGATTGCGCTTATTGGGTCAGTTGTCGGAACATTCTTCGTCAAGCTCCCCAAGAGTAATAGAATTATGGCCGCTCTTTACCAGGGTTTGGCCGGCGCTGCAGCATTTGCGGTCGTAGGGCTTGGCGCGGTTATTGCTTACTACCCACCTCGCCTTCCCGGAATAACCTACACCCAACTTTTTACCACCTTTTTGATTGGAATGATTGTAACCGTTGGGATGGTTGTTATAACTGAATACTTTACCGGTAAAAACTCAAAACCCGTTAAGCATGTTTCGGAAGCTTCCCTCTCAGGGCACGGAACAAACATTATTGCAGGACTCGCACTTTCGATGAAATCTACGCTTGCGCCCATATTACTAATTGCTGCTGCTATTTTAGTTTCATACAACATGGCTGGGCTTTATGGAATCGCCATTGCAGCCGTCAGCATGCTTTCCCTAACCGGGATAATCGTTGCAATTGATGCCTTCGGTCCAATTACTGACAACGCTGGGGGTATTGCTGAAATGTCGGGCCAAAAACAAAGCGTTCGCGAGATCACGGACAGCCTAGACGCCGTGGGAAACACAACAAAAGCAGTTACGAAAGCCTACGCTATTGCCTCAGCGGGACTTGCAGCCTTAGTTTTATTCGCGGCATATGTCCAAGAATTGGGTAGAGCTGGCTCCGACGTTACGTTTTCCTTAGCAGATCCACAAGTTTTGGTCGGTCTTCTAATTGGGGCAAGCTTACCATATCTTTTTGCAGGCCTAGCAATTGAGGCCGTGGGAACAGCAGGGACTGCAATAGTTGTCGAAATAAGGCGCCAATTTAAGGAAATTAAAGGTATAATGAAAGGCACCGCCAGGCCAGATTACGCCCGATGCGTCGATATCGTAACTCAAGCGGCTTTGCGTCAAATGGTAGTTCCTGCACTTCTTCCGGTAGTTGTTCCTATCGCTGTAGGATTGCTCCTGGGAAGTCGTGCACTGGGAGGGCTTCTAATTGGAGTAATTGTTACCGGGCTATTTGTTGCAATCTCTATGACAACAGGAGGAGCAGCTTGGGATAATGCTAAAAAATATATTGAGGATGGAAACTTTGGTGGAAAGGGTAGTGTTGCGCATCTTGCAGCAGTGACGGGAGACACAGTTGGAGATCCCTATAAAGACACTGCCGGACCGGCAATTAATCCTATGATTAAGGTCGCCAACGTTGTAGCGCTTCTTTTAGCACCATTCTTGATATAAACCACAATTTTATACATTGAAAATTCATTCCGACCATATCGGAATTCAATGAAAATTGTAAATTGAAAATTAATCTATGAATATTGGTAAAATCAGACAAGTAGAAATAACCGAAGAAGTACAAAAATCGTACTTAAATTACGCAATGTCCGTTATCGTTGCACGCGCTCTTCCTGACGTACGAGACGGGTTGAAACCAGTCCACAGAAGAATTCTTTACGCAATGCACCAAATGGGCTTGTCAGCCGGATCCCACTACACAAAATCAGCGAAAATAGTAGGTGAAACTATGGGAAAATTCCATCCACACGGCGACGGTCCAATTTACGATGCGCTTGTACGTTTGGCCCAAGACTTTTCAATGAGATATCCGTTAGTTGACGGACAAGGAAACTTTGGTTCAGTTGACGGAGACCCCGCTGCCGCGATGCGTTACACTGAAGCCAAACCTGCAAAAATTTCGCAAGAGCTTCTGGGAGATATCGAAAAAGACACAGTTGAATTTATAGAAAACTTCGACGGAACTTTAAACGAACCAATATTTTTGCCAGCAAGCCTTCCGAATTTACTTTTAATGGGATCTGAGGGAATTGCTGTCGGTATGGCAACAAAGATTCCCCCACACAACTTAAGAGAGGTAGTAGACGCAGTAGTAGCCACAATCAAAAAAGGTAAGGTGGTTGAGATAGAGCAAGAATCAGAAGAGTCTAAGTCAAAGTCTAAGAAAGTCGAAGAAAACACTGCAGATTTCGTAATTAAGAAGATTGATCTAGCAGTTTCTGAAGGTAAGCAAAAAGTTATTGATATTGCTCCGCCAGCAACTGATTTTGATTCCGATATTACAGTCGAGGAGCTTCTAAAGTATGTCAAAGGCCCTGATTTCCCGACCGGAGGACTTATTTACGGGGGTAAAAATCTTCCCGAGGTTTATGGCACAGGACGCGGAACTGTAATAGTTCGTGGAGTTGCAAAAATCGAAGAAGGGGAGCGCGGAAAATCAAGAATTGTTATTTCAGAGCTTCCGTATCAAGTCAACAAGTCAATACTCGTTGCAAAAATTGCAGAGCTCGTGAGAGACAAAAAGATTCAAGGCATTTCAGACCTTAGAGATGAATCAGACAGAAGAGGAATGTCTGTAGTTATCGAACTTAAAAAAGATGCAAGGCCAAAAGCAGTTTTAAATAATTTATACAAGCATACGTCACTCCAAACCACATTCCCAGCAAACTTTGTTGCCTTGATAGACGGAACGCCAAAGACTTTAGCCCTAAAACAAATTTTAGTTGAGTACGTTAAGCACAGACAAAGAGTTGTAACACGCAGATCAATTTATGAACTAACAGAAGCCAAAAGAAGAGGTCACATTTTAGAAGGTTTAAAGATTGCGCTAGACAACTTAGATGAAGTTATTAAAACAATCAGACAAAGCAAAAACTCTGACGTTGCAAAAGAAAACTTGATGAGTAAATTCGGCTTAACCGAACTTCAAGCAACCGCAATTTTAGATATGCAACTCCGCCGGCTCTCAGCGCTTGAGCGTGATAAGATCGAAGAAGAGTATAAAAAAATTAAAGAGCAAATTGACTTTTTGACAGATCTTCTAATGCACCCTGAAAAGATTTTAACTATCATCACAAATGAAGTTGGCGCACTTAAAGAAAAGTTTGGGGATGAGCGAAAAACTAAAGTTTATGCTCAACCAGTAGGGGAAATCTCGGAACAAGATTTGATTGCAAAAGAAGAAACGATCATTACTTTAACTAAGACAGGTTATGTAAAGCGTGTTCCAATAAGTACATATAGAGCACAACGTCGCGGCGGAAAGGGAGTCGTCGGGATGACAACTAAAGAAGAGGACGAAATCGCACACATTTTGTCAGCCTCAACTCACGACCAAATTATGTTCTTTACCGACCATGGCTGTGTATTTTCAATCAAAGCCTGGGAAATTGCAGAGACTTCAAGACAATCAAAAGGTCAAGCGATTGTAAACCTTATTAACATTGACCAGGGAGAAACAATTCAAGCAGTTTTGCCCGTTGAATCCCAAGAAGGAGCAAAATATCTAATGATGGCAACTCGAGGGGGAACAGTAAAGAAAACTCCACTGTCTGCTTTTAAAAACATCCGTTCCTCCGGGCTTATTGCGATACGGCTAGAAAAAGGCGACTCGCTAGCCTGGGTAAGACCAACCTCAGGCGAGGACCATGTCTTGATGGCAACGAGAAAAGGCCAGTCCATAAAGTTTAAAGAAACTGATATACGAGGAGTGGGCCGTAATACACAAGGCGTTAGGGGAGTCAGGCTTACCACAGACGACGAGGTGATCTCAATGGAAATTATTCCAAGCAAATCCGCCTCAGTTGAAGACAAAAGGAAAAAAGTATACAGAGACATTTTAGTAGTCACCGAAAACGGGCTAGGGAAAAGAACTCCAGTTTCAAACTTTCCGCTACAAAAAAGAGGAGGGTCGGGGGTCAAAATTGCCCAAATTTCTGACAAAACAGGCAAACTTTCATCGGCATTAATGGTAACTCAAGACATCGACCAAGTTATTATAACAAGCCGCTCCGGACAGGTTATCAAATTACCTTTGAAGAACATCCCCAAACTTGGACGAGCAACCCAAGGCGTTATCTTAATGCGCTTTGGCAAACCGAAAAACGACTCAGTTGCCGCTGTTGCATTGCTTGACAAAGATGTAGCAGAAAACAAAGAGACTTCAGAAGTAGATGAAGCTTAGAACATTTGGATATTTGCGTTTTTCTTGAGTTCTTCAAGCTTTTGTAGTGAAATCTGGGATAACTTTCTTTGTCTCAGTGTGTCTGAAGCTTCTTTACGTTGACCTTCTGGGTCAGTTGCTTGCAACTGTGTTTTATTTTGCTTAACAAAATCGTCTATTTCTTCCTCGGTTACAACCGTTTCACTTGAATAAAGTTTCTCAAAAGCAAGCTGTAACCTTAATTGATCTTCAACCATGCTTCTTGTTTGTCCTTGCTGTGACAAGAGATTGTCGAAAGATTCTTTCCCGCCAAAACGTTTTTCAATATCTGCAACCCTATCCTGAATTTCTTGATTTGCGGGTAGTGCATTTTTTTTCTTAGCCTCGTCGAGGATAACTCTTTCAGTAACCATATTATCTAACTCTTGATTCCTGTAATTTTGATTTAATTTACTTAGAAGTTCAACTGTTGTTATGGGGCGACCATTAACAGTAGCTACAACAAAAATTCCTTTTTTGTAAACTGCTAAAACAACAATTATCCCAATTAACAATCCAATGCCAATTCTTTTGACTGTAAAGGGGTTTGGCGAAGTGCGTACTGATTCTTCTGGACGCTCACCTATTGGAGTCTCAACCAAACTTTTCGTGGTTGTTTTCTTTTTTGTAGCTTTTTTAACAGCAGCCATGTTCTAATGATATACGATCGTGAAATAATAATCAACAGAGGAAAATTGGCTACTCAGTCTTTTTGGTAGTCAAATTGTACGCAAAAGTTCCTTCTTCGTTAACAGTATAAGCTATGGCATCGTTATCCAGCCATTCATTCAAGATGCCGTACGAGATTGAACCATCTGCCTTTCTCTGTGGAACATAAACTCTTTGAATGTTTTTTGTCACTTTTGTGAAGACAAAAACACCTTCATTGTTTGTAATTTTCTTAGGTGCTGGGGACGGAAGGGGTGAGGCTTTATCCTCATCCACTGAACCCTCCCAAGAAATTCCACCTTCCCAAAGCGACCAGGCTATGTGCATACAATCTTGAGACCACACAGGCCCATCTACTTGACTAAAACCTCCGGGAGATGGAGGCGGAACTTCCTCGGGGAAATCACCACACCTTTTAATTGATTCCCTTAGTTTTTCTTTTGCTGTAGACTTGGAATCAATTTTAACATTAGAAGTATTCATTGGTATTTCTTGATTAACCTGTTTTGTACGGAATTCCAAAAAGGCGGCTACAAGTGCAACAAAGACAGCGAAAAATAAAAGGAGAAGAAAATTATTGTTGTTTGATACAACTTTAGGGCTTTCAGTTTTCTTGGATTTTAAAACTTTCTTCTTAGACATTAATTTAATTTACGGTTTTTAAAATCCATTGTCAAATTACTTTCCACCCTTGCCGTGGAATGCGTCATGGACATCTCTTAATTGTCTGTTTGTAACATGGGTATAAATTTGGGTTGTTGAAACATTTTTGTGGCCCAACATTTCCTGGACACTGCGAAGATCGGCCCCAGCCATTAAAAGATCTGTAGCGAACGAATGCCTCATCACATGGGGCGTAACGTCGACCGGAATATTTACTTTCCTTGCATACTTTTTAATCATTCTTTGGACTGACCTAGCCGTTAGGCGTGTTTCCTCGTCAGCCACACCAGGCCCAAATTTCCCTTTATGCCTAATAAACAATGGTAAGTAGTTGTCGCTTCGAGAGTCAAGATACCCTTGAACCCATTCTGCAGCTCGACCAGACAAAAAGACGACTCGGGCCTTTCCGCCTTTACCAATAACTCCAAATTCACGCCTTTCTAAATCTACTTTATCACGATCTAAAGAAACCAATTCTGAAACACGAAGCCCGGTTGAAAATAAAACTTCCAAGATAGCTTTGTCGCGTTTGCCGTTTATGCTTGATAGGGAAGGGGAGTTTAAAAGCCTGTCGACTTGTTCTCCATTCAAAAACTTCAGCGACCGGTCGTCCATCTTTGGAAGCTCAATCTTGTCCGGACTTAATACTTGACGGTCGTTTTTAACAAGCCATCTTAAAAACGAACGAAGCGCAATCGCGTGATAGCCTTGAGTCTTTTTTGAAAGGGGAGAGCCAAATTTATCTTGAAGGCGCGAAAGATGAAGCCTGAATTGCCTAACCGCATCACTGTCTACGTCTGTAAGCTTAAGTTTTGCGTGGTCAAGCATCCAGCTTGTGAACCTACGAAGGTAGTGAGCATAATTTCGAACCGTTAGGGGAGAGACCGAACGTTCAACTTCCAAATACTCCAAAAATTCCTGAACAGTTTTTTCAAGTTCAGATTTTTGTTTTTCAAGAGCAGGTTCCATGCAAAGTCAGTTTAACACTTAAAAAGCGGGGTAGTCAATATTGTGCGACATTGTAATTGTAATGCCTAACATGGTTGAGCGCACAACAATGCCAAAAGATGAAAAAATTCTAAAGTTTGGCAAAGAGCTTATCAACCAAGGAGGTTATAACTTAAGGGCCATTGAAGAGTGGAAACACAATTTATAGAAATGTGACGCAATATATTAGCGTTTTAGACCCCTTTTAAATCCTTTGCCACTATCCTAATCGGATTAATAATTAAGTTCCCTTTTTACAAAATATTTTCACAGACATATTATCCTGTAGTAGGGAAGAGAATTTTCGGTTGTTGTTCG
>MHCC01000020.1 GCA_001816475.1 Candidatus Blackburnbacteria bacterium RIFCSPLOWO2_01_FULL_40_20
CATACTCCTGCCCAAAGAGTGTTAAACAAGTATTACGATACTTAACATATCGTTCACCTGTAAAGTGTATACCATGTGCTGACCTGCCTACAATAAGATATAATTAGATTCTTGACTTTGGCAAATACCATTGTATGATTACCTTATGTGGAAGCTGGCGATAAGCTTTTTTGCAATTTTGTTTTTTTTGTTTGTCGGTGCACAGCCTATTTTTGCCAAAGTCAACAAACCAGCTTCAGTGTCAACACTTAAAAACGCATTAGCCCCTTCGCCAAGCCCCTCTCCAACACCTTCTTCTGTGCCAAAGGAAGTTAATTCTTTTGAGCTTTTCTGGCCATTGGCTTCTGGAAAGACAATGGGTGAATCTCTATATTCATTGAAGACTGTAAAAGAAAAACTTAGAGGAATTTTGATATTCGGAAAAGCACAAAAGTCTGACTATCAGGTTTTTCTATCTACAAAAAGGACACTTGAAGCAGAGAAATTAATTAATGAAGGAAAAATAGATTTGGCTTCAAAAACATTACAGTCTTCTTTAAAACTTTTAGAGAATGCAAAAGACAATTGGTCAAAGGCCAAGGAAGCTAATAGCGGGGGAGGTCCCGAAAAAGGTAATATCGAAAACCAGCTTAATAATTTAAATGTTTTCTTGAACTACTTATCAACAAAGAATACTGGAGACGTTAAATCACAAATTGATCAAAATGGCCAAAAAATTCAAGAGTTTTTGAATTCACTTTAGTCTTCCGCGCACCGATAATGAAGATTTGTATTTTGACGCACACCTTCCCTCGTTTTGCAAAAGATACAGCTGCACCTTTTATGTTTGGTTTAGCTACTGGAATGGTAAGCGCTGGTAATGAAGTCTATGTTCTGTCTCCATATAGTAGTAAATATTCGTGGAAAAAAACAGACCTCACCTTTAAACTTTTAACCTATAAATACATCTGGCCAAATTCTTTGCACAAGTTAGGTTATTCTGAAACTCTCTTGAATGACATGGGTTTGCCGATTCTGATGTGGGTACTTTCACCCTTCATGTATTTTTTTGGATTTTGGGCCCTTCTTAGTCTCGTAAGGAAGGATAAAATTGATTTGATTAATGCACATTGGATCCTTCCAAATGGGTTTATTGCTGCCTTGGTCTCATTTTTCACTGGAGTGCCAGTCGTTTCAACCCTACCTGGATCAGACGTGTACATGGCCAAGAAAAATGCACTTTTTAAATTACTCGCACAAATATCAACAAAAGTATCCAAAAAAATTACTAGCAATAGCCCCCAACTTATTTCCGATCTAGAGAAAATAACAGGCGTGGATATTTCTTCAAAGTCTGAAACGATAATCTATGGAGTCGACCCAAACTTCTTCAAACTCAATAAAGGCAAAAGCGAGAGTCTCAAAAAAATGTTGATGATTCCCAATAATTGTATTGTTGTTCTTGGGATTGGAAGGTTGGTTGCAAAAAAGGGGTTTGAGTATCTGATTAGATCATCGGTTGAAATTTTGAAGAAATTTTCAAATGTAGTATTTGTTATTGTTGGAGATGGTGACCAAAGGGAATATTTGGAAAAATTAACACGCAAACTGGGAGTGCAGCAAAACTTTATTTTTACAGGAAGCGTGAATTATCAAGAGTTAATTCATTATTACAACTTGGCTGATATATTCATATTACCTTCAGTCAGGGATGAAAAGGGAAATCTAGACGATCAATCTGTTTCTGTAATGGAGGCGATGGCTTGTGGAAAACCTGTAATAACTTCCAATTTTCCTGGCTACAGGATTGTAATTAACGATGGGGAAAATGGCTTTTTGGTGAACGAAAGAGATGTAAAAAAAATTAGGGAAACAATCTGCACCCTTGTAAAATCAAAGGTTCTCCGCGAAGAAATGGGGAGAAAAGGCAGACAACGCATTACTAGAGAATTTTCATGGAAGGCCGTTGGCGTTCAATACTCCAATCTTTTTAGCAGTCTAGTAAAATAACATTATGCTAAAGACAAATTCATATTCTGAAGTGGTCCCGAAAATTATGGAAGAAAAAGGTAGGGAACAGATTGCACGTCAAATTGCGTCAATAATAAAATTTCATACAAAAAAGAGTGATAGAGCCATGCTTTTAGATATCGGCTGTTCGACGGGAGTTGTTACAAAACACTTGAGTCAGTATTTTAAATATTCTGTGGGTATAGACGCGGACGAAAGCGCCATTAGAAAAGCTAAAAAAGCATATGTGAAAAAAAATTTGGAATTTCTATTGATGAATGCAGAAAATACTCGTTATAAAGACAACTATTTCGATGTAATAGTTCTCAATCAAGTATATGAATTTGTAAATAATCAAAAAGCGTTAGTGAATGAAATTTATAGAATTCTTAAGCCTGGGGGAATTTGTATTGTCGGTGCAAGAAATAAACTTTCTTTAGTGGAAGGTCAAACGGGAATTCCATTTATCCATTTTCTTCCAGAAAAAATCGCGCTCGCACTGGATAAAAGGTATTACCCTGCCACGTATTTAAGTTTATCTGAGTTGAAGAGCTTATTTGCTAAATTTGAAATAGAAAATCTGACAGCTAATATTATAAAAAATTCAGTGAAGTATAATTATATTTCTCTGGCAAAGCACGCGAGGTTAATAAGATACATCCCCCGAATGGTGATCGATGCTTTAATGTTTCTGGTCCCAAACTATATTTTTTTGTGCAGGAAAAAATAGCTAATTTTTCTCTGCGACTAATGTGTGAATTATTCTGAACTTCGATTTATTGTCAAAGGGTAAAAAGACAAAGGTTAGCAAGTTTAATAAAGTTGTAACAGACAAAAAGAAAGGTGCGAGTAATATAGTAATTAATTTTTGTCCATCCCTTTTTGATGTGTTTTCTAGGATGAACATTAAATAAATATTTATACTTTGAAACAAAAGTGTAAATATATTACCTTCTTCTTTATGCTTTAATTCCACAAAATTGGCTTGATGCAATAGATGGCTTAAACCATATTTTGTGTACCTGTAAAAGTCGTATGGTTCATCATGTAATGGATAGTATTGGATTGTAGAGATAATAATTATTCCGTTTTTCTTAAGTACTCTGTGCATTTCCTTTAAAGCTTTAATTGGTTCTGGGATATGCTCGAGAACTTGGAAGCAAGTTACAGTGTCACATGAACTGCTAGGTAAAGGAATTTGGGTGGAATCTGCAAAAATGTCGGGCTTTTCTTCTCCTTTGTAGTATTTAGCTACTTCGGGGTGGTCCAGACCAATGTACTTATCGATACAAGGAAGAAACTCTTTCTTGTAGGGCATTCTCCCGCAACCAACGTCTAAAAGTGTGCCTTTCGCGTATTGTAACGCAAGCTTCACTGAATTATTCGTATACCTTTTAATAAAATATTGAGGATGGATAATTAGAGAGGAAAATTTATCAGTGAAGATATCCCAATAATTTTTAAAATTCATTTTTTCAAAATCAAAGATTGTGGTATAAGGGTAAGTATACGCATATCTTTCTGCGATTTGCAATTTACTAATAACTCAGAGGTTGTTCCTGCGCAGTTCCTGGCAAAGCATGGGAATTTTAGGTATACTGTAAAAATATTTGGCAACATGAAAAATGCTATTTGGATAGGTTGGGGATTCGGAGTCATATTCTTTATAATTGAACTGATAACCCTTCCTCATTATGGAATAAATTGGGATACAATTAACCATCTTCCACGCGGTCAGGCTTATCTTCATTATTTTCTAACAGGTAACAAAAATTACTCAGATTTGCCTCCCTGGAAACCGTATTGGCAAAATCCTGAAAGTCTTAGTATAAATGCCGATATTCCAGGTGATCAAGTTACCTCACGAAGTTTCTATCAAGCAGATATTGCCGACTATAGTGGCTATATTGAAAATGACGGTGGAGGACATCCACCCATAAGTGATATTTTATCTTCGGGTTTTAATAGAGTGTTATTTGGAAATCTAAAAATTGTAAATGATGTCGACTCCTACCGAATCTATTCGATTTTCCTTGCATCGTTGCTGGTGTTTTTAGTTTTTCATTGGGTAGCGAGTGTTTTTGGAAAGGTTGCAGGGGTTGTTTCTTCTCTCTCTTTGGCAACATACCCGCTTTTTTGGTCGGAATCACATTTCAATAATGAAAAAGATATTCCGGAAACAGTTTTTTGGTCTTTTACGATTTTTTGTTTTTGGAAAGGATTTACTACAAAAAGAATCCTGTGGATAATTATTGGTGGGTTGTTTTGGGGATTGGGGTTGGGAACGAAGTTTAATATTCTATTTATTCCTTTGGTTCTTCTTCCTTGGCTCTTATTTTATTGGTGGGGTACGTATAACAAAAAATTCGGTGTCAGATTGCTGATAAATGACAACAAAAGGCTGATAATTGCTACTTTATTTGCGGTTTTGGGAGGTATTGTACTTTTCATAGGAAGCTGGCCCTATCTTTGGGCAGACCCCATAACTCGAATTGAGTCAGTTTTTAAGTTTTACAAAGTTATAGGGTTGACCAATAATGTTAACAGTGATTTTCTGGGTCCTTTGGGGACAAATACTTATGCATTATGGTGGATTATAACAACCACCCCCTTGCCCATTTTGTTTTTATCAGCCCTTGGAATTATTTTTTCGCTTATTAACATATTTAAAGAGAAAAAGAAAACGTCATTGCTTTTTTTGCTTTGGCTAGCAGTCCCGATTGCTCGCGTTACCTGGTCCGGGACAACAATATATGGAGGGGTGAGACAAATTATGGAGTATGTGCCGGCGATGTCAATTATGGCAGGAATCGGGACTTTTGGAATACTGAAAGTTATTAAAAAGAGAAATTTAGCATACGCCCTTGTTCTTTTAGTAATAACCATCTCGTACACATTCTCTGTTTTTAACTTATACAAGATTCATCCCAATGAAAATGTATATTTCAATGTTTTGGTAGGAGGCATAAAAGGAGCTAGAGAAAAAAATATACCTTTCTGGGGGAATAGTTTTGGAGCGGCTTATAGACAGGGTATTGTGTGGATTAATCACAATCTGCCGCCTGAAGCGAAAATATCATATGCTCGAGAACTTCTTCCCAACATTCCAATGTTCTGGCTAAGGTCCGACCTTAAGCTTCACAATAGCTATAGAAGCGGATATTTGAAACAAGGGGAGTATGTCATTGGACTGGTTTATCAAGGCGTAGAGAAAACTTCATATTTTGATAGATATTTAGATCGATTTTTGGAACCTATTTATGAGGTCAATGTTGAAGGTGTTTCAATACTAAAGGTTTGGAAGAATGACGTGGAGCACACTAAGAAAGAGTATCTAAGCGAGAAACAAACTAATAATTTTAAAGTGTCGGCAGAAAGTGGGATAATTACAGTTGATTTTGCTAGTTCATTCTATTTATCCAGGATGGAATTTTCTTATATAGAAGTTGATTCCTGTAAAAATATTATATCAGCATATGTAAAAATTTCTGAAGATGGTAAAAGTTGGGAAAAACTTCCGGGAACTTTGCCAAACGAGGACTGGAGTGTTCCACAAATTGGAATACAGCCTCGAGATGGAAACGTAGTTATTCCATTTGCTGCTGATAAGCTAAGTTTCGTGAAATTGTTTTTCTCGCCTTCTGACTCTTGCTTTGCAAAAATCAATAATCTCAAGATATATTATTTTGACAAAATTTAATTGCTTTAAGGTCTAAGTTGGGCTATTGCAAAGAGTGGAAAAGAGTATTATATTCTTCTCAATCGCACTCGCTACACAATATATGAAGGAATTAAGTTTGGATCAAGTTAAAACACGGGAAAGATTGCTACAGTTGTTATATAAAAGACGAACCAGCCATATAGGCTCTTGTTTTTCCTGTGTTGACATAATTGATGCAATCTACCGAGTCAAAAAAAAGGATGAGTCTTTTGTATTAAGTGCTGGGCATGCGGCCATGGCTCTTTATGCCGTTCTTGAAAGAAAGGGTGTAATTAGTAGTCTTGACATTGATAAATTCAACGTTCATCCTGATAGAAATGAGGAAATTGAAATTGATTGCTCAACTGGAAGCTTGGGTCAAGGATTGCCTATTGCAGTAGGTATGGCTTTGGCGGACCGTTCAAAAAGGGTATATTGTGTGCTTGGCGATGGAGAATGTGCAGAGGGAAGTGTTTGGGAGGCTTTAAGAGTGGGCTCTGAACTAAAGTTAACCAACCTAATTGTTGTAGTCAATGCAAATGGATATGCTGCCTATGACGAAACGGATCTTCCGGCGCTAATAAAAAGAATTTCTTCCTTTGGATGGAATGTCGTAGGGGTTGATGGACATGATATTAGTGAATTAACCAGAGTTCTTTCTGATAATGACGGTGAATTTCAACAACCACTTGTTGTCTTTGCATTCACAAAAGTTGACCATTTTCCATTTCTTGACGGACTTGACGCACACTATTACGTAATGAATTCTGTTGATTATGAAGCGGCAGTAAGAGTTTTGAACTTGCAGAAAGAAAAGTTATGGACTTAGCGGAGAGGCAAATAGCAATAGAAGGGCAACAAGAACGGCTTATTTCAATGCGCGCAAAATTTGCTTATGAAATTCACCTGAGAATGACAACAGAAGAAAGGATTTTTGTTGTAACAGGTGACTTGGGATACAAGATGTGGGATCAGGTAAAAAGAGACTTTCCTGACAGGTTTATTAATGTAGGAGCTGCTGAACAAGTGCTTGTTGGTGTTTCTGTGGGGCTTGCTTTAAGAGGCAAAATACCTTTTGCTTATTCAATTACCCCTTTTTTACTTTATCGACCGTTCGAGACAATACGAAACTACTTGGATCATGAGGGAATTCCAGTCCGACTAGTTGGTTCCGGAAGAGATAGGGATTACGTCCACGATGGTTTTTCTCACTGGTCTGAAGAAGATAGAAGGATAATGGCGATAATGGACAACATCCAATCGAGGTGGCCGGAGAAGTCTGACGAAATACCTGGATTGGTCGATGAAATGATAAAAAATAATAGGCCGTGGTATATTAACCTTAAAAGGTAAACTCAATGGAAAAAGTTTTAGTAGTTGGGGCTTCTTCGGGAGTGGGTCGAGCACTTACAGAACGATTAGTTCTTAATGGGTACATTGTTTGGGGTGTGGCAAGACGTATGGATTTACTTTCTGACACGAAGAAAAAATTGGGAAGTAATTTCTGTTTTTCCTCTTGCGATGTTTCAGAGGAAAAGGATTGGCTGAAGTTAGTCAGGGCGCTGAATGGAAGAAAGTTTATTCCTCAAATTGTGATTTTCTGTGCTGCGATTTTGGAAAATGATTTGTCACCCGAGTTTGATACCAAAATTCTCAAAAAAATAGTCAGTATTAACTTTTTGGGAATAATAATAGGTGTTGAAAAATTACTTAAAGTGGTTAAGCCTAATGCTCAATTCATAGCAATATCTTCGTCGTCAGCATTCAAGGGAAGTGGAGAAGAGGGTATAGGGTATGCTGCGAGCAAAGCTGCGCTTTCAATCGCTTTTGAAAGTTTATATTTAAAATTCAAGAATAAGATACGTTTTAAAACGATTTTCTTTGGTCCAATTAGAACTGGAATGAATCCTTTTACCAAACAAACGCCTTTTGTGTTATCAGAAAAGGCTGCTGTAGATACTGTCATTGCAGCAATTTCAAATAATAAAGTACAGTACTATTCACCTTGGAACGTTTTTTTTGCCATCAATCTTGCTAAATTGTTGCCTTCTTTTATATACTTGCACTTGCTAGAGCAACTTGATCAAAGATATCATAAGAAATTTGTAAAAACTACATTATAAATAATGTCAAGGTATTTAACCAAAAAGACTATTTCAGTAATTCCAATTGCTTATAGGGACGAAGGAAACATTCGGGAGTTGTACAAGCGGGTAACAAACGAATTAAAAAAGATAACCCCAAATTATGAGATTGTATACGTAAACGATGCGAGTCCAGACGGAACTCAGAGAATTTTAGAAGACTTGGCTCAAAAAGATAATAAATTAACCGTAATACTTCATAGCAGAAATTTCGGTGCGCAAAACGCTTTTACTACTGGCATGAAACAGGCGATTGGGGAGGCAGTCGTAATTATGGATGGAGATCTTCAAGACCCACCTGAGATGATTTCTGACTTTGTCAAAAAATGGTTAGAAGGTTACGATGTAGTTTATGGAGTAAGAAGAAAAAGAGAAAAAAGTATGGGTTGGTTTATGGAACAAGCTTACCACAGTTTTTACGTCCTTTTCAGTAAGCTTAGCTACATCAAGGTTCCAGCAGACGTTGGCGATTTTTCTTTAATGGACAGAAAAGTGGTAGATCAGCTTAATCTACTACCTGAAAAAGACAGATTTATGCGAGGATTAAGAGCATGGGTTGGTTTTAAACAAATTGGCATTTCTTATGTGAGACCTGAAAGATTTTCGGGTGACGGAGTTTCAACTACAAGTATCTTTAGGGGTTTTTGGTGGGCAAGAAGGGCAATATTTTCTTTTTCATATGCCCCCCTAGAGTGGATTTTTTACGCAGCAATGGTAAGTGTTTTTGCATCTATCTTAGCAGCTCTTTTTTACATCTCAACTTATTTTCTGCTACCTGGAGCCCCAAAAGGATTTTTGACAATTCTTATTGTTACTCTTTTTTTGGGGAGCATCCAGCTGGTTGTGTTAAGCTTTATTAGTGAGTATTTAAGGAGAATATTCGAAGAAGTAAAATCCCGTCCAGTTTCAATTGTTCAAGAGATAATTAATGACCACAAGGTGAAAAGATCCAAAGGAAGGGGCTAACTAACTAATGATTAAACAAGTCTGTGCGATTTGTGGAGGAAGCACGCCAAAGAAAATCCTTTATAAACAAAACTTCAATATTAACGATATTAATAAAAATGTCTTTTCAGCACGAAGACTTCCGGATGGAGTTCACTATAAAATATGGAGATGCCTTAAGTGTGGTCTTGTTTATTCCAGCCCAATACTTCCGGAGAGCGCCCTTTATAAATTATACAAAAAAAGTAAAGTTACATATGGAGAACAGATTGCCGACTTAACAAAAACTTATGGATATTATTTATCCGAGTTAGAAAAATATAACGTAAAAAAAGAGAGGCTGTTGGAGATTGGTTGTGGCAGCGGGTTTTTACTGGGTGAGGCTAAGAGACAAGGTTATAAAGAGGTATATGGCGTAGAATTAAGCAAGGAGGCAGTTGAAAAGGCTCCTAAAGCAATAAGGAAAAACATTAAAAGTGTTTTGCTAAGGAAGTGTTTGTTCCCCAAAAATTATTTTAATGTAATTTGTTTTTTTCAAACCCTTGACCACATTTCAAGCCCTGGTGAATTTTTGAAGAATTGTTTTGATGTCTTGAAACCGGGTGGTTTGGTTCTTGCGTTTAATCACAATATAAGTTCCTTACAAGCTCGAATTTTGGGTGAAAAATCACCAATAATAGATATCGAGCACACTTATTTATACAATTTAGAAACAATGACGATGGTTTTCGAGAAAAGTAACTTCCAGGTTCTTTGCGCAAAACCCTCTTCTAATATTTATTCTTTAGACTATCTTCTTTATTTGACACCTCTTCCAAAATTAATTAAAAATTTCCTAGTAAAGGTTGTGGATAAATCGGGTATCTCGAAATTGAAATTTAAAGCAAGAATTGGCAATATGGTGCTGATTGCGAAAAAACAAAATAATTAACTATCTTGCTGAGAGGAATTTAAGGTTTGTATCTTCAAGTAAAAGTTTAAGCCCGGCTTCAAGCTTATTGGGAGGGTAGGCGCGTAGTCTTTCTGACCAATCATGGATTTGAAAAGTATTTTCGTTTAGAGCAAGATAATATAGATGGTCTTTGGTGGGCTTATATTTGTCTAAAGCTTTCATAAACTCTTTTGGATCAGATGTTATGGTAATATTCTCTTTTGCCCGAAATATTTCAATGAATCTCATTAGGGCAATATAGAATTTGGACCTATCGGGAACATATATAATTTTTGCTTTACCGTCATCCGGAACAATTTGAAGCATTTGTTTGTTTACCGCTCTTTCACTAACTGCATACAAGTCGGCAAAATTAGAATCGAGCTTCATATAAGAAATGGTATTGAAAATAATAAGTGGAACCAGAGCTATCTTGAAAATTTTGAAAGATATGTTTTGGCTAATACTTATAAGGATTAAAACCAGACCGAAGGCCGGAAAAATACCATATCCAGTGCTTAGTGCAGGTACGCCCGATAAAAATTGATTGGTCAAACCCAAGAAATCAGAAGTTATACGAGAACCCCTTAGAACGGGAAACACAATAGAAACGAGGAGAATAATCAGCCCTAGAGACAGTATCTTTGTTGCACTTTTTTTCTTATAGATAAACCAAACGAAAATAGAAAATAGAATTGTAATTATTAAGATTCCTATAAATGGGGCGATGTAAGGCGAGTTGCTTGTTAGCACGCGGAGGTTTTTAAAAAGGGGGAATATTATATTGTGGGGAATTGTAACGCTTACAAGAACACTTGCATACACGAATAAAGGGTTCCACTCTAGTTCAGTTCCATTCGGGCCGGTAACGTGACCAAATACACGAAGGTAGGTAAAGGGTAAAATCAAAAAAGCTCCAGCGGACATTATCCATTGCGGTTTCCAACGGCTGACTCGAGGTGCAAAAAACCACAAAACCATAAGAAGAGGCAATGAAATAAAATGGGTCCTGGAAAGCCCAAATTCCATAGCGGCAGCTGCAAAGATAACGGAATTGGACCAGTAACCTTTAATAAGTGTATAGACGGCAAGAATAAATAACAAAAGCGAGAAGCTATCACCCATAAACTCTAATGCAGAGATAGTTTGATAATAATTAGTCGGAGTAGTAACGAAAAATATAGCAACAATGAGCGAAACAGTTTTATTTTTTTGGAGGCTGTTAGAGAGGACATAAATGATCATTCCCACTAGAAAATGGACAAATAAGCCAACGGCTTTGTACGCTTCGAAAACGTGCCCAAACCAGCGAATTAATAAAAACATGAGTCCCAAACTGTAATAACCCGGTGCGCAACAACTCATCCCCTGGAGACTCGTATCGTAGAAGTGATAAGATACAATCCCTAAATCGTCGTGGTAAAACCAATGACCAAAACTAATAAAACGAGCAGTAATTAGGAATATCGAGACAAGAAAAATCGGTAACAGATGTTGTTTAAGCACTGAGGTGCTTAAATGTTTTTCTTTAATCAAGAAATACCCAAAAACCAAAAAAGCAATTATAGGAAGTAACCATTTTTGAAACAAGAAATCGCCATAGCGAATATTGTCGAAAATCGGGAGGTGTATTGTTGATTGATTGACAGCGTAGTAATTAAGTAAAGCTATAGCTGAAATTACTAAAATCCAAATAGCTATCTTGTCACCTGTTATTGTTTTTGATTTCCCTTTTATAGACATTTTGGTAGATTATATAGTAAATATTTGGTGGAAGACAAGAAGGTAAAAAGGTGTTGAAGTTATGGTAAAACATGGTTATAATCATTTTAAGTGAAGAAATCATTTTTGCTATTTTTTCCATTCTTCTTCCCTTTGTTTATTTTCACTCCATATGCTTATGCTATGGATAGGATATACCCAGATTCTGTTTTCAAATATAACCTGAAAAGGCTTGAAGAAAAGGTGGTTCTTTTTATTAATTTTTCTCCCTCCAGTAAAGCAAAATATATGCAAAATCTTCTTGAAGAGAGAGAGTTTGAATTGGAGTATATAACAGAAACAAAGAATATAGCTCACATTGAAAAAACTTCTCAAAGATATGAGTCGTCTGCTGGACAGTTGGCGGAGTATATAAAAATTAATAGACTAAAGTCTTTGGTTGGGTCAACCAATGATAAATTCGAAAAACACGCCGAAAGGCTAAAATTCTTTAGAGACCAGTTTGATTATAGAACAGCAGAATGGAGATTTGTTCAAAACGATATCAACTCACTTAATATTTATTCAAAAGCGCTATCCTCCTTTTAACTCACGGTTTTACAAATTGATTGATATCTTTACCTGTCCTAAAATCCTCGCTTTTATCAATGATTTGTACGGAGTGGGGATCAATATCATTGTTCGCGTTATACCCATATCTATAATCAAGAACATAGACGTCCTTTTTATCTGCTTTGGTATCAGCAACTTGTTTTACCCAACCATCTTCCAGAGCAATAAAAGTAGCCCTGTCTAGGTTATAGAACCTTCTTATGAAGGGATCGGTTGTGCGGATCATGTCGGGAGGAGAAATCACTACTGTTTTGTCACTGAAGGATAGAGAGTGGGTCTTTGTGAACCCGATAAACGCTCTATACATGTTACTTCTGTATTGGTATCTGTCAATACCTTTCCAAATCAAAGAAATATTTTCAAACAAAAATATACCTGCTATTAATATACTTACCAAAGCGTATGCTGTTTTATTTTTCCCGAAAAAGAATTTGATACAAGCGGCCCAAATGAAAGCAATTAAAATTGTATGAAAAAAATATATTCTGTCTTCATCAAAAAATTTGATGGGGTTTGGGTCGAGGTTATAAGCATAAATTACAAAAAATGAAAGAATGGGTAGGGATAACAAAAATGTAACGTAAAGCGGAAGTGATCGGATGTGTTTTCCTCCCCTAAGTAATGCCACTAAAAAGATGATCGCAATAACAACTAATACGAAATTTTGGGTTTGAAGATATGGATAAGGTATCGGAGGAGATAAGTGCTTGGAAATATATACTGTTAATTGTTGAGGAAAAGAAACGGAAGAGATTTGATATAAAACTGCTTGAATAGGTGTTTCTTTAATGAAGCTTAAGGGCGATTCGTTTGGTCTAGTAAGGCTATCCCCACGCGTAAGTAAAATAGATATCATCGCAAAAAAGAGAGGGATTAACAATATTGACTTGAAAGTGACAGACTTGGGTCTGTTTAGAAGAAAATAGACAAAAGGGTAAACTGCAAAAATTGGAAGGAAGAGAATGCTAAAATGGGCAAGCACCACGGATGCTATAAAGAGAATATACGACAAGAGCAATTTAATTTTTTTGTTACTTTCTAGGTAGTTGGTCAAATAATAGAAGGAAACGAAAATTAATGGAAGGTTGGGAATCCTTTGAACGAAACGCTGGTTATTTCCTGTTCCAAACATGGTAAATGTGCCTACGTAATTAGCCATAAAAAAGACTGTTGCGAGAAAGCTTAGATATTTATCTTTAGTGATCTTTACTATTACAAGATAATAAGTTTGAAAAACCATAATCATAACAATAAGTTGGAAAGCCATGTATAACGCGATACGATCCCTAAATAGCGGTACTAATGCAAAGTAAATTAATTGGGAAAAAAAACCAGCATTAGACAATATAGAATTGATACTAAAATAATTAATATCGCTAACATCCAATGGTCCGAAATACGCATAATCGCTTGGTACAATATTAAGAATTTTGAACCATACGATAATTGCAGTAATGGTTATCAAACTAACAAGTAGCCAATTTTCTTGAAGATATTTAAATGGGAAAATCCGCCTCATAAGCTCTTGTCACAGTATTTTATCATTAAATGTTGTTTTTTCAATTAACTTATGATAAGTTAACCTGGATTAGAATAATACATGAGAAGAAAAAAGACGCATTATTATCATGAAAAGATAAGCAATACTTATTCGTTTCTTATTCCCCTCCGGAAGAAAGTCCTTTTTTATGGTTTTTTCGATGGACAAGAATTACAAAGGCTTTCTCCTAATATAGGCGTAGGAATTGAACCAGATGAAAAATTGTATCTAGCTCTAAAAAAGCGTTTTCCTAAGATTAAATTTGTAAACTGCGCCTTTGAGGAATACCAGCCTTCTGATAAATTCGATTATATTGTCTTAAACGGAGTCTTGGGAAAAACTGGCGATATGTTCCATATTCTAAAGAAAATTCAAGAAGCATGTCATCCCACAACAAAAGTAATCATTTATCAATATAATTATTTATGGCAACATGTTTTGGCTCTAGCCGAAAAAATGGGTTTTAAAAGGAAGGAGGGGGTACAAAACTGGTTGTCGATTTCGGATATTAATAATTACCTTGAAGGAGCTAATTTCCAGGTTACTAGGATCTTCAAAAAAACTCTTTTTCCATTAGATATTTTTGGTTTAGGAAAAATATTTAATTTTGTATCTTTTGTCTTTCCTTTTTTTGATGTTCTTAAACTTGACCAGTTTATAATTGCTCGACCGGAACCTCATTTGTTTCCGAAGGGTTTCTCAGATAGTTTAACTATTTGCATAACAGTAAGAAATGAGAGAGGGAATATTGAAAAGATTGTTAAATCGATACCGAAGATATGTAAAAGACAGGAAATTCTTTTTGTAGAGGGCCATTCTACTGACGGGACCAAGGAAGAAATATTAAGAGTGATGAAAGCATATCCGCAAAAAAATATTAGGGTAATGGGTCAACCAGGGATAGGCCAAGGTGATGCAACAAGGGTAGGGTTTAAAGCAGCTAAAGGAGAGATCATAATTATATATGAGGGTGATGATACCTCCGATCCAAGGGATATCGAATATTTTTATCGTGCTATGAAAAACGGCCGTTTAGAATTTATTGAAGGAAGCAGATTTGTATACCCACTCGACAAAAAAGCAATGCCAATTATAAATCAATTTGGAAACATTTTTTTTGCAAAATGGTTTTCCTTTTTTTTAGGTCAACGAACAACCGATGTTTTGAGTGGAATTAAAGCAATACATAAAAGGAATTTCGAGGTAATTTATGATAGGTGGGGAAATTTAGGAGTTGAGGATCCGTTTGGAGATTTTGAGTTGCTTTACGGAGCAGCTAGAATGGGATTGAAAATTGGAAGTATTCCAATTCGCTATTACCCACGAACCTATGGACAACCCAAAACACGGCCCTTTACACATGGACAATATTTGATTAAAATGGCCATTAACGGCTATTTACTTTTTAGAAAATAAAATGAAAGTACCACAACTTTCTCCATGGATCGGTAAAGAAGAATACAAGGCAATAAAATCGTGTTTTGATAATAATTGGATAACAGAAGGGCCAAAATCCAAGGAGTTTTCGCTAAAGCTTCTAAATCTAATTGGCGCAAAATATGGCGTATTCGCCCCCAACGGGACACTTGCTATTTATCTTGGTCTAAGAGCGATTGGAGTTGGTCCGGGGGATGAGGTAATTGTTCCTGATTTTACTTTTGTTGCATCTGCGACGGCTGTTGAAATGATAGGTGGAACACCAGTTTTTGTAGATGTCAATAGAAAGAATTTCCAAATGGATATATCAAAAGCTGAAAAACTTATTTCTAAAAAAACAAAAGCGATAATGCCTGTTCACATTTATGGAACAATATGCAACATGGATGATGTTTTAAGATTTGCAAAAAAATACAATCTGATGATCATAGAAGATGCCGCACAAGCAATAGCAGTGCACTGGAAGGGGAAACATGCGGGAACTTTTGGAGAAGTAGGCTGTTTTTCATTTTTTGCAGATAAAACAATCACAACCGCAGAGGGTGGTTTTGTCGTTACTGATGATGAAAAAATTTATGAAAATCTTCTCTATCTTAGGAATCAAGGGAGAATTGATAGAGGAAGCTTTATCCATCCCGCAATGGGATATAATTTTAGGATGAATGATATCCAGAACGCGATCGGTCTTGTTCAGTTGGGAAAACTTAATGAAATCAAAAAACGAAAAGAGCACATTTTAGGCCTTTATCGAAAATTGTTTGAGGGTTTAGATAAAATCACTT
Organism: Candidatus Blackburnbacteria bacterium RIFCSPLOWO2_01_FULL_40_20; assembly: GCA_001816475.1. Taxonomy (GTDB): domain Bacteria; phylum Patescibacteriota; class Microgenomatia; order UBA8517; family UBA10165; genus UBA10165. Next base: position 15,803 of record MHCC01000020.1, read on the forward strand.
TATTTGAACCAGAGGAAGGTGCCGAATGGATACCCTTTCGAGTTGGTATATTATACTCTAGGGCTCACGAATTAATGGCTTTTTTGCGTTCAAAAAATGTTGAACCTAGAACTTTCTTTTATCCACTACACAAACAACCATGTTTTTCATATCTTAAGAACAAAAAACGGAAAAACAATGATTCCGAATTTCCCAATGCAGTTTATGCATACGAAAACGGGATTTGTTTGCCTGCGTTTCCAACATTGACAGATAAACAAGTGACTTACGTTTGTGAGTCAATAAGAAAGTTTATTAAATAAATATTTTATCTTCTTTAAACGGTCCGTTTTTGACTTCGAAAATTTCGCAATTTTTTAGTATGTGGAACGCGTGCCCCCCATCCATTGCAAGGAACAGCTCTCCCTCTTTAAGATAAATGTATTTAAAAAATTTTTTATCTGATCCATAAAGATCTATTTTTACTTTGCCTTTTATTACGATGAATACCTCTTGTAAGTGGGTTGTAACACGGCTAATGTTTTTGTGGACATGTGCTTTTAAATATGACCCCCTTTTGTATTTTAAAGTTAAAACACCAACTGCTTCCTGAGCTTCTCTTGAGCCAGTGTGTGGGACTGAACCTTCGGGAAACTTAGATATCTTTATTCCAATTAACTTATCTTTATAATAATATTTTTTCATTACCAACGAGGATGATGTACCTCGATCTTGTGGCCTATTGTTTTTTCTTTTTTAACAAGGTCATAATCATGTTCTGCCATAAGTCTAGCAAGTTCCTTAAAAGTAACCTTTGGTTTCCAACCTAAGATCCCCATAGCTTTCGTAGCGCTACCCAATAAGAGGTCCACCTCCGTAGGGCGAAAATAAACAGGGTCTACTTCAACGATTGTTTTACCGCTTTTTTTGTCGATTCCCTTTTCGTCGATACCTTTTCCTTTCCAGACGATATCAAAACCCAAATGATTAGCTGCTTCTTCAACAAACTCACGAACCGTATGAGTTTCTCCAGTTGCTAAAACGAAATCTTCGGGCTCGGGGTGTTGAAGAATCATCCAAATTCCTTCCACATAATCTTTGGCGTAACCCCAATCTCTTTTGGAATTCAGATTTCCTAGTTTTAAAGTTTCTTGAAGTCCGAGTTTTACTCTTGCGAGGCCGAGCGTAATTTTTCTTGTTACGAAGTTAACTCCTCGTCGAGGAGATTCGTGATTAAATAGAATTCCATTCGAAGCAAAGATATTGTATGCATCTCGATAGATTCGAGTAGTATAAAAAGCAAACACTTTTGAAATTCCATATGGTGATTGGGGATTAAAGGGAGTATCCTCGTTTTGAGGAATAAGCGATACTTTTCCAAACATTTCAGAAGATGAGGCCTGGTAATATTTTGTTGCAATCTTTAAATCTTTGATAATTTCCAATATTCTTAAGGCTCCAAGCCCGGTAATATTAGAGGTATATTCCGGAATGTCAAAACTGACTTTGACATGACTTTGAGCAGCCAAATTATAAACTTCATCTGGTTCTACCTGGGAAATAATTCGAGTTAAATTTGAACCATCAGCAAGGTCACCATAAAGTGCGATAAAGTTTGGATATTTTGGATTATCATATATATGATCGATTCTATTTGAATTTGGAAGGGACGATCTCCTTTGAAGTGCATAAACTTGATAACCTTTTTCTAGCAGAAGTTCTGATAAATACGATCCATCCTGTCCAGTGGCCCCAGTTATTAGTGCCTTTTTCATAATACACTATAATATAACACCGTTAACTTACGTATTCAATTAGTTGTTTTTTGGGGTTTTACAAATGGGATAATATCCTTATTTGACCTAAAGTCCGACCCCCAGCACAACACCAGGCCTTCATATGGTTGGATACTAAAGGGAACTGATAAACTAATCAAATCTAATATACTCCTCATACTCCAGTTTGCATGCATGAAATTTGACAGGGAAGGGATTGGTGTGGTCTCATAATTAGTAATGCCTAAATTTTTAACATACGAAGAGTTTGTTTCTTTAAAACAACTTCACAGAAGCCTTAAGAACAAGAAAGCGGCTGACAGGGTAAAGGTTTTGATCATGCTCCATCTGGGATTTACTCCTACCCAGATATCACAAGCATTGATGCTTGATGAAACTACACTTTCAAGATATGTAAAAACGTTTAAGGAAAAGGGGGTAGAAGGACTTTTGGAAGTAAAGTATACAGGAGGTAAAACAAGATTAACTTTGTGCCAGGAACAAGAACTCAAAGTGTATCTTAAGGAAAATATCACGCGTACTGCTAAAGAAGTTGTTGATTATATCTTCTTAACTTACAAAGTTAACTACTCAATAATTGGAACAACAAAACTTCTTCACAGATTAGGATTTACATGGAAGAAACCAAAAATAGTTCCCGGTAAGGCAAACAAAGAAAAGCAAGAGGAATTCCTAAAAACCTACAACAGCCTCAAAGAAAGTCTCAACATTAATGATCAGATCTACTTTCTTGATTCAACTCACCCAGAACACAACACCAAACCTTCATATGGATGGATACTTAAAGGAAAAGCAAATGACAAGTTTGTTAAAACAAACACAGGACGGGAAAGACTCAACTTAAATGGGGCTTTAAACTTTCAAGGTAAGGTTGCACTTGTACTTGATGAGGAAACAATTAACAAAAAAGCAACAATTCATCTCCTTGAAACAATCAAAGAAAAACAAAAGAAAGGGAAGGTATATCTTGTCCTGGACAATGCCTCACATCACCATGCAAAGGAAGTTAAAAGATGGGTTCTACACCATCCCAGATTTAAACTTGTATTTTTACCAGTCTATTCACCAAATTTAAACTTGATTGAAAGACTCTGGAGATTCTTCCACAACAAAGTAACATACAACCACTATTTTGAAACTTTTAAAGAGTTTAGAGACGAAACTCTTAAATTCTTTAAAAACCTTAAACAATATGACAAAGAACTATCTACTCTTTTAACCGATAACTTTCAACTTGTTCCTACCTAATTATTGCAAACCTGAGTTAGTT
>MHCC01000021.1 GCA_001816475.1 Candidatus Blackburnbacteria bacterium RIFCSPLOWO2_01_FULL_40_20
TGTTTTTTAGCCATATTATTTTTGTATACCGTTCCAAAAATATCTCGGACAGTCAAATAATAATTCTATTTTTGATCGCGATAATTTGGTCATTTTATTTTATGTTTGGATTGTAATATCGAGACATAAATTATTTCTCACCAGTCCAGTCTTTAGCCAATAATTCAGCCTGTTCCAATACAATTTTGGTTGCACCTTCTTGCTTATCTGGTGGGTAGTGGTACTTTTTCAATAATCTTTTAATATAAACCCTTAACTTGGCTTGCACACTCTCTTTAATTGTCCAGTCGATAGTCGTATTTTTACGAAGCATATCAACCAATTCTTTAGCCATTTCCTTTAGTGTTTTATCTCCTAATTCACGAACGGCACTTTCGTTATTAGCCAATGCATCGTAAAAAGCTAATTCTTCCTCGGTTAATCCCAAATCTTTGCCTTTATCCTTCTCGTCCCGTATCTTCTTTGCTAATTCCAATAGCTCTGCAATCACTTGTGCTGCCTCGATCGTTCTGTTCTGATATTTACGAATTGTTTCTTCTAGCATCTGGGCAAAGGAACGTGATTTTACAAGGTTTGTTCTTGTCATGGTTCGTAGTTCATCATTAAGAAGTTTTTTCAGAAGTTCCAAGGCCACATTTTTATGCTTCATATTCCGCACTTCTTCCAAAAATTCCTCCGAAAATATAGAAATATCAGGAGCCTTGATTCCAGCCGCAGAATAAATATCAATAACGGCATCAGAAGTAACCGCAGAAGATACTATTTGTCTAATTGCGGCGTCTATTTCTTCATCAGTCGGGCCTCCTCCGTGAGGTTCCATTTTGATAATTCCACTTCTCACGATTTGGAAAAACCCTACCTCATCACGTATCTCGATGGCTTTCTCATGGGGCACGGATAATGAAAATGCTTTAGATAATTCAGACAACGCTTTCAAATATCGTTTCTTACCATCATCGAGCCCCAAAATATAATCGGTTGCACCCGATATTGTTTGTGTCCGTTCACCTGGGGTTCCTTTGAAGTATTTTTGATAGTCAAACCCGTGATACATACCACGAACCACTTCATATTTCTCAAGCATGACTCCCACCGCCTCTTCTTGAGGAATAGCTGTTTCCTGCCTATCGGATTCGGAATAATACGAAAGAGCCTCCTTTAGTTCGGGAGCAATACCTATATAGTCAACGACGAGTCCTCCCTGTTTGTCTTTATAAACACGATTGACACGGGCAATTGCCTGCATAAGTCCGTGTCCCTGCATCGGTTTATCAATGTACATGGTATGTAGGGAAGGTACGTCAAAGCCCGTTAACCACATGTCACGGACGATAACCAGTTTCAGTTCATCGTCAGGATCTTTCATACGACGTGCCATAACATCAAGTTCATGTTTTGGGCGGATGTGGGATTGATAATTTAGAGGATCGGCAGCGGAACCAGTCATAACTACCTTCAAAAATCCTTTATTATCATCATCGTTATGCCAGTTGGGGCGTAGTTTTATAATCTCGTTATAGAGTTCAACTGCAATCCTTCGGCTCATGGCAACTATCATGCCCTTACCCTCGATAACGCTTAACCGATTTTCAAAATGTTCAACTAAATCTCTAGCTATCAGTGCAATTCGTTTTTCCGAACCAACCATTGCCTCTAGCCGTGCCCATTTACTCTTTAATTTCTCTTTGCGTTCAACTTCTTCACCCTCGGTTAGCTCTTCAAACTCTGGATCAATCCTGGGCTGCTCCTCTTTCTTTAATTCAATTCTGGCTAGTCTACCTTCATAGTAGATAGGTACTGTCGCATGATCTTCAACGGCACGGGTTACATCGTATACATCGACATATTCACCAAATACCGCCCGTGTGTTTCTATCGGTTAGTTCTACGGGTGTACCAGTAAAGCCAATGAATGAGGCATTGGGGAGAGCGTCCCGCATGTGTTTGGCAAAACCACTAATGAATTCGTATTGGCTTCTGTGTGCTTCATCGGCAATAACAACGATATTTTTCCTATCTGAAAGCATCGGGTAGGTTTGTTGTCCAGTTTGTGGAAAAAACTTCTGAATAGTGGTAAATATCACACCTCCTGATGCGACTCTTAACAACTCTTTCAACTCTTCCCGATTTTCCGCTTGTTTTGGTGTCTGTCTCAAGAGTTCCGAACACTTGGAAAATGTCCCAAACAGTTGATTGTCTAAATCGTTTCTATCGGTAAGTACTACTAATGTAGGGTTATCAAGAGCCTGAATAACCTTGCCCGCATAAAATGTCATCGTTAAACTCTTACCTGATCCCTGTGTATGCCAAACCACACCCGCCCGCCTGTCTCCCTCCTCTTGCGTTGCTTTGATGGTGCTTTCAATAGCTTTATTAGTGGCAAAATACTGATGGTAGGCTGCTGCTTTCTTAATAGTTTTCTCGCCATCGGTTTCAAAGACAATAAAGTTGGAAATGAGATCTAATAGTCGTTGTTTATCAAAGATGCCCCGAAGTAAAACTTTCAATTGTGGTAAGGCATTAGAAGCCAATTCTGTACCATCAACAGTTCGCCATCTGGTAAACCACTCAAGGTTAGCTGATATTGTGCCAACCCTAGCCTCAAATCCATCAGAAATAATCGAAAGTTCGTTGTAGGCAAAGAGTGTCGGAATATCCTGTTTGTAAGTTTGAATTTGATTAAATGCGTTCTTAACTGTAGCCTTCTCATCTCCTGGATTTTTCAACTCTATAATGACTACGGGCAACCCATTGATAAATATCACCACATCTGGCCGCCTATTGTTGCCTGCCCCGAGCGAAGTCGAGGGGTTTTCAATGATGGTATATTGGTTGACGGCTAGAAAGTCATTTTTCTTAACATCGCTAAAATCTACTAACCTAACTTTATCTCCTGCTACTGTTCCATCGTTTCGCATGTACTCAACATCTACACCATCCCGAAGATATGAATGGAAGATTTTGTTGTTAATGACAAGATTCGGCGTGGCATGGGAAACCTGAACAACCTTCTTAAATGCTTCTTCCTTGGCATCTCGGGGAATATCGGGATTGAATTTATCGATAGCCAACCACAACCTGCTTTCCAAAACCACATCAGCATAGCTTTTACGTTCTGGACGTTCACCATCGGGAGGTGGGGCAATTTCAGGCCCTCCAACTATGGAGTATCCCAGCCCCTCAAGCCATTCAAGTGTTGCCAATTCTAGATCTGTTTCTGTGTATTTAGTCATATTGTGTTAGTCGTATTAATCTCCTTTAAATATCCCCTCATCGTTTTAATCGAACCCGCTAATTTAGTTGGTTCAGGTTTCCCGTTATCTTTGGAGTGATGAATCTGATTCCTTAGGAATGTATGGATACTCACTTGATTTGCTGTTCCTTTATATGGCGAATCCGCCACTTCTCCTTTTTCCCCTTGAAAATAGTCAACATCAAAAGGCTTAAGATCTTTGCTCGCACCCTTCTGATATTTCAATTCCTCATACAAGTCGTTGTGATATTCTTCGGTTGCCAAACCAAAAGCAAGAAAATTTATTTCGTTCGCAGACATAAACGGCAACACTCTTTCGTCGACTGGCGTAACTTTAACGACGGAATTGTCTTTCGATAAAACTTTCACACTCACATTTGCATTAAAAAGTAATTGTTTCACCAAAAGCGGAGAATGTGTCGTCAAAATAATTTGTGCGGATTTTGAAAACTCAAGTAACAACTTTACAAATTTATCCTGCAGTGATGGGTGAAGGTGTAATTCTGGCTCATCAATCAGAATGATTAATTGTTTCCCGCTCTGTTGAGATAAATAGAAGGAGTAGAGCAATGAAAAGATCATTTCATAACCAGAACCCATCATGTCGAGCGGGATTTGTTGTTGATTGTCTTTACTCTCAGCGAAAAAACACTTTCCAAATGGCAACCAATTGTCAACAAAATTCAATTTGATAGTAGAACCACTTACTTCTTCAAATTTGTCTATAGCATTTTTTAGAAATTGGTTATCTATACCAACTTTAATGTCGTCCAATCTTCCGCTCAAATCTTCAATGCCCTCTTTACCTTTGATGTATTGATAACTGAAATCCTCCATTAGACGATCAAATCTAGTTGGGTTATATGTACCAGAACGTGTTTGGAATGTGCGATTTTTATCCAAAAACAGAAAGTCATTTTCATTAAACCTCTGTCCCTTAAAGGGATTGTTTACGTTAACCCTTAAATCTGGACTACTATCGGCTGGCTTGTCTGAACCATCTGCCCTGATAAACTTCTGATCACTTACGACAACAGATGACAAGTAAGCCCTATTATCAAGTGATCTTACTCCAGCCTTGAAGCAAAAACCCTTTGATTGGAAAGATCCTTTAGGCATGGTGCCTGATACTTGAAAATTGTTATTTGCTAAAATCTCAACAGACACTTTCTGTCTTGGATCTTCAAAATCTTGCAAGCAAAACTTGTCAGCTTTATATTCTAATAATGGCAATGCAATGGCATCGAGTAATGCTGTTTTCCCACAACCATTTTCGCCTACAAAAACAGTCAGTCCACCGCCCTCTTTAGTGGCATCGGGCACATTGACTTCATCAACAACAAACTGTTCGCTTGCTGTAAATAACCGAAAATTTTGCACTGTAACTTTTTTTATAAACATAGGCCTTAATTTTTAACCCTTAATTTTCCACTCATTAATCTTGGTAACAGCGAATCTCTAATTGCGGCTAGCTTTTCATTTTCAATGGCATTTGATTTAATCAGCTGAAATACAGATTGCATTAAAGTATGGAAACGTCCAACAGAATCTATAGAGGGGGCTTGTAGTTGGTACTGCTTAATCGCGTCAGTCTGAACTCGTTGACGGCCTGAACTACCAACCATGCTTCTAATTGCATATTCTCTAAATTCATCATCTCTGACTAGGTAGTAAACAAACTCTTCATACAATTTATCTTTTGGTCGTAGAACTATGAATTCTGTTGAACCAAAGGCAACCTCTCCTTCATTCAGGGAATTTACAAATCCGCTCTTTCCATTCTCTAAACAAGGGGTAATTCGTGCCATAAGAGAGTCGCCGTTCCTAAACTTTGAACCGCCGTTATATGGCTTGTTCATTTCTGAATATAACCACATACCATCTTCGGGCAGATCCTTCATCTCGATGTACCTAGCAACTACACCTTTGCTTAAGTTCTCCTTAGGATTGAAATCCATAATATCTTGCAATTCTCCTTTATCGCTGGCGTTAGCAAATAACTCGTTAAAAAGAGCCTTGCCGATTTTCTCTAGCGTTTGATTCGTTTTCCTATTCAATTCAATTGTGTCGTCAAGAGAAGATAGGATAGAAGCGATTAGTTGCTGTTCGGCAAATGGTGGTAATAAAATTCGTATCTTCCTAAACTCCGATTGTTTTATTCCCTTAACAACTGAACCCGTTGCTCTAGACATGAGTTCTTGCTGGCCAAGAAATGAAAGAAGATAATACTTTAGGAAGGCATTATCCAATACACCATGTTTTCCGCGAAGAGTTAGGAGTCTTTGTGCCAAACCTATTTTTACATTATTAAGCTGTGCCACCTCTCCTAGAGGTGCTTCTGTTGTCATTACAATATCGCCAAGTTGCGGAAGCCCTCGAGTCATCCATTTATGCCATGTTTGTTCTGAAATGTATTCAGGATTCGAAAAATCTATTCTCCCTCCTTTAACAACTTTTGCAGTAATCAGAGGAACGCCGAAACTGGCTTTCGGTGGTGTTTTGCCTCTATAGTCAATAATCTTTTCCAAAACATCGGAAGCCTGTTTGAACTGCCAGTTCTCTGGAATTTCACTAATTTCTGTTTGTTTATATTGTGTATTAGATGTCATATCCAATCTTTTTCAAATTTTCTTTAATCTTGGCCTCTAATTCTTTTGACTCTTTGAATTGCTTGGAAAGTTCACTTGTTAGACGTTGCATTTTGGCCTCAAACTCTTCGTCATCTTCCACCACAAAATCTGTACCCACATAGCGGCCAGGGGTAAGTACGTAACCATTCTTTTTCACTTCCTCGATCTTGGCTGCTTTAGAAAACCCTTTGACATCTTCATATATACCGCTATTTGCTTGTGCTGAGCTTGTCGAAGCATTTCTCCAGTTATGGTATGTGTCCGTAATCTGTTTCAATTCCTCCTCGGTTAGCTCCCTATGCCTTCTATCCGTCATTGTTCCCATCTTGCGGGCATCGATGAATAAAATTTCATCATGCCTGTTTCTAAATTTATGATCGTACCGATCCCTTGATACAAACCACAAAGAAGCAGGGATCTGCGTGGTATAGAAGAGTTTGTCGGGAAGAGCCACAATACAGTCAACCAACCCCGCTTTTATTAAATTTTCCCGAATCGTACCCTCATTAGAAGTGTTGGATGATAACCCGCCATTAGCCATAACGAATCCAGCGATACCAGTAGGAGATAAATGATGGATGAAGTTCTGAATCCAGGCATAATTGGCATTCCCTGTTGGAGGCACACCATATTTCCACCGCACATCGTCCCGCAACCTCTCTCCACCCCAGTCACTATCATTAAACGGAGGATTGGCCAGAATAAAATCTGCTTTTAAGTCTTTATGCAGATCGTTGTGGAAGCTATCGGCGTTCGTATCCCCAAGATTGTTTTCTATGCCCCGAATGGCAAGGTTCATTTTGCACAATTTCCATGTTGTCGGATTGCTTTCTTGGCCGTAAACAGAAATGTCGCCAACCTTGCCCCCACGCTCTTCCAAAAACCGCTCACTTTGTACAAACATCCCACCGCTACCGCAACACGGATCGTAAACTCGGCCTTTGTACGGCTCTATCATTTGTACCAGTAGTTTGACTACAGAAGCCGGTGTATAGAATTCACCGCCGCCTTTGCCCTCAGCACTGGCAAACCTGCCGATGAAATACTCATAAACTCTACCTAAAATGTCTTTAGACTTAGCTTGCGAATCTCCCAACCCAAGAGAGCTAAAAATGTCAATAATTTCACCAAGACGTTGCTTATTCAAATCGGGGCGGGCATAGCTTTTCGGCAAGACACCTTTAAGACTTGGGTTCTCCTTTTCAATAGCTATCATGGCATCGTCCACAATCTTGCCTATTTCTGGTTTCTTGGCATTTTGTTTGAGATATTCCCAACGGGCAATCTCTGGCACCCAAAAGATGTTTCTGGCCTTGTATGCGTCTTTATCTTCCCATTCACCCTCAAATGCGTCTTTGTCATTTTTGATTGACTGGTAGGTTTCTTCAAAAGAATCGGAGATATATTTGAGGAATATCAAACCCAACGCCACATGTTTATATTCAGAAGGATCCATATGGCCACGAAGTTTATCCGCTACTGCCCACAATTTTGCTTCAAAGCCTAGATTGGCTGTCGATTGATTTGTCATAATTTTCTTTTCTTAACTCTCTTTACTTATCAGCTTAATAATATCCTCTCGGTGATAGCGTCTTTCGCCTACACCGCGTCTCGTGCCTACATTATGCATAATTGTACAGATTAAATGCTTACTTAACAATAAGTTAAAAGAAGATAAATTAGGGGTAATAATAGCCTAGCCTGTTACTTTTAATGTTTTTGAGCTTAATTCTGCCTGTAATTCATACAAAAAATCTGGTAAAATAAGCATAGCTTGATACTCGCTGGTGCACGTATTAGGCGAGGATCTAAATTCTTGAATAAATTATGGCAGCCCGCTTCGCCGAAGCTACAGTGAGGCGAGTCTGGCTAAGATCACGTCAGGAGCTCTAGTTCGACTTGCCTACCGTTCGCGTGAGACTGTCGAGATAAAATTGGCTTGACGAGATGAGGAGTTTACCATGAGCACTTCGATAAACTCAGTGTAAACTTGTCGAAGGGCTCCCTAGTAAGGCTATAGTCCTGAGCTTGTCGAAGGATACTTTCACTACAGCAAAAACTTCGTAAACCTTTTAAAAATAGAAAGAGTTTTAAAGAATACCTGAAATCAGTATTTTTTGAAGTTTTTAATACCATGTGGTCTTTGAGTGTATCGAGTTGTTAAATTAAGTTTGGAGTAGCCAAATCTCTAAGGTTCAGCAAAGGTTCCCGCTCAAGTTTAGCTGATAAGTTTGAATTATTTCCGGGAGATTGAATATGTAATTGGGTGGTAGAGGAAAATAACTGGGGAGTCTTCAAGTAAAAATCTTTGGAAATCCATATAAATTTTCTTTCTTTCCTCAAGGTCAAGTGTTTTTCTGCCGTCTTCTAGTAGCTTGTCAATTCTTTGGCTTTCTTTTGAGGTTTTATAGCGTGTTATATTTGTTGCAATTTGTGTTGAATGCCAAAAGCTGTACTGGTCTGGGTCGGGTGGAATTGATTGGATTGCAAGTAGTATTTGGAAGTCTTCAGGTGGGGACCCTGACGTCTGGATTTGTGTTTTAATACCTATATTTTCCCAATTGTTTTTGATTTTTTCAGCAGTATCCAATAGAGCAGGCGTCGTTTCTAGTTTTAAAGTCATGTCTTTTCTTTGCTCCTTAGGAAGCGTTTCATAAAGCTCTTTTGCTCGAGAAACGTTGTATGGATACTGTTTTACTTGTGGATTAAAAGCCCAGGAAAGAGGAGATATTGGGCTAATTGCTCTTTCTCCAGAGAACGAAGATTTGTTTATGGCATAGGCAAGTGCTTGTCGCAAGCTTTTATCAGACAAAATAGGGTCTTCGTTGTTTATAAAAAGCCCAACATACATATCTTCTCGGCTGTTAGCTTGAATTGATAAATTGTTCCAATCTTTAAATTCACCCGATGACATGTTCTCTAAATCATCGACTTCTCCAAGTTTTAAGGCAGTTTTTGCAACATCCTCTGTCGGGAAAAATTTATAGCTCTCAATTCTATTTGTTTTTGTGTTAATAAGTTTCAACGACTCTAAGTATCGCCCACCTGAAATTGAGTTAATCTTTACAACTTTCCAATCCCCTGCTCCAAGCAATCCTCTTTTGAATATTGGTCTTGAAACAATCGACGGAAAAGGAGAAAAAGGTTCCTTTAGCGTAAACTTGATTGTTCTGTCGTCGATAACCTCGACTGAAACGTCGCTAAATTTATAGTTAATGTCAGTTGCTTTAATTTGTAATCCATCTTGCCACTTCTTGTCAGAAAGAAAAAAAACCCATTCTTTTCCTTCATCTTTTGCTTCCCAGTTCGAAGCAAGCGCTGGATGTACATTTCCACCCTCGTCAATTGAGGTTAACCCTTGGCTGATTTTAGATTGAATTTCCAAAGGCAATTCTTCTATCGAATATCGTCCTACAATACCGATCCTGTTTCCCTCTTGGAAATTAATCAATAAAGGCTTGAAGAGTGGGAGAACTAAAAAGAACGCAATGCCCAAAAATACTCCCAAAAGTAAAAGTAATTTGAATTTTTTCCAGAAGGTTGTAAAAAACCTTATCCAAAAACGGATATTTTTCATATAACTAACGAGGCAAAGGAAACAATAATGAATGATGCAGCGATCAAAACAGTTGCTCTAAAAAGCAGCTTTTCTACTCCACGCCTCGTTCCGTACATCTCACCTTCTCCGCCCCAAGCGCTTCCTAAACCTGCCCCTCGGCTTTGAAGAAGTATAGTAACGATCAAAAGTACCGCCAAGACAGTTTGTGCAACTATGAACAGATTCATACTGTAATTGTACAGTAGATTTGAACTAATTCCAAATCAACGGATCAACCAAAAAATGAAGGAAACTATAATTGAAATAATTATGGAGATGATAATATAGGCCCCAATTACGGAAAACGACAAAGGGGGAATAATAAACATATTTGTGACAAGCCCCGGGTATTTAAATGCAACCACAGAAAATCCAGGCACTAGAAGTGTCGAGATGTATAACGTAAAAACACTAGACACCCAACGCAGAGTTCCTAAGGTTACTAAGTTAAATGGCAACAACAGGAGATTCAAGAGAGGTTTTATGAGCATGTCAACTAAGGTAAGCGCTAATCCTCCGCCCAACAATATTTTGGGGTCATTTCCAAATTGCACCCCACCCAAATATGTAGCGATCAGCCAAAGTACAAATGTATGGATTACGAAAGATTTTAAGATCCCCTTCATGCACTTTTAAGATTGCCAGTTTGCAGAGGAAATGTCAAGGAGGCTGATCTCGCGTCTACTGTCTACCGACTACGGCTTTTTGTTATAGACTATAGTTTGTAGTCGTTCTTGTCTGTAGTCGTCATCCCACCAGTGACTTAAACCTTAATTTAAAATGATATTTTCTTGCAAAACGGTGTGCTTCGTCTCTAAGCCTTTGTAAAAGATGTATGGCAGGATCGTTATTGTTAAGGTTAATTTCAAGAAATTTTTCGCCGCGCGGCACTATTATTGTTTCAAGTTTCTTAGCAAGGCCTACTAGAGGTAAATTTACGCCAATCTCGACAAACGCTTTTTTAGCGGCCGTTATTTGAGGTTTTCCTCCGTCAACAACAATTAGGTCTGGCGTGCCCCAATCTTTGAAATGCTTTATCCTTCTTTTTACAGTTTCGTACATCATATAATAATCGTCATTTGTCTTTTGGCCATAAATTTTAAATTGTCTGTAAAAATTTTTATTGGGTACTCCGCCCATAAAAGTTACCATCGATGAAGTACTCAAAGTTCCCGACAAATGCGAGACGTCAAAGCACTCAATTCTTTCAGGTAAATTTAGATTCTCGATATTATTTTTGAGTGCTTTATACAAACTATTAATTTCTCTTTCTCTTAAATCCTCAAGAAGATTGGGGTTGGCCATATACTCTGCGGGGTTTCTGAATGGTTGGGTAATGTATTCAAGCTCGGTAATTTGATTTCTAATCCGAGCAGCATCTTCGAAGTTTTGACGTTTACTAGCATCATTCATTTCATGCTCCAGTTTCCTTTTAACTGAGGTTTTTTTTCCCATCAACAGATCAATAATTTTATTAATGTTATTTTTGTATATTTTTGTTAGTCTGTATCTGTTGTCTTTATCTTTAACTTTCGTGATGTATGAGGGGCAGGGGCTACAAAGTCTCAAATGAGAATACAAACATTCGCGCCTCGATGTACTTTTTTGTGTACAATAAGGAATAACTTTTCTTATTTGTCTCAACACTTTTTTAACTGTCGAAGACGAGGGAAAAGGGCCAAAATAAAGGGAACGGGAGTCATCTCCTTTCCGAGACGTTAAAACTTTGGGAAACACGTCATTTTTTGTGATTTTAATATAAAGCGCGTGTTTATCATCTTTTGCCCTGCTATTAAATTTAGGCAAGTATTTTTTTATAAGTTCCGCCTCAAGTAATAGTGCTTCAAGTTCGGAAGCCACAGGAATTGCATCAACTTTGCAAGATGAAGAGACCATGGACTTTGATTTTTCACCTTCTGCCTTAAGATGCTGGAAAATCCTTTCTTGAACGTTTATACTTTTCCCCACGTAAAGAACACCCCCTTTTCGGTCTTTGAAAGAGTAAACCCCGGGGCCTGAGAAGAGTTTTTTGGCCTCATTTTCCAAACTATTCATTTTTTCAAAATGTGTCCAACCTTAACAAGAAGCCGTGGTGTAAAAACCAGCGCAACAAATAAAAACAAGATCGCTACAAAAACAAATGCAAATTGAATAATATAAGATTGCTTTACAGGTATATTATACTCCATCGTTGCATCTTGAGAGCTGGCCTTAATTACGCTTGGTTTGCCTCTAATGCTAAAGGGTATCTTAAAAGTTATGTCGATGGAATCCGAGCTGTACGGCGCTAAAAACTTAATGGACTTTGGCACGTCGTTTATTATCTGGGCGTTTATAGTTTCAAGAACAACCGGAATGTCATAAAGTGCGACGGGGCCACTGTTGGTAAGTTTTAAATGAAGTTGAGAAGGCTTAAAAGGAAGAATTAGAGCAGACGAGGTACTTTCAATCTTTAGTGTTGATTTACGCGTTGCGGGTAATTGCCCAAATTGGACAGAAACATCCTTTTGCGGAGAATTGGGAGACTTATATGAGCCGGCAGGTAGAGGAAAATCTGGGCTTTTGCCGTGAATTGCAAACGCCACATGTGCAAGGTCGAATTTATCGAAAAAATCTATACCTCCAGTTGTGTTTTCCCAAGTAGGATCTACAGGTTTCCAGGCTTTAAGGTCTGGATCCCAGTACTCGGGCCAAGCATGTAAAATATCGGCAACTAATGATAGTGGTTGAATCTGAGGGTTGTTGGTATATGCATATCCATTTACTTCCCTAGCAGGTATTCCGGCAGCACGAGCAAGCGCTACAAAAAGATCCGTATATTCCGTACAAATGGCCTCGTTTGGCCGAGCAAGTGCATTTTTTGCACCCAATCGCGCGACGTCATCTCTAACTCTTGAATAATCATATTTTAGGTAGTTAACTGCAAAGTTGTAAATATTTCTAGGTGTTTTTAGGCTACGGGCGAGTTCTTGAATTTCTGGATCGTTTACTTGCCAATATTTTGAATCAGATAAATAAAAGTCTTTAGTAGACGAATTCTCGTTTGGGAATAGTTGTTGAGGTTCCGAAAAAACTTGTGCCGAAAGATTTACGTTTACATCAAGAGATTGCTTAGGATCAAGTTTGTATTTTGCAATCCAGTTCCCATCTTCATCGATTCGAATAGATTCGGGCATAGGATTTATCTCCTTGTAATAAACTCGTTGAAATGCAGTATCTGGCGGAAGTGCCACTTCTGTCTCTCCGTGTTGTTGATAAGGATTTTGTAAATGATAAACAAGATTAAAGTCGTAGACCTGAAAGTCTCCAAATGCTGCAACTACACCAGCTCGCGTTAGGTCGTCTTTGGCGAATACAAAATTCTGATTATTCTCGGAAGCTGTTTTAGATTTTGGTTGTGGAGAAATGTAAGCTGGGTTTCCAAAGGCTTTTGGGACACTTACGACAAGCGCATAATTGTCCACTGTCTCCGCCGCTGCAAGTTTGGGAATTGTTAACTCCCAAACACTCCCATTTTGTGTTGCAACTTGTTTTACTTGATAGCCAATTTCAAAAGTTCTTGATTTTCCCTTCCCTACTAAGGCTTCAGAAAAGTTTAGCGTGATTTTTGTTTTAACGTCTTCTTGTTGTACGTCAATGGGGATAGTATTTCCGTTTTGGGTCGCACTTATTTGCTCTGGTTGTTTTCCTTCAAGGGTCAAAACGTAAGAATTTGCATAAATTTTGGAGAAATTATTAGTTAGTGTGATTTGTTGGGAAACTGCAGCGTTGCCATTTGCATCAATTGTGTAAGCCGTTTGATAATTTGTCCGAAACTCCCCCTCAGCATGCGCTGGCGCAGCAAATAGAAAAAAGTTAATATTTAGCAGAAAATAGAATATGGCAAAACGCGCAATTTTCACAGCTACTAATATGGTAGCGTAACTGTGAAGATTTAGAAAGTTGGAAGATTCCCTTAGATTATGTTTTTGAGGAATTGCCCGGTATACGAATCTTTAACTTTCGACATATCTTTTGGCGTTCCTTGAGCAATGATTTGACCGCCTTTCTGGCCACCTTCTGGCCCTAAATCGATAATCCAATCTGCGTTTTTAATAACGTCTAAATTATGCTCAATTACAACAACAGTATTTCCTTTTGCAACAAGTTGGCGAAAAACCCTTATCAACTTTTCCAAATCTGCAAAATGCAAACCAGTTGTGGGCTCGTCCAATAAATAAAGTGTTGAAGTACCTGCTCTTTTTGATAATTCTGAGGCAAGTTTTACGCGTTGCGCCTCTCCTCCTGATAAGGTTGGAGCTGCTTGGCCAAGTTCAATGTAATCAAGCCCAACAGATAGTAGTGTATCCAGCTTGTCTGCAATCATTGGAATATTTGCAAAAAACTCTCGCGCTTGCTCAACTGTCATTTTTAGAACATCAGCAATGTTTTTCCCATGCCATTCAACTTCTAAGGTTTCCCTGTTGTATCGTGTGCCATTACAAATCTCACAAGTTACATAAATATCAGACAAAAACTGCATTTCTATTTTGTTTACACCTTGTCCTTCGCAAGCCTCACATCGCCCGCCTTTTACATTAAATGAAAATCTTCCGGGCTTAAAACCTCTTACCTTACTTTCTCCAGTTTGGGCATACAAATCTCTTATTGGATTAAATACACAGGTGTATGTCGCTGGATTACTCCTTGGTGTTCGGCCAATTGGAGATTGGTCAATTAACAAAGCCCGAGTTATATTTTCTACTCCTTCAAGTTTTTCATAATGTAGTGGCTTTAATGTCCTGTCTTCTCTGAAACGGCGTATTTCGAGCACTTCTTTAAGAACAGGATATAAGGTGTCAACAAGTAAGGTTGATTTTCCAGATCCTGAGACTCCCGTTAAACAAACAAGATTCCCTAAAGGTATAGCCAAATCTACATTTTTCAAATTGTACAAATTCGCACCAAGTAATCTTAATGTTTTCTCTTTATCTGCTTGCCCCTCCGTAGCCCCGATTAAATCGGGACGAAGGGGGGTATC
Organism: Candidatus Blackburnbacteria bacterium RIFCSPLOWO2_01_FULL_40_20; assembly: GCA_001816475.1. GTDB lineage: Bacteria > Patescibacteriota > Microgenomatia > UBA8517 > UBA10165 > UBA10165. The sequence goes on from MHCC01000021.1 coordinate 14,501, forward strand.
TTTACCTACAAAGAGGTTCTTTTTTCCAGACAAATATTTTCCGGTGACAGAATGCTCGTCGGCTATAATATCTTTTGTTGTCCCTTGTGAAACTATCATTCCCCCATTTTTTCCGGCACCTGGACCAAAATCAAAAATCCAATCTGAGGATTCTATCATTTCTCTGTCATGTTCAACAACAATAACTGAATTTCCCAAATCTCTTAACTTCCTTAGAGTGTTAATTAACCTTTGATTATCTCGTTGATGAAGTCCTATTGTCGGCTCGTCTAAGACATACAGAACTCCGGTTAGTCCTGATCCTATTTGGGAAGCTAACCTGATCCTTTGTGCCTCGCCGCCCGAGAGGGAGCCAGCCGATCTGTCGATCGTTAAATAGTCTAAGCCAACTGAAATCAGGAATGCTAGCCGGGCCGATATCTCTTTTAGGATTAGTTTTGCAATCTCTTTTTCTCGAGAGGAGAGGAGGTCTTGAGAGTTTGCAAGACTGTCTATAAACTCTTTTGTTGGGGTTATTTGTAATCTTGTGATGTCAATTATCGACTTGCCCGCTATTGTAATCGATAATGCTTCGGGTTTTAGTCTTGCTCCAAGACAGTCAGGACAAATTTTTTCAACCATGTACTTGCGAATTTCACTACGAACGAAATCTGAGTCGGTTTGCGAGTACCTTCTTTCCAGTTCTGAAACTATTCCTACAAACTGTTCTTCAATTTTAGTTTGACGCCCGAACCTATTTGTTCCGCGGACTTTATAAACTTTCGAGCCAGTTCCCCAAAGCAATATTTCAAGATCCTTTTGGGACAACTGTCCGAGAGGGATATCAGCGCTAAATCCATTGCTTATTGCAACTAGGGCAATGAGGCGCGAATGCCACGTATCTTTTTCAAAAGTTGAGGAATAAGGCAAAATTCCTCCTTCTGCTAAAGTTAGGCGGGGATTGATAATTTTATCAGGGTCAATTTTAAGAAGAGTCCCAATTCCGGAACACGTAGGGCAAGCGCCATGTGGAGAATTGAAAGAAAAAGTGCGAGGTTCGATATCGGGAAAGCTAATATTGTCAACAGGGCATGAAAACTTTTCGGAAAAAAGATGATCCTCGAAAGTTTTTGGTTTTTCAGGCATTGAAAAACCTGAATCTTGGATTTCTGAAACTATGACTAATCCCTCGGATAAGGCCAAAGCTTGCTCGATTGACTGCGAAAGTCGGGATCTAAAGTTTTCTTCACTTACTTTTTCTTTTAATTGAGATTTTTCAATCGATATTCGGTCGGTTACCGCATCAATTGTGTGTTTGTTTGTCTTAATAAGATAAATTTCTTCCTCCAATCCAAAAAAATGCCCGTCAATCCTAACCCTTGTAAAACCTTTGGCCCTTAAATTTTCCAAAAGATTGTTAAACTCTCCTTTTCGGTCTTGTACTATTGGGGACATTACAATAAAACGAGCAATTTTATTTTTGGTTAACGATTCTTTGATCAAATGAAGTGTCTGATCTGTGATTTGGTCAACTGTTTGTTGAGTAATTTCCCGGCCGCAGGTTGGACAATGTGGATGGCCAATTCGGGCAAAAAGAAGTCTGAGGTAATCGTAAATTTCAGTTACTGTTCCAACTGTTGAACGGGGGTTGTGGGAAGTTGTTTTTTGCTCAATTGAAATTGCAGGAGACAAACCTTCTATTGCGTCAACATCAGGCTTGTTCATTATGCCTAAAAACTGCCTGGCGTATGTTGACAAACTTTCAACATAACGCCTTTGTCCCTCGGCGTAAATTGTGTCAAAAGCCAAAGAACTTTTTCCACTTCCGGAAAGCCCTGTAAAAACAACCAATTTGTTTTTGGGAATATCCACACTGATGTTTTTAAGATTATGTTGTCGTGCACCACGCACTTTGATGTAATTATCCATTTGGCTCACGCAAAAACGCCTGGCTGCCCAGGTTAGAATAATTATATCACATATTTTCGGGAATGTTTCGTTTAGTTAAGAGGAAGTAAATGTAGATATTTGAAGAAAAATGTCTTCGTGCTGGGCGCAATCAAAATCCCTTACGGGAAGTTGATGCGCCCAGCACTTTGCGGGATTAGTTGGCGTTCACGCCTGTCGACAAGATGATCGAGTTGAGTACCTTTATTGACGTTGAGTCATCCGGAGACATGTAGTTCCTCATGCGTTGGATTCGGCTTGCAACGTCGCTTTTCTGAACAATTCCAGATTTGTAAGCGAGTGCAATGTGATCCAACGCCGGAAATGCCGCATCCCCCAAGTTGCCCCAGTAGTACTTGAATCCCTCTCGAGCAGAAATTTGCTCGAAGGAATCCAGATGCTCATCGAAGAACTTCGAGGCAATCTTAGCCGTAAAGGCAGAGGCCTTCTTGGCTTCGGTCATAGTCCATAGGACCATCCACTCGATGTCTTCTCGATCTTCGTCAGTCGCAAGCGTTCCTGCGATGTAGGCGTAGGCCTTGTCGCGTTCACCCTCAATCCGCTTGGCATAGTTCGCTTCGGAGTTCCACGACGCCTTAAGAACCGCGTTTTGGCTCTCAAGACTCTCGCGAGCCTTCTTGAGCTCAGACTTGCCCTGTTCCAGCTGCTTACGCAGTTCAACGACTTGTCCCTCGGCGTCGGTCTTGAACCTGATATTCGCACTGAGGCTGTTCTTCAGGTTCTCGACTTCAGACCGCGACATATCCAGCTCTTTCGAAAGCTGGATATTCTGGTCTGTCAATCGCGCTAGGTCGTTTGTCGACCTGAGAGCTACCCAGCCGTTGTTCACAGCTGTAATCGCAATCACGATCGCCACCAGTGCGCCCACGAACGAGATGCAGAGTGTCTTGATTGAGTTCATTTTCTCCTTCTTTCTGGCTCTCTGGCCAAAGAAAACTCCAAGAAACATTTTGGAGGCTTCTTGGGCCAGAAAATACCAATAAGAAAATAATCCCGCTATGTAAATGTTCTTATGTTGCAAAAGTAATAATTTAGCCGCATTCGGGACTATATCTACTTTATTACAACGGTACTATTATATCATATTTTTGACCAAAAGTCAAGTATTATGGGTCGCTCACGACACATGTCGAATTGAAAATTCGTCATAGGGCACAAAGTGCCATATGCCAAATCTTTGATTTGTCATGGGTTAGCTGAAGATTTCTGGTAGAGAGCCATTATTTTAGCTTTTCCGCCAATTCATCCGGAATGTTGATAAAGTCTCTATAAAGAACAGTTCGGGTTAGCTCCTCATCTTTTTCTGAAAATGCGCACTTTTCACAAGTAGGTTCACGAAACAAATGTGCCTACGTGGGCGCAAGAAAGTCCATGTTCACTTACGCCTAGAATGTGTTCTTTTTCAATCATAATGTGTTGTCAACTTCTCGAATTCTATCTCGAAATCGTGCAGCAAGTTCGAAGTTTAAATCGCGCGCTGCTTGATTCATCGCGACTTTTAGTTTCCTCTTCATTTTATTTCTGTCTTGTGGTGTCATATCGTCAAAGTCGATATTCTCAAGGTTTGAAACAACGTTCTTTTCAATCCCGTAAGCAAGCTTGTTTTTCGCACCCTCAAAATAGAATAATGGCTCCCGCGACTGGGCTTCTCTTTCTATCAACTTTGCTCTAATCGGCTTTTCGATTGATTGGGGAGTAATATTGTGTTTTTGGTTGTATTCGAACTGGATTTTTCTTCGCCGTTCGACCTCATCGATCGCCCGATTCATTGAATCAGTTTTCTTGTCCGCATACATTATTACTTTTCCTTCAATGTGCCGCGCGGCCCTACCCATTGTTTGAACTAATGACGTAGTTGATCGCAAAAAACCCTCTTTGTCTGCGTCCAAAATGGCCACCAAAGAAACTTCTGGCAGGTCTAGCCCCTCTCTTAATAAGTTAATTCCTACTAAAACATCGTAATTCCCAGCCCTCAGATCGTCTAAAATATCAATCCGGTCTAAGGTTTGAATTTCCGAATGCAGGTAGTGGACTTTTACCCCTTTTTCTTCTAAATATGTAGATAAATCCTCCGCCATTCTCTTTGTTAAAGTTGTAACCAAAGTCCTTTGTTTCTTGGCAATTCTTGCCTCGATCTCATTTATTAAGTTATCGATTTGGCCTTTTGTAGGTCTTATATCTACTTCCGGGTCGGGAATTCCTGTTGGCCTTACAAGTTGTTCCACAATTCCGTCTACAGTCTTCCGTCTTTCGTCTACTGCCCACACATTTTTCTTATATTTCCTGTCGGTGGTCTGTAGTTGGTAGTTTGTAGTCGCTTTCTGTAGTTCCCACTTTGCTGGAGTTGCAGAAGTATAAATTGCCTGGGGAACGCGAGCGATAAATTCTTCAAACCTTAGTGGTCTGTTGTCATAAGCCGAAGGGAGTCTGAAGCCAAAATCAATTAGTGTTTGTTTCCGCGCAACATCTCCGTTGTACATCCCGCCAATTTGCGGAATGGTCATGTGGGACTCGTCAATCACTACTAAGAAATTATCGCCATACGAATGTTTAAAATAATCAAGCATGGTGTAAGGTGGATCTCCAGGGTTTCGGCCGTCAAAATACCTAGAATAATTTTCAATCCCATTCACGTATCCAACCTCCGCAATCATCTCAAGATCGTACTTAACTCGCTTGTCCAAGCGGTATGCCTCAAGCTCCTTTCCTTGTCTTTTTAGCCAAGAAACTTGTTCCTCTAAATCTTTGCGGATTTTTACAAAAACTTCTTGATAGGTGCTCGGGTTTGTCATGTAGTGTTTTGCCGGATACACCAAATAATTTTCAATTCCGATTTGATCGGAATCAATTTTCAATTCCGATTTCCCTGTTAATGGGTCAATTCGGTCGATCGATTCGACCTTTTCGTTATCAAGTTCCACACGAACAGCAAAATCTTCGTACGCAGGGAAGATGTCGATTGTCTCACCGTGAACTCTAAAAGTTCCTCTGAAAAATCCAAAGTCTCCCCTTTCGTACTGAAGCTCTGTTAGTCTTTTTAAGATTAGCTCACGAGGCATGGCCTGGCCAACATTCAACTCCAAAACGAAGTTCCCAAATTCTTGCGGCGAGCCAATATTGTAAATACAAGAGACTGACGCAACAACAATGGTGTCGTTTCTTGTAAGTAAATTTGTAGTTGCTCTCAAGCGCAATTTATCAATCTCTTTATTAATTTCCGCCTCTTTTTCAATATACGTATCGGTTCTTGGAACGTATGCTTCGGGTTGATAATAATCGTAATATGAAACAAAATATGAAACTGCATTTTCAGGAAAAAATTCGCGTAATTCTTGATAAAGTTGTGCTGCCAACGTTTTATTATGCGAAACAACTAAAGTTGGTATTTGCAACTCTTGAATTACATTGGCTATCGTAAATGTTTTGCCCGATCCCGTCACACCCAACAGAACCTGGTGGTTTGCGCCTCCTTTTACCCCATCTACTAACTTTTCAATAGCCTGGGGTTGGTCACCTGTGGGTCCGTATAGAGATTGCAAATTAAACTTAGACATACTTGTAGACCAATCTAGTATTTTACTACATTTGGCCTCAAAATACGAAGAATTTACTCTGAAGACGGTGGGGTGGATATCATTTTAAACTCAGCTTGAACAGTCTCCCCTTCTTCGTCTTTGACTATTTTATCTTCAATCGAAAAGCTTCCATCTCCATTGTCTTCAAATAATGTCGCGTATGTGTTGGTGACTATTTCACTCTTAAGGTCGATCGTTTTATTTTTATATTGCCCACTTGTTAATATTTCTGATACTCCAAGAATGTTTTCTTGCGTCGGCTGCGACTCTTTTGAAATGACAATAAATCCGCTCTTCTCAAGAACTAAAAATTCCACACTAACTTGGTTTGGGGAGTTTGTGTCGGAAACTACAATAGTACTACCTCCCTCCAGCAAGTCTTCGGTGTTTATGGTAGAACCTGCTTGGACTACTGGAGAAGGTTGCACTGCCGCAATTTGAGCGGTATTTACGCCAGGGGCTTGTTTGTACCCAAATGCGCCGTAGGAAAACAGCGCAATTGCTAATATTAAAGCTGCAGAATATACAAGTTTGTTTCTCGCAAACTCGAAAAAGGCAAAATTTCTGCTCACAGAATACAGAATATTACGAAGTAAGAAAGGAGTCAATGATTAGTATGTGGCTGGTTGTGCCCCTTCCCTCCTAATCTTTGCACTCGCCTTACCTACTATTCATAGCGCGGCTCGTGCTGCGATTTATGGAGGGTGCGTCCCGAAGAAGATTCGCAAATGCGAATCTTGATTTCGGGACTGTCAGACGACAATAGAAATGTCACCCCCTTTTAGATGAGAATTTGAATTGTCTCCAGGGATGATCTGCCGGTGGTTTCCAGTT
>MHCC01000022.1 GCA_001816475.1 Candidatus Blackburnbacteria bacterium RIFCSPLOWO2_01_FULL_40_20
CAAAGTGGGCTTTGAAATGACGAAGCTTTACATTTTTCTATTGGATTTGTTCTAAAACCTTGGAAAACAACTTGCCCTAACGGATCTTTTATTTCAAATATTTGAGTTAATGAATGTTCTTTTTCTTGATTTTTTGAAATAGCTAGACTGTCGCCTACCAGCACAAGATTATTGTAAACGTCTTCTTCCCATTTTATATTTCTTGTCTCGATATTTCCGAAATTATAATAGCTGTCAAACCTTGCATTAGTATAGTAATTTTCTCTAATTGACCGGTCAACTTCTTGATGAAATTTTTCGGGTGGATATTTTAGGAAAAATGCGAGCTCGATGTATGCAGGCTTTGTCCTTGACTGGTCGATAATAAACTTTTCATTTGAATGCTTTTTTATTTCTTCTGCCAATTGTTCAAATCCATAGCCCCATGCTTTTGCTCTTTCGTTGGGCAGCAACACAAAATATGAACGCCAAAGCATTACCCCCGAAACGGTTAGGAGTATGAAAGAGGCAGTAATCCAAATCTTGCAAGGTAACTTTTGGATGATTAAATCTGCTCCTGCGGACATGATTAATACGAGAGGCAGTAATAGCGGCAATGCTCTTTGAGTTGAAAATGGATCTCCAGTCAAGGCCATAGGTAGTGGAGCAGTTAAGGAAAGTACGGCTATAAATTTAAAGTTGTCAGACCTTCTTTTTTGCCAAATGGTAAACAGTCCTGCAAAATAGGGGATTACCATCCAGGGATAAAAAACGGATAAATCAGGTATTGATCTTTGAGGGTCAGGGTCTGGTAGGGAAAAAAGTGATCGGGGCGAAAAGTACGTCAAGTACTGAGAGGAGAATTCTCTGGTGAAAGATAAAAGCAAAGATACAGGATTGGGCAGCAGTGGGATCTTTACTGATTGAGTTGTCAGGACGGAGCTGTAAAACAAATCGTTTTTTGTTGCAAATGCTGGAGTGGTGGCAATCGTCATGTTTGGAATTTGAATAAGGAGGGCTAACAATATTCCTAAAATGAAATAAGGCATGCACATTTTTTTGCGAAACAAAATAAAAATTGAAGTTAAGAAAATTGGGACTAAAAATCTTTCTGTGTGAGCGCCATACATTGATAAAGAAAGTAAAGAGATACCAATTGGGATGAAGATGCCTTTATTGATTCCCATCCAAAGGAACAAGGCTCCCAAGGAAAAGATGAAAAATCCTAAATATATTTCATAGCCTGCACGAGCAAAAATAATATTCCATGGACATACTGCAAAGAGCAATACCCCCAGTATTGGAGAAACCCAGTTCCCTGTTAACTTTAATGATTTAAGAAAAAAGAAGGCAACAAGAACCATTAAGCTTGCAGAAATACTCGAGAGTAGTCGAATTGAGTTAATGCTATAGCCATTAATTTCAATTATTGCTGAAGTAATGAAAGCGTACAAAGGTGGAGAATATGAGCCAAAATACCTAAGGGCTATTGGCCACGCCACACCATACTCATCTTTTCCAGTTTGCAACAATGAATATGCGTTATATCCAGTTACTGCCTCATCAACATAAAATCCAGAGGGAACACTCTCCAGCTTGTATGTGTTTAAAAATATGGACAGAAATAAAACAATAATTAATAAACATAATTGTAGAAATATATTGTTAGTTAGACGCATATCCTATTGTTTGGATAAAAATTAATAATATAAGAATGATGATGATGGCCTTAACACGCAGGGGAAATTTTTTGAAGAACTTGTCGTGTAAATCTTTTGTCCCTAAAAAAATAGTTGACACAAAAAAAGGGAACAAGCTATATGGACCAAGGTCGTTTTGGTAGCCAACTAAACTTAACAAACCTAAGGGCAAGAAAAGGAAAACTAGAAATTGTTTCTTAGAAAACTTTGTTAGAAAAAGTGCTAAACCATACAAAAAGGGTAGTAAGAAAAAATAAGGAAACTTTTCAAATTCTTTTACTCCAACGCGTTCTCTTGGGTGGGATGCAAAAAAGTATTGGTTGATATCGATTGTTTGAAAAAAATTGTTTGCAATTCTTCCAGCCACAATCGTTTCATTTCTTTCTTCAAACCAGTGTGCGACGGGAATCCAAATGTTTTTATTTGCAAATGTGATGTGTATAGGAGGATATTCTTGCAGGCGCATTTTTTGGACTCTTTGTTCGTCGTTATCAAGGTAGGTTAGTGAAACTTTGTTTGTTGTTTGCCATTGGAATATTAACAGCAATACTAAGAAGAGTAGAGAGATTTTTGAGATTTTTGAAGAAGATAACGTCAGGTGAAAAAATATGGATGTTGCCAACATTAATGTTCCAATAATAAAGTTTAGCGAAAACGCTCTCCATATCCAAAGATTTGCAAAAAGCACAAACAAAAATATAACCACCACTATATTTTAGCAGAGTATTGCGGTTGTTAACTAAGTAGGTTACTATTTTCTCGGGTGTTAAAAAAGTATTACAAAACGTTCTTTTATTGGACAGTAATTCTTCTTGTCGCGTTCGCAATCAGGTTTTCCATAGCAAATACTTGGGTAAGAGGGGACGTTTTAGTCTTCAAAGAATGGGGTGAGAAATTTTGGAAAATTGGTCCAAGAGAATTTTATTTCGTATCAGACAAAGTATGGTATTATTCTCCACCTACTCAACCACCCATATCCAATTTAATATATGGCGCGTCTTACTGGTTGTTTAATAATAAACAAGTGCTCCCTCAAATTCACAACTCAACCCATTTGATACCATCCGAGGTTATTGACTATTTTTATGATATGCCGGAGCCTTTTAACAAAAAAGGATTAATATTCCTGTTAAAATTACCAGCAATTTTGGCAGATTTAGGATTAGGATTATTGATTTTCTGGATTGTTAAAAGCCTTAGTAAAAGCAAAACAAAGGCGTATGTTGGCGCGATAGCATACTTATTTAATCCAGTAAGCATTTTTATCAGTAGCGGATGGGGACAAACAGAGAGTTTGTTGGCTTTGTTTGGTTTATCAAGCTTTGTATTATTGGGTTTGAGAAAGACATATCTTTCCCTACCATTGTTTTTCCTATGTTTATATACAAAGCCAACTTGGTTGGTTTTTATACCATTGTATGTATTCATTCTCCTTGCGGTTAAACCAAAAGTTAGGCATCTCGTGTGGGGCGTATTAATTAGCGCAGCTCTCTTTTTATTAACAACATATCCATTTTCAGGATTAAATTTTGTTTCATTTATTGATCAAGCAATCATAAAGGACGTTTTTAATAAGGCCGGTGGAGCAAGGGCATCAATCTCGGCTTTTAACTTCCACACGATTTTCTTGAGAATCGACTGGGATTTAGATAACCATCCGATACTGGGGATACCAGCGAATACCCTAGGCAAAGTTCTCTTTTCTTTAACTTATGTTTTTACTATTATTTGGCTAAAAAGACAAAAAATTTCTATTTTAAACATAATGGTCGCAATTTTTAGTATAGGTTTTGGCACATTTTTATTGCTTCCCAGCATGCTTGAACGTTATTTCTTTGCAGGTTTTGCCCCCGCGTTGATTGTCGGAATTGTTCACCCAAAAGCCCTTCTTTTTGTCATTAGTTTAAACATTGTTGTTTTTGTAAATCTTGTTTATGCGTTCTTTAAACGAAGTTGGACGGAGATGGATGTTGTTTTTACCAGTAATAATTTTCTTTTAATCAAAGTTCTATCTGTAGTTGCCGTTTTATCTTGGTGGAAAGCTGTTAGAAAGTTTGGGATTATTAGTCGGGGAGGATTAGCCCGACGTTGCCGTACATGATGTCAAGACTGTCAGGAGATAATGACTTTGGAGTTACGATTGTATAAACTCGGTCTTTTGCGATCCTTCCTTCTATGTCTTGACCATAGAGTTTAAAAAGATAATTGAATCCGTAATCCCATCCTGGATTTTTTATATACGACACGTAAAATTCGTTGTTGTTTGTTTCTCTGTAGGTTATTTCTTTTACTACGAAGTCTTTGTAGGCCAAAGTTGTTAAACTTGGATTTTGCCACCTATCTACAAACAGACTTACGTTTGAGTAAGTGATATTTCCCAGAACCAATAACAGCGCGACGAAAGGCCACCTGTTCCTTACAAGTAGACTCAACATTGCTCCAAAATAAAGGAAAAATAAAGTTGTAAGACCTAAGAAATAATATTCAGGAATGTGAGACGGGAAAAAAGTGTAATAAAGCAAAAAGGCAAGAAAGGAAATTATCAAGGCGTATTTATGAAAACTCTCTTTACTAAATTGAGATTTTTTGAAAATTAGCATTAACAGGGAAGCAAAAAAGACAGAGGCAAAAAGTTCTTTCGGAATTGTGTAAAAAGATAATAGTTCTCCAAGGCCAAAATATGTTATTTGTAAATTTTGCAAAAGAGTATCTATTTTGAATGGACTGGTGTTGGTGCCAAAGAACGACAAAAGCCTTTTAACCTCAAGGAATTTATGGAAGTATTCAAACAACAAAAGTGGAGTAATGGGAATAGCAAATGCAACGAGGCTTAATATTGCAATCTTAAAGGATGGTAGTCTCTTTTTGATTATTAGAAGACCAATAAATACAAAATAAAATGGGAAAAGTATGGGATGAAAGCTTGTAAAAAGGCCGAAGGATAGACCCATGAGTGGGAGTATTTTTGTTTCACCTTTCCAATATCTGTAAAAACAATACCAAGTTATAAGTACAATTAGTTCACTCGAATAAGAAGGTGCCATTGTCCAATCATTTCTTACTTGGTGGAATAATGTGGCTTTGAGTCCAGCCAAAACGATACCCGCCTTTGTGCCAAACATTTTTTTTCCAATAATAAAGTAAGCGACGACAGTGGTTAATCCCAAGATTACAGAACCAACGAATCCGCCAAACGGGTGCAAGTTAAACAATGCAAAGAAAGGGACTAAATAATAAAAATAAAGCGGCCCCATAAATAGCCCTTCAACAGAAAGTTGTTGACCAATGAGCTGAACTGGGAATTCTTTAATTACGGAGTAGGCAAAGTTGGAGGCATACTCTTGGTCAAAATCAAAGGCAGCCATCTCGCCAAGCCTGTAAAATCTTAAGAATGCTCCAATAAGAAGTATAGCTAGAAGGAATAAGTATGCTCTTTTAAACATAGTTCTGAAAGATAATTAATTTTACCATTTTGTTTCGATCCAGGCCCATTTCATGCTACAATTTAAGTTATGCAAAACTCCCAAGAGCATCTTGATCCGACAGCAGAACTTACGCTTGATGTGGTAAAACAAAAGGCGGTAAAAGGTGCATTAACCCTTACAGGGAGAACATTCTTTTTTCAAATAATAAACCGTGTGGGCGATCTTCTCCTTACAATATTTTTAGGAGTTTCCCAATATGGTATTTTTTGGATGGTTTCATCGGTTGTGAATTTTTTCGCATATTTTTCAGATATAGGATTGGCAGCCGCGCTAATTCAAAAAAAGGAACAGGTTACAGACGAGGAATTAAAAGTCACTTTTACAATCCAGCAAATTTTAGTTCTTTCATTGGTGCTGCTGCTATTTTTAATTTCACCATTATTGCGAACTTATTACCATCTTTCGCAAGAGGGTGTTTGGCTGCTTTATGCACTTGGAATATCTTTTTTCTTGTCCTCGCTTAAAACAATCCCATCTGTTTTGCTGGAGAGAAGACTTAACTTTGCAAAGTTAATTATTCCACAAATTGCCGAAGTGGTTGTATTTAACTTAATAGCCGTATACCTTGCCTGGCGTGGGATGGGTGTAACTAGTTTTACAATTGCTGTGGTTGGAAGGGGAATGGTTGGCCTTGTTGTGATGTATGCTTTGCAACCCTGGAGGCCTGGGTTTTCATTTTCGTTTTCATCTGCCAAGGGACTTTTTCGTTTTGGCGTGCCCTACCAATTAAATACATTTTTAGCGGTTTTCAAAGACGATGGGGTGAATATAGTTTTGGGTGGATTATTAGGACCGATGGCAATGGGGTTGTTGGGTTGGGCTCAACGTTGGGCTTTTGCTCCATTAAGATTTTTCATGGACCAAGTAATCAAAGTTACTTTCCCGGCATATTCTCGAATGCAAGACGATAAAGAAGAATTGTCTCGAGCAGTTTCTCGGTCAATTTTCTTTGTAACATTTTTGGTGTTTCCGTCCTTGATAGGACTTGTATTGTTAGCTCCAGAACTAACAATGATAATTCCAAAATACGAAAAATGGCAACCTGCTTTAATTGCACTTAGCTTGTTTTCAATAAACTCTGCATGGGCTGCGGTCACAACTCCATTAACTAATCTGATGAACGCAATTGGTAAGATAAAAACAACTTTTAAATTAATGATTATGTGGACAGGGCTCACGTGGGCCGTTGTTCCTGTATTGGCAAGTCTTTATGGTGTAAATGGGGCTGCAGCCGGATCTGCAATTGTTGGTACAAGCTCTATTGTTGCAATTTTTGTAATTATGAAGCAAATAAGAATAAATCTTGTCGAAAGTGTGGGTATTCCAATTGTCGGCAGTTTGATTATGGGAATAGCATTGTTTGGGTTAAAGCCTGTGTTACCCGTTTCTCTTCCAGTAGTATTGGTATTGGTTTTTGTTGGCGTTGTGGTTTACTTTGGCACGGTATTACTTCTTGGTGGGCCAAGCGTGACTGCAGATTTTCGAAAGGCATATTATGCGCTTCGTAAAAAATAATTATCATATCTTGCTTATATTAATTGGATCAATTTTTTGGTCCTTGACCATGGTACGGAGCGGATTAACCTATACTTTCGGGATGGGTTTTTGGGGGCCAAATGGTCACGACGGGGTTTGGCATATTGCATTGGCCAATAGCCTTGCCAGGAATGGATTTTCGAATTTGGAAATGCCTGTTTTTGCTGGTTCTCAACTTACAAACTACCACATTGGATTTGATTTAATTTTGGGATTTTTGCGCAAAATTACATTTATTCCGACTGAAAATCTATATTTTCAAATTCTCCCGGTTATTGTTGCGGTATTAACAGGCATATTAACATATAAATTTGTTCTCCTTTGGAAAAAATCAAAAGCTCAAGCTTTGTGGGCGACTTTCTTTGTTTATTTTGGAGGAAGTTTTGGTTGGATTGTAACACTGTTGCGGAATGGCGATATTGGTGGGGAATCGATGTTTTGGTCTCAGCAAGCAGGTTCAACGTTAATTAACCCTCCATTTGCTTTGTCTGTTGTATTAATTTTGATAGGGCTAATTTTGTTAGTTAACTTAAAAAATAAATTTAGTATTAAATGCTTGTTGCTTCTAATTTTAATTTTTGGAATTGCTGTTCAAGTAAAAGTTTATGGTGGAATTTTGTCCATTGGCGCACTCTTTATTTTAGGCTTAATGCAAATACTTAAGGAAAGAAGGTATGGATTTTTAGCACTATTTACAGGGTCTTTAATTTTTGCTGCAGCACTTTTCTTACCTTTGAACAAAAACTCGTCAAGTATGCTTGTTTTTCAACCATTTTGGTTTCTTGAAACAATGATGGCTCTCTCAGACCGTTTTGGATGGCAAAAATTTTACGAAGCAATGATTACATATCGTTCTGGTGGTGTTTGGGTCAAGGCATTGATTGCATACACGTCAGCCTTCGTCATTTTTATGGTTGGAAATCTTGGGACAAGGGCGATTGGAGTGTTGGAAGCTAGAAGACAAATTCAAGCAAATAACCCCGATTATTTAGGCGTTTTTATGCTTTCAGTAATCATGCTTGGGATATTTTTCCCAATGATTTTTTTACAAAAAGGAACCCCTTGGAATACAATTCAATTTTTTTACTATTCTTTGTTTTTCTTAGGTATTTTTGCAGGTGTTCAGCTTGGAAAAATGCAGGAGAGATGGAAACCTCCTTTTAAGTTGTTCGCGATGGGGACGATTATTTTGTTTACAGTTCCCACAGTTTTTTCTACTGTTTGGTATCATTATTTGCCGTCTCGACCACCGGCTAAAGTTTCCAATTTAGAGCTGGAAGCCTTAAGATTCTTAAATAAGCAACCTGTCGGGACTGTGTTAACGTTTCCATTTGACAGGAGGGCTGCTGAGTTGGCACAAGCAAACCCTCCGAGGCCCTTATATTTATATGAATCTACGGCATATGTGTCTGCGTTTTCTGACAAGCCAGTTTACCTTGAGGATGAAGTAAACTTGGATATCACGGGATATGACTGGAAAACAAGAAGAAAGACAGTTCTCGATTTCCTTGCAAGCATGGATCACGAAAAAGTAAGAGACTTTTTGCGAGTAAATAATATAAAATATGTCTATTGGGTTAAACCTCAAAGGGCAACATTAGGTGAGAGCCAGCTTGGAATGACTAGAATATTTGAAAATAAAGAGGTGGAGATTTATAAAGTGGACTAATGTATGGGAAAAATTTCTGTTGTTATAAATACTAGAAATGAAGAGGAAAATTTACCTCGAGCGATAGCTTCTATAAAGAATTTTGCAGGGGAAATTGTTGTTGTTGATATGGAGTCAACCGACAGGACTGTTGAAATTGCAAAAAAGGCAGGGGCAAAAGTTTATTCTCACAAGCCGACAGGAATTGTTGAACCAGCTCGTAACTTTGCAATTAAGAAAGCTAAAGGCGATTGGATTTTGATTTTGGATGCGGATGAGGAAATAACAAAAGAATTAGCAGACAAACTAAAGGAGATTGTATCTGACGAGAATTCTGCAGATTACTACAGAATTCCTAGAAAAAATATAATTTTTGGTAAATGGATTAAACATGCGAGATGGTGGCCTGACTACAATACTAGATTTTTTAAGAAAGGGAAAGTTGTTTGGAGCGAGATAATTCATTCAGTTCCAGAAACTCACGGCAAGGGACTTGATTTACAAGACAGTGAGGATATTGCTCTTCTTCACAACAACTATAAATCCATAGACCAATACATTAGTCGAATGAATGTTTATACATCTGAACAGGCGAAATTGGTTAACAAGGATTACACATTCTTGTGGTCTGATTTAATTAAAAAGCCGGTGGGAGAGTTTTTAAGTAGATATTTTGCCGGCCAAGGTTACAAAGATGGCGTTCATGGTTTGGTACTTTGCATGTTACAAGCGTTTTCTGAGTTTGTTTTGTACTTAAAAGTTTGGCAAGCGCAAAAATTTGAAGAGCAATCTGTTAAGCTACCAGACTTGGTATCTGCAGTGAAGGATGTAGGGTCAGAGTTACACTATTGGCAGGCTGATGCATTAGTTCGCGAAAGCGGTGGGATACTTCAAAGAGTAAAAAGAAAGTTCAAACTTGCATGACAAAGGTCTTCGTTATAATTCTCAATTGGAACGGTAAGAAAGACACTCATGAGTGCTTAAAAAGTGTTCAAAAATTAACAAATGTCGGTTTCCAGTTATCAGTTGTGGTTGTTGATAACGGTTCGAAGGATGGTTCGGTTCGTTCAATTAAAAAACAGTTTAAAGATATTGCTGTTTTAGAAAACAAAGAGAACTTGGGGTATGTGGGGGGGAGTAATGTTGGAGTCAAGCATGCCTTGGAAAACGGCGCAGATTTTGTAATGGTTTTGAATAACGATACGACTATTAAAGAAGATTTGATAATAAAGTTTTTAGAAGCTGCCGACACCTACAAAGATGTAGGAATATTTTCTCCCAAAATTTATTTTGCAAAGGGCTTCGAGTTTCACAAAGAGCGATATTCTGAAAAAGAAACAGGGCGTGTTTTGTGGTACGCGGGCGGGGTAGTTGACTGGAAAAATATTTTTGCAAGTAATTATGGAGTTGATGATACTGATATTGGCCAGTATAGCAGCGAGCGAAAAATAGATTTTGCAACAGGAGCGTGTATTTTCGCTCGGCGCGAAGTTTTCGAAAAGGTGGGTTTATTTAACGAGAAGTATTATTTATATCTTGAAGATCTAGAATTTTCTCAAAGGGCGAAAAACGCTGGATGGAAAATATTGTTTGTTCCGGATGCAGTTATTTGGCACAAGGTTTCTCAGAGTTCAGGAATTGGGGGGAGTTTGAATGACTACTTTATCACAAGGAATAGGCTTCTGTTTGGCTTAAAATACGCGGGCATTAGGGCAAAAATAGCATTGATTCGAGAAAGCATTAAACTTTTATTTGTTGGTCGTGAATGGCAAAGGCGGGGTGCAAAAGATTTTTATTTAGCAAGATTTGGGAAGGGGAGCTGGCAGTGAAAATTTCAGGAATAATTATTTCGCGGAACAACGAAGATAAAATTGAACGGGCGCTGAAGTCTCTAAATGGCGTTGTCGATGAAATTGTGTTAATAGATAACGGCTCGACGGATAATACAATAAAAATTGCCAAAAAATATAAAGCACGTGTCTTTGAAGATGGTGGTAAAAGCTATTCCCAGTGGAGAAACAGAGGTTTAAAAGAAGCAAAAGGAGAATGGGTGCTTTATTTAGATTCGGACGAGGAAGTAACACCAGGATTGAAGAAAGAAATGCAATCCATAATAGATAAAGATACAGATACAGATACAGAGAATTATGTTGCTTATGCAATTCCCAGAAAAAATATTATTTTAGGTAGAGAAATGATACATGGTGGGTGGTGGCCGGATTACGTAAAGAGACTGTTTAGGAAAGATGCACTAATAAAGTGGGAAGGAGACCTACACGAAGAACCTGTATTTAATGGACAAATTGGACATCTTAAAAATCCAATTATTCACTACAAGCACAACAACTTATCTGAGATGGTCGAAAAAACTAATAAATGGTCAGAAATTGAGGCAAAGCTGTTACTTGAATCGGGACACCCATTAATGAGTTGGTGGAGATTTATAAGAATTATGTTGACAGAGGCTTGGTTTCGAATTGTAGTTAATAGGGCTTTTCTAGATGGTACAGAAGGAATTATTTACGCCATATATCAAGTGTGGAGTAAGTTTATATCGTATGGGAAGCTATGGGAAATGCAAAAGACACGGATTAACACTGATAGTGGCTGATTAAACTGATATAAGCGGAGCTTGTAATATGTTTCGTGAACTACACAATTATGAAGGCAGCAATTTTTGATCCATATTTAGATACCTTAGGAGGTGGCGAGCGATATGTTCTAACCTTTGCCCGTGTGTTGAAAACACATGGGTGGGATGTTGATGTACAGTGGCACGATCCTTCGATACTTCAAAAAATAGATGAAAGATTGAATATTGGTCTTGATGGCATAAAAGTTGTCGAAAATGTGCACACAGGAACTGGTTATGATTTAATTTTTTGGCTATCTGATGGAAGTATCCCAGCACTTTGGTCAAAGAAAAATATTCTTCACTTTCAAACTCCATTTCTGAGAGTTGGTGGTGGGTCGTTGTTAAATAGATTAAAGTTGAAAAAGATTAGTAAAGTAGTATGCAACTCAAGATTTACAAAAGAGAATATTGATAAGGAGTTCGGGACGTCCAGCGAGATTTTGTATCCACCCGTTGATGTTCCAAAAATAAAGCCGCTCGAAAAAGAAAATATAATTCTGTATGTTGGTAGATTTTCTAAACTTCAGCAAGAGAAAAGACAAGACGTATTGATAGATGCATTTAAACAACTTTGTGATGGTGGTCTAGAGGGTTGGAAGTTAGTTATGATTGGTGGAAGCAATATCGGTGGGGAAGAGTTCATGCGAATGTTACGAGAGAAGGCTCGGGGGTATTTGATTGAAATACTCGAAAACCAGCCTTTTGCAAAAGTTACCGAGCTTTATGGAAAAGCAAAAATATTTTGGTCTGCTGCTGGGTTTGGAGTAGATGAAAATATCCAGCCCCAAAAAGTGGAACATTTTGGAATAAGTACAGTTGAGGCAATGGCTGCTGGATGTGTTCCGATTGTGGTAAATAAAGGTGGATACAAAGAAGTAGTTGAAAATGGAGTAGATGGATTTTTATGGAACGACGTTGGCGAATTAAAAAGCATTACCCTTCATTTGATTAAAGAAGAAAGGAGGAGAGAAGAGATTGCAAAAAACGCAGAAAGAAAATCAAAAGAGTTCTCCCAAGAAAGATTCGAGCAAGAAGTTCTCCAGCATGTTGTTTAAGATACTACCCATTTTTGTTTTATTTTCTGCAATCGCAATCTTTTTCTATCCGGTTTGGTTAAAAAATTTAGTTCCGCTCCCGACTGACTTTATTGCTGGTGTTTATTATCCCTGGCTTGACTACAAATGGGGATATCCATCTGGAGTCCCTGTCAAAAATCCGATTACCACAGATGTTGTTTCATTGATCTACCCTGAACAAATGTTGGGAGTTGATCTGATGAAAAAAGGTGAGTGGCCACTTTGGAATCCTTATATTCTCGCAGGAACGCCTCTTTTAGCTAATTTACAGGCAGCTCCATTCTCGCCAACCATTTTTGTCTATTTTATATTTGAAAAACTTACTGCCTGGAGTTTACAAATTATTTTACAGCATATTCTTGCTGGCTTTTTTGTTTACATTTTATTACGTTGGTGGATGGTTTCTAGAGTTGGAGCGTTATTGGCAGGTTTAGCATTTTCTTTTTCAGGCTTTAACCTTATTTTTTCGCAGTGGAATGGTCATACGTTGGCCTCAGCATTTATTCCACTAATCTTGTTTTTTGAAGATAGGTGGATTAAGAATAAAGGTAGCGTTAACGGCGTAGGGCTTTCTATCGCGCTTGCTTTTCAATTGCTTGCAGGGTATCCACAAACTACTCTGTATACTACATATGCTGTAGTTTTATTATGGCTAGTTAGGCTAAAAGTTAACAAGGAATTTTTTGTTAAAACAGTTCTTTTGTCCGTTTTTTTTGCGCTTGGTTTAGGGCTTGCCGCATTACAATTGCTACCAGCAGCCGAACTTTGGCCTTTGTCCCAGCGAGGGTACGAACCATTGTCTTTCGACGGGGCATTTTTACCTTGGAGGAAAGTTGTTACTTTTATTGCTCCTGATTATTTTGGTAATCATGCAACGGGCAATTACTGGGGTTTTCAGGATTATACTTCCAATACAGGTTTTATAGGAGTTGTGGTTGCAACATTAGCGTTTCTTTCGCTAAAACTTGTAAAAATCAAAAAAGAGATTTTGTTTTTGTTTATTGTCGCGCTTTTTTCATTAACAATCTCTTTTCCTACGCCTGTTTCCATTTTTATGTGGAAGTACAATGTTTTAGGGATGGAAGCAGCATCTGCACACAGGGCTTTGATTTTATTTAATTTTGCAGCTGCCATGCTTGCTGGTTTTGGGCTAGATTATTTTCTAAGAGAGAAAAAAATTTCAGCCAAGTTTTCCTTGTTTTTTCCTTATTTGATTATTGGAGGATTCGGGATAGCGGCAATTTATAATTATTTTACAACGCAAGGAACTTCGGAGTTTTATGAGAAGTGGATCCCAAAATACATAGTCGCAATGCGTAACTTAGTAATACCCTTTGGTGCACTTTTAGTTGTTACAGTCGTTTTATTTTTGGGAAAAAGAACTCCTCATTTAAAAAGATTGTTGGCAATAGTTTTGATTTCAACAATGGCGTTCGAACTTTTTTGGTTCGGTTGGAAGTTCACACCCTTTTCACCGCGGGACCTGGCATTTCCTTCAACTCCAATCTTTGAATTTCTTGCAAATCAACAAGAGCCGATGCGCACGACAGGTGATAAGGTCATACCTGTTAACCTAAGAACTCCGTATAAGTTATCCTCACTTGAGGGTTACGAAACAATCCACCCTTTAAGAGTTTCTCAATTTCTTGCGACAATAAACAGTGGAGGAGTGGGTGCTCAAATTTTTGGAAGATACGGTAACGTTGATAACGAAATCTCTCATCTTCTCGACTTGGCAAACACGAAATATTATTTAACACATAAGCTAAATACTAATAATAAACCCAACGCGGACGGTGAAGTTTCTTCAAGATTTACCAACGATCGATTTAAGCTTGTTTTCGAGGACAAATCAGTTGCGGTTATGGAGAGTAAAACTGTTTTGCCGCGTGCATTTGTTGTATATGATTGGGAGGTTAAAAAAGATGGAAACGAAATATTGTCAGAGCTTCTTAATCCCAGTTTTCCTTTTTCAGGCAAAGTGCTGCTAGAAGAAGTTCCAACAGATTTAACAAGTACTACACCCGATGTAGAAGCAAGCGTCAACTATTTAACGCATTCTGAACAAAATAGCAGAATTAAAGTTAATACTCAAAAAGACGGTTTACTTTTTATTTCTGATGCGTGGTTTCCTGGATGGAAGGCGTTTATTGATGGTGTTGAAACAAAAATATACCGTGCTAATTTCATGTTCCAAGCCATTAAAGTTCCAAAAGGTGAGACTATTGTAGAACTTTCATATCGGCCGGAATCGTTTTTTAATGGACTAAAAATTAGTTTAATTTCACTTGTTGTGTTGTTTTTAGTCACATTTTTTTGCAAAAGATTATATGTTATGCAACGACAAAAATAAGTTTACAAAAACTGCAGTCTTCTTGGCTCCATTTATAATAATGGCCATTATCGTTTTGATCTTTTTCCATAGAGTATTTCTGGATGGTGAAGTACCTTTTCCTGGCGGGTTCGTTACAGGAATTTATCACCCATGGATTGATTATAAATGGCAAGGATTTCCACTTGGTGTCCCGGTAAAGCACTTAGCAATGAATGATGTTGCATCATATATTTTCCCGGTGCATATGTTTGCCGTCAAAATATTAAAAGAGGGTTCGGTGCCCCTGTGGAACTCACTAATATTTGCAGGTACACCACTTTTTGCAAATTTCCAGTCCGCACCATTTTCACCAACAAACATTGTATATTTCCTTTTTGACGAGCTAACAGCGTGGAGTTTGCAAATTGTTTTGCAGCATGTGTTGGCCGCAGTTTTTACTTATCTTCTATTAAGGTCATGGAATGTTTGTAAAACTGCCTCGATTTTTGGCGGGATAGTCTTTGCGTTTTCTGGTTTTAATATGATTTGGTCACAATGGAACGGACACACTTTAACAGCTTCTTTTATACCCTTATTTTTGCTTTTTTTTGATAAATACCTAAAAGTTAGAAAAATGATTTTTGGGTTAGGAATAATTTTTACTTTGGCGGTCCAGTTTTTTTCCGGATATCCACAATTAATAATGTATTCATTTATCGCAGGATTATTACTTTGGGTTTATAGGCTTAACGAAAGGGAAATAATCAAGAAGACTGTTTTTGTCTTAATTTTTGTAATATTGTCACTTGGAATATCAGCGCCGCAAATTTTGCCGGGAGCAGAACTTTTATCAACCTCCCAAAGGGTTGCTCAGAAAAATAGTTTTGACTGGATTTTTCTTCCTTGGGAAAAAATTATTACTTTTATTGCTGTAGATTATTTTGGTAATCCAGGAACAGATAACTATTGGAGTAAAAAA
The DNA here is from genome assembly GCA_001816475.1 of Candidatus Blackburnbacteria bacterium RIFCSPLOWO2_01_FULL_40_20. GTDB lineage: Bacteria > Patescibacteriota > Microgenomatia > UBA8517 > UBA10165 > UBA10165. Next base: position 15,353 of record MHCC01000022.1, read on the forward strand.
GATTTTTATTCAAATGAGGGATTTGTTGGAGTAGTTGCCTTTGTACTTTCTCTTCTCTCTTTAAATCTTCTATCAAAGAAAAAGGAAGTCAGATTTTCTCTCGCCTTAGCGATGGTGTCGTTAACATTGTCTTTTCCAACGTTAGTCTCTATTGTCTTTTGGAAAAGTGGAATGTTTGGAATGGGTGCGGTTGCAGCTCACCGAGCATTAGTTCTTTTTAATCTTTCAGTTTCATTGATGGCAGCTCATGGGCTCGAAATGGTATTAAAACGCAAGATAAATACTAAAGACTTGTTGTTTACATTCCCCGTTTTTGCAATATTATTAGTTTTTTTTACCAATGCTATCTTTCTTAAAGGAGAGTATGTTGCAGGTGTGGATTCAGGGCAGGTTGCATTGAGAAATTTGGTAATTCCTGCGACGGGGTTTATGGGATGTCTAGTTGCAGTTTTATTATCAAGTAAATACAAATTGTTAAAGGTAGTTGCTGCACTAGGAATGCTTGTTTTTGCAGTGTTTGAACTATTCTTTTTTGGGTGGAAATACACGCCTTTTTCACCAAAACACATTGTATTTCCCAAAACCGAGCTTTTTGAATTTTTTGAAAAACAACAAAAACCTTTTAGGCTTACTGGTAATAAAGTGATACCTGTAAACATGAGAATGGCGTATGGTATTGAGTCTTTAGAAGGGTATGACGCAGTTTACCCGGTGCGTATGGCCAAATTTTTATCAGTATTAAATAGTAGCAGGTCTGATTCAACTCCAATGTTCCAATACGGATTAGTAGAAAATGACACATCTAACCTTCTTGACCTTATAAACACAAAATATTACTTAACGATAAAACAGGGCAAAGATGGTAGTCCAAACGCTCAGGGTGTAATCCCTGAAAGGTTTATAAAGGATAGATTCACGAAAGTGTTCGAAGATAGGACTGTTGCGGTGCTTGAAAGTAAATCGGTTTTGCCAAGAGCTTTTTTTGTCTATGATTTTGAAAAGATTAGCTCCGACGACGAAATATTTAATAATTTGCTCGATCCAAATTTTTCTTATTCAACTAGGGTTATAGTTGAAGAGGAACTGCCCTATGCTTCAACTAAACGAGAGACTGCAAATTTCGTTAATTTTGAAATATATAAAGAACAAATTAATGTGATGAGTGTTTATACTGAAAAACCCGGAATTCTTTTTATTTCTGATCAGTGGTATCCTGGATGGAAAGCTTACGTTGACGGAGTAAATACAAAAATTTACAGAGCAAATTTTGCCTTTAGAGCGATTATAGTTCCAAAAGGTGAACACAAGGTCTCCTTTATTTATTTTCCTGATTCGTTTAAAATAGGCTTAGTTATATCAGCTGCTTCCCTTCTTTTGGTGGTGGCACTGTTTTTGTTCGATTTCATAAATGCAAAAAAACACGGTCTACGACTACAAAAACCACGCAGCTGATCTCCACTCAAACGTGCCCCCCGATTGGTATGTACGTTCCATGAAAGAGAATTTGCTTCAACGATATTGGCACAATCGAAGATTTCAGGAGGTTAAAAAACTAGTTGAGCCAACAGGTGGATATATACTAGACATTGGTTCAGCGGACGGAACATTTACCAAAGTGATTTTGGATCGAAGTGGGGCGTCTAAAGTTGTGGGAATAGATGTTTTAGAGAAATCTGTTTTATTTGCAAAGAAAAGGTTCGCTCGGAGCAAAAAAATGTCATTTAAAACAGGGGATGCACACGCTCTTCCTTTTACGAATAATGAATTTGATGGTGTGTTTTGTCTTGAAACAATGGAGCACGTCGAAGACCCAGACAAGGTAATAAAAGAAGCGAGTAGAGTGTTAAAGAAAAACGGATATATGATTGTTCTTGTTCCTTCTGAAAACTGGTTGTTTAGGTTTATTGTTTGGCCTCTATGGACTTTATGGCGAGGTAAAATATGGAAAGATACACATTTACACCAATTTAAAGCAGATCAGTTGATCAGTTACTTAGAAAAAGGAGGTTTTAAGGTTTGTCAAAATCAAAAATTTTTGCTAGGAATGTTGCAGGCTATTAAAGTGGAAAAGCAATAGGTTGAAGTTTAATGGACACAATAAAAACCTCTGTAGTAATACCAAATTGGAATGGGAGACAACTTCTTGAAAAAAATTTGCCTTCTGTTGTCAAGTGTGGTTTTGACGAAATAATAATAGTTGATGATGCTTCTCCTGACAACAGTAACAATTTTTTAGCGGAAAAATTTCCTGAGGTAAAAATTGTCAAACATTCAAAAAACATGGGTTTTGTTGATTCTGTCAATGATGGGGTAACGGCAGCTTCTGGGGACATCGTTTTCTTGCTAAATCTAGATGTTTATCCAACCACAAACATAATTAGACCGGTTTTGGATAACTTTAAAAAAGACGAAAAAGTATTCGCTGTTTCTTTGCATGAAAAAGGATACGGATGGGCAAAGCCTGCGCTTGTTGATGGGTATGTAACACATATTCCTGGGATAGAATCTAAAGAGACACACAAATCTTTTTGGCCTTCTGGCGGAAGTTCTGCATTTAGAAAAAAACTTTGGGATGAACTTGGAGGGTTTGACGAAAATCTTACCCCGTTTTATTGGGAAGATTTAGAAATTGGTCTTAGGGCAACAAAACACGGCTATAAAATATTATGGGAACCGAAAGCGACTGTGGTTCATGAACATGAGGCAATAATTAATCCAAAGTATTTTAACCGTCGTTGGCTAAATTGGATAAAAGACAGAAACCAACTTCTTGTTATCTGGAAACATTTTACACTTAAAGAACTCCTTGTTTATCATTTACCAGGACTTCTTAAAAGACTTGCAAAACCAGGTTATTGGGTTGTGTTTTTAATGGCCTTGTTAAGGTTACCGGGTGTTTTTAGGGGAAGGACTAACAAAAAAAGAAAGGCGATTTATTCATATGAACAAATTGTTGAAAGCTTTTAGCGGCACAAAGGCTTTACTCGCGCTGATTTTTCTTGCTGGTTTGTTGGTTCGTTTCCTATATTTTCCTGACAACATATATTTTGGATTCGATCAAGCCAGAGACGCGTACGAGTCGCAAAGTATTTATAAGAATTTTGATATCAAGTTAGTTGGCCCCCCTACTTCTAGTCCTGATTTTTTCCATGGACCTTTATATTGGTATTTGGTGGGTCCCATATATATTCTTGGAGGTGGAGACCCCTCTGTCCCTGCGGGTTTCATGCGGATTTACAACGCTCTTGGCATATTTATTATTTTTTGCATTGCAAAGATGCTTTTTAACTCCCGAGTTGGTTTGGTTGCATCGGTCCTTTATGCTTTTTCTTTTGAGCAGACACAATACGCAATATATTTTCATCACCCGCCACTTGCGGTATTAACGATAATGCTTTTTTATGGAGGTCTTGCTGCAGCGATATTTAAGAAAAATTGGTGGGGAGTACCAATATCTTTGTTGGGGTACGGTCTATCGGTGCAATCGGAATTTCAACTACTATACCTGGGAGTTATTTTTATACTTCTTTGTTTAATTTTCAGAAGAAGATTGTTGCCTCTTGTTAATACTAAAACGCTCCTAATTTCTGCGTTATTCTTTTTAGTTTCCGTATCAACCTTCATTTTGGCAGAGTTTCAATTTGGAGGAAGAACAATTCAAGGAATGTGGGTAATGGTATTTCAGAAGGAAAAAGGTGGAGGAGACTGGTTCTTTGCTTTCAATACTTACCTTAAAAGATTAGTTTTACAAATTCATGACAATATTTTAGGCGTAGATGGATTTGCTCCGATATTATTGTTTTTATTATTGTTTGTGGCGTTGATATACATATTAACGAAGAGAAAGGAATCTTCCAAGATTTTATTTTTGGCTATTTGGTTTTTATCAACAAGTGTTTTGACATTTTTTGGCCCTATATCGCTTTACTATACCAATGTTGGTATATCTCCAGCCCTACTGCTAATTGTTTCTTTCTTCGTAGCTAAAATTTACGAAAAATTACGTTGGTTCGCAGTGGCGATTGTTGTTTTAATTGCAATAAGTAATATAAATCTTATTAAAGAACAAAATTACAAAGGAGTTATTGGCGATATTCAAGTTCAGGAAGGGATGCTCTTAGGTCGCGAAAAACAAGCATTAGACTATATTTACAACGAATCAGAAGGTAAACCAATTGTAGTTTCAGCAAGCACAATGCCACTTAGGATTAACACAACTTGGGCTTATTTATTCAATTGGTACGGAAACTTAAAATACGGAAGAGTTCCATACTGGGCTGGACCTACAGCCCAAGGGTACCCTGGTGAATTACCACGTTGGACGTCTCAAGAGCAAAGTTATGTTGCGTTTGGGATAATTGAACCAGTCCGAGGTGTTCGCGGGGCTTTTATTGAACAGTTCAAAGAAGAACAAAAACAATATGGAGAATATGTGGGGGAATTTAGGCTAGGTGACGAAAAATCTCAATCTCAAATTATTGTCCAAAAAAGTATTCATTCCGATTGAATCGGAATTCATTTTTAAACATGCATAAATTAATATTTTTATTTGGATTACGGAAGAATTTACTCTTTTGTTGTCTAATTTTTCTTTGTTTAGTTGTTGCATTTCAATACAGGAATAGAGGTTATTGGTTGTATCCTCCAGTTGCGTCCACTTTTGACGAATTTGCCTACGGGTGGTTGGGAATGTCTTTAATCGAAAATGGCATTCCAACTTCCTGGTCATTTATTCCTGACTATGCAAATGGAATTCCACAAAATTCTCGAATGTATTTCCATGGCAACATTGTTAGTGTAAATAGCATTATTCCGACTAAAGATAATTTTGTGAACTTTCCTAAACCAATTCGCCATATTCAGGAAATCGAAGTAGACAAATACAAAAGCCAGTTTCCGATTGTCCAGCCATATCTTGAGCAGCCTCCCTTAGGTGGTATTTTAATATCATTACCGTTGATTTTTGGCGGAAAGACAAGCTTTGAGCAAGCGAGTCTGTTTGATCTGCGGAAACCATTTGTATATTTGGGGGTTCTTACAACTTTTCTGGTGATATTACTCGCCAACCAATGGTATGGGCGATCTGTCGCACTTGTATCAGGTCTGCTGTATGCAACTGTTCCCACGATAATATTGGGCTCTAGACTTGCTTTACCAGAAAACATATTGGCCCCTCTTCTGTTGCTTGAGATTTTATTGTTGGAGGCATATATATGTAAAAAACAAAAAGGCATACTGTTAGCGGCTCTCGTTTTAGCATTTATTTCGCCTCTGGTTAAGCCATTTGGTCTTTCACTTGGTTTAGTGGGAATTGCTTATTTTGTTTTAAAAGAGAAAGATATAAAGAAAGCGCTTCTTTTTATCATAACTCCTGCGATGTCTATGGGTGCATACGTACTTTATGGAATGAGTTTCGATAAAAATACCTTTTTAGGTGTTTTGAGTTACCAAAGTAACAGATTTTTTGCAGGACCAAACATTCTTCTTTACAAAATATTGATTCCTAAAATTACAAAACTTTTTCTTGATGGTTGGATATTTTTCGGCTGGCTTTCGGTTGCAGTTTTGTCTTTTAAGAAAAGTAAGCATCTTTCCTTATTATTAGGGTTATTCTCTTATTTACTCACCATAACATTTTTTGGTGGAGAAGATTTTGGTTGGTATAGACTACCCCTATATCCGTTTTTGATGATTGCCACAGGAGTGTTAGTTGTTGAAATTATTAAAAGGGCAGAATTCTTCTCTACACTAATTTTTTTAGGGACGGCGGTTGCATCAAGTTTTGCATGGGGGTTGGGGGTTTATGATTGGAGCGAACACCTTATTAGTTTTAGACTGTTTTTATTGGGTGCAATATGTGTTTTACTGTTGCCACTTGTTTTCAGGAATAAGTTTATGTATTTATCCAAGTTGTTACTGTTGTTATTGTTTATACTTACTTTGTATCTAAATACGCGTGCTATTAACAATATTGATATGATTTGGCCACTCTTGGGAGATGAAACCTCCCTTATAATTGGAAGAGAATGAACTACGACTTAACGATAATTATCGTAAACTACAATACTGCAAATTTAGTCCTGGACGCCGTTGCATCGATAAAAAAGACAACAGGGAACCTTGGGGATCCAAAGACAGAAATCATTTTAGTGGATAACGGATCAAAAGATGTAAGTAAACTTTTAAAGTTGTCGGGAAAAAATATTAAATTGCTAAAAAACGACGAAAATCTTGGATTCTCAAAAGGCAACAATCAAGGAATCAAGATCGCTCGAGGTGAATATATCCTGCTTTTGAACTCTGACACAATCGTTAAAGAAGGAGCGATCAATAAAATTTTGTTTTATGCAAAATCCTCAAAAAATGTAGGGGTTGTTGGTGCCAGGTTGTTAAACAATGATGGTTCTATACAAGAATCGGCAATGCGGTTCCCTACGATTTTTAAAACAATGGCTGAGTCATGGTTTGGTAAAAAGTTACTTAAGTATATTCCCAAAGGAGGTAGTCCAGTTAAAGTAGAAGCAGTCGTAGGCGCTGCGTTTTTAATTACACCTGAAGCTTTGAAGAAGGTTGGAATGCTTGATGAAAGATACTTTTTCTACTATGAGGATTTAGATTATTGCAGAAGAATAAAAAAGGCAGGCCTTGAGGTTCACTATTTGCCGGACGCAGAGATTGTTCATTTGCATGGGGTTGCCGGGAAAAGTATTGTAGATAGTGCGAACCAATGGAGGAGACTTGTTCCAAGTAGCAAAATATACAATGGCGACCTAAAGCACGATCTACTCTTTTTTATTAGGTGGTCGGGGGAAGGTCGCAACAGATTACTGTTATTTGTTTTCTTGGTCGGTCTTTTGTTAAGACTCTTTTTGAGTATTCAAATTTATAGTGGCGATGTTAACAACCACATTTCATGGGCCAAAGACAGTTTGACTTTAGGGGTTGGTGGAATATATGAAAGAGAGTTTGCTGTTCGCTATGGCACAATGACTCCAACCTATCCTCCGGTAACTTTGCTACTATTTACTATCTCTTATTTTCTATATGATTTTTTGTACAGTGCAACGTGGTCACTAAACGCATCTGTCCCTGCTTTTCCCTCAAACCTTATTTTCTTTTTCCAAGATCAGGACACATTGCCTGCATTTTTAAAAATTCCAGGAATGTTAGCGGATATGGGAATTGCACTCTTAGTTTTTATGTTTGTAAGAAAACTTATTGGTGGTCGCAAGTGGCCACTTATAGCGTCTTCGTTGGTTCTTTTTAACCCCGCCTTTTTTTATAACAGTGCTGTTTGGGGGCAGATTGAAGCACTCCCCTTACTTTTTATACTTACATCTTTTTACTTTTTACTTTTTACCCAGAGATCATTACTTGCGGTTGTTTTATTAACAGTTGCACTGCTTGTTAAGCAAACGTCAATAATTTTTCTTCCAATTTTTGCTCTTGTCTTTTACAAAAAGTTTTCTTCACAAGAAATTGTTAAATCAGTTATTGTTTCGATGGTAATTTTTTGGATGTCTTTTTTGCCTTTCTTCCAAAAGGGGAATATTTTACTTTTTCCATTTTCAACTTACCTTAACAAGATACAAACAGGGTCTGGATCTGATTACATAACAGATCACGCATTTAACTTTTGGTCATTAACCACTGGACTATCAAAGGTTTCTGACAGCAAACCTTTCTTGTTTGACTTACCATTTGTTCTATGGGGATACGGAATATTTGGAGTTATTTATGCGCTTACATTATACAAGAACTACAAAGATAAATTTTCTGTGGAAAGTGTGTTAACTTCTATAACAATTGTTGGTACTGCTTCTTTTTTATTCTTAACACGCATGCATGAAAGATATTTGGAGCAAGCACTACCCTTTTTATTGTTGATTACCATTTTGAAGCGAAAATATTTGCCATTGTTTATTATAGTTTCACTTTTTTATTTGATCAATTTGTACCATAACTGGTGGGCGCCTAGAATTGATTCTTTGGTTTCATTATTCTCAGTGCCAATGTTCATTAACTTAATAACTGTAATTTGCATTGGAATATTCTTGTTTTTATTTATACAATTTATCCGAGGGGGCGACGCTCGAGAAAAATGAAAAAACTAATTTTAGCTGCAACGTTTTTTTACCTTTTTATTTCTCCGTTCTATTTTCATCCAGATATTAAAACAATTTATTATCTTGCACATTTTTTAGGGAGTGGCGTATTGAATATTTACGATTTTATTTCTACCCATAAAGAAGCAAGCTTATTGGGACCATTTGTTTATCCTCCACTTGCCTATTATCTGTTTGGGATTTTGTACTTTCCAATTAACGTTTTGGCAGGCAGCAACTTTACTGCATGGCTTGGAATGGGAAACGATGCAGTAACTGTCGACAACATTTACCGCTACATCTTTTTGATTAAATTACCCATTATTTCTTTGTTTATTTATACGGGAGTTTTGCTTTCAAAACTTGTTGAAAAGCAATACAAAGTGCTAGTCGCGGCGCTTTGGTTTTTTAACCCCATTAGCATTTATGTTGTTGGGCTAATGGGACAGTTTGACGTTATTCCTGTGTTTTTAACTGTGTTGTCGTTGGTCCTTGTAAAGAAAAAACCATTTTGGGCCGCTGTTGCTTTAGGAGCTGGGGCAGCTATAAAAACGTATCCTCTTTTGCTCTTACCATTTTTAGCAATCACCTCCTCCCATGATCGCAAAATGCAGATGAAATTACTTGTAATAGGACTTATTCCTTATTTACTGTCGGTTGCACCTTTTTTAAAGTCTTCTGCGTTTTATTCAGACACACTAACTTCGGGCTTGAGCCAAAGAATGTTGCAACTGGGGCTGCCCGTTGGGTTTGGTGAACAAATCTTGATTGTTCCAGCAATTTTGATAGCTTTTCTTTTTTTGTGTATTTATCAAGATTCAGGAAGAAAAGAAAAACTACCTTTTTATTACCTTGCAATTACATTAACAATGGTTGGCGGTTCTCATTTTCATCCCCAGTGGGCTTTGTGGGCACTTCCATTTGTTGCTTTGTATTTTGTGTCAGTTCGCTCGTGGCTTATATATTTATTCTATTTCGTAGGGTTTTTGGGAACTGTTTTTCTGTTTAACGATAAATTCTTAACACTAGGATTATTGAGTCCTTTTGACTCTGGTGTATTTTTCCTGCCCACTCCGGCAGAGGTATTTACAAAAGTGATTGAGCCTTCGATCGTTCAAAGTATTTTTCATACAACACTACTTGTTTCTGGACTCTGGATAGTTTGGGTCGCATATAAAACCAATAAATATGAGTAATAAAATTTGGGTTTTTATACTTACATCTTGCTTTTTAGCTTTTATAGGAAGCATGTTTTTTGTTCTTTTTGGAGTGAAAAATAGGATGGATACTCGAGTTTCCGTTTTCGACTTTACTGTTATAAAAGATCCAGTTAGGGCTACATTTGTACCAAAACATGATTATTTAAATGTCGTAGTCGCAGCATTCAAAAACCCAGATCTTCGCTCAAGCGACTCTTTTTTGTTTTCAATAGTTGACGACAAGGATGCAATTTTAAGACAAATCGAGTTTTCTGGGAAAAACATGAGGGATCCGAGCGATCTTAGATTTCAGTTCGACCCTCTCGTTGGGTTTGCTGGGAAAGAGATTGGAGTAAGAGTAGAACCGAAAGCTGCCCCAGGGGAACACCCTGTCAGTGTTTCAACAACAAAGGATGGGCAGGTGGCTTTTGCTGCGTATTACAGAACAACCGGTAAATCAGCTGTCGTAAAAGAAATACTGGCAAATTGGGTGAGCAATGTAAAAACTGATCTAGTATTCTTTGGGTTGTGGGGCGCAATTTTGGGTTTAATTTTCTGGAAAGGATTAAAGACGCGTGAAAACTAAATTGGTTTTGATTTCAATTTTGGCTTTAGCTTCAATTTTGCGCATTTGGGGGCTTGATAAGGTACCACCTGAGCTTTTTGGTGATGAATTGGACGTTGGGTATCACGCCTATTCTTTGCTTCATACCGGACGTGATTATTACGGTCAGTTATTGCCGACATATATTCACTCTTTTTCCGAATGGCGTGCACCACTTTTAATGTATGTTACTGTGCCGTTTATTGCTATTTTTGGTTTAAATGAATATGGCGTACGATTACCAGAAGCATTTTTAGGAATATTGTCAGTGCTACTGTTATATTTATTAGTAGACAAAACACTGAAGGATAAAAGAGTAGCTTTATTTTCTGCGCTACTCCTTGCAATTTCTCCCTGGCATCTTCAATACTCCCGAGCTGCTTTTGAAATAAGTTTATTGCTTACACTTCTCTTGAGTGGAACCTTGAGCTTTTTAAACGGTTTGAAGAATTGGAAATGGCTTATTGTATCAGCGGTTTTATTTGGTCTAACTTTTTATACATACAGCACTGCCAACGTCTTCACTCCTTTTATTATCGTGTCTTTGGTTTTACTTCACCGAGAAGAACTTAAAGTAGGGTTTGCAAAAAAATCTATATTTCCACTTTTAATATTTGTTGTGATTGCGATGCCGATTGCTTATAACATTTTCTTTGGGTTTGCATCAGAGCGTTTTCAAAAATTCAGTCTTCTGTCAAACGAAGGAATGATCCGAGATATTGTTGCACAACGCGAAGCAGGCGGAAATGGTTTTATTGAAAAAATAATGCACAATAGACCTGTGGATGTTGCAAGAAATTTTGTCTCTAACTATACAACTTCGTTTTCTTCAAAATTTTTGTTTATAGACGGAGATATTACCTTTAGACATTCAATTTATAAAACTGGTGAATTTTATTGGATACAACTCTTTTTAATTTTGGCAGGTATTTATGCATTCATTAAAAAAGGAGCAAGTCGTTTTTGGATTTTATGGCTATTGCTTGCTCCCATTCCGGCTGCTTTAACAATCGACGGAGCAATTCACGCTACAAGGCTAATTTTGATGCTACCCCCTTTGATTGTATTGGCTGCCGTTGGATTGAATTATTTAGTGAACATAAAAAATGGAGCAGGCAGAGTTTTTTCAAGAAATATAGTCGTTTTGGTGATTTTTTTGGTCTTGTCTGTCGAAACTATGATGTATTTACATCGTTTTTGGGTGCATTATCCAAAAGAGTCTTGGCGTTGGTGGCACACGGGCTACAAAGAGGCAATACTCTTTATGAAGTCAGAGGAACTAAATTACCAAACAATTGCTTTTAATAACACGTACGAGCCAAGCTTGATTAGATTTCTTTTTTGGTGGGAATATTCTCCCGATAAATTTATTAAAGAATTTACTAAAGACCAGGCTAAGCAAAATGTTCTACCTGGATTTGACGGTTTTAAGGTTGGAGATAAGTATTACTTTGGGTCTGTTCAAACCCTGGGGGGTGTAAGTAATTTTGTAAAGCCAGGAATGATATACCTAGTTTCTCAAAGAGATGAAGTTCCGGGTGATTGGGATTGGGAGAAAAATCCGCCACCAGGGATTAAAGTGCTGAAAACTGTTCGAAATCCATATAACGAACCTATTTTCTACGTTGTTGCTTCAATTTAATGTTTTGGCAATATTGAGCCCAAGAATGTATAATAGTTTAGTGTACAAAACGCTTCTTTTAATAATCATTACACTAGGTTTTTTGCTTCGTGTAGTTGGGCTTTCGGAACATCCCGTCGGCTTTACTCCAGACGAGGCGTCGTTTGGGTACGATGCGTATTCTTTGTTGAAAACTGGGAAAGATCAGTGGGGGGTGAGTAACGCCTTATCTTTAAGATCCTTCGGTGATTTTAAGCTACCGTTGTATGCTTATTTGACGATTCCCTCGGTCGGGATTTTTGGGTTAAACGAATTTGCAACTCGATTGCCTAATGCGGTATTCGGTACTCTAGCGGTAATTGCGACTTATTTGATGGTTAGAGAACTTGCTAAAAGCAGATTGATGCTGATGGGAAAGCAAATTAACGCTGATATGTTTGCAATTATTGCAGCCTTCATGCTGACAATTTCTCCCTGGCACATCTCCTTATCGCGCGGTGCGTTTGAAGCCAACTTAACAACTTTTTTCATGCCTCTAGGCGTTTGGGCATTTTACAAAGGGTTAACAAAACCAAAATGGATGGTATTTTCTGCCTTATTGTTTGGTCTAAACATGTACTCCTATCACTCGGCAAGATTATTAACACCTTTAATTGTCTTAGTGTTGGTTTTGGTCAACAAAATCAAATTATCAGAGGCAAAAACCCAAAAAGGTGCAATTTTTGTATTTGGAGTTTTTGCGCTTGTTGCATTTTATTCAATGTTTTTGGGTAGCGCAAGTCGAAGTGCAGACGTTGCAATATTTAATCCGACGGACAGATGGGCATCAGTTTCTGACAGAAGATACGAAGCCCTCCTTGCGGGCTTACCAGACTCTCTGTCCCGTTTATTTTCAAACAAAATAACATATGTTTTTGACCAGCTCGTTGGTGGTTATTTCTCATACCTATCACCACAATTTTTATTTGTGCAAGGAGCAGGTGAGTGGACATACGGGATGATCCCCGGCAGAGGAGCACTTTATTTGATTGAAGTTGCATTTGTAGTATTGGCAATATGGTCGTTAATAAAGTATGGTATCAAAAGTTCTTTAATTGTGGTTGTTGCATGGATTTTGCTTTCTCCAATTCCTGCGGCGCTTGCAAAGGGGCCTGGTTATGCTGCCAACCGCGCGGCAATAATGATGCCCGCAATTCAAATTTTTTCTGCGTACGGCGCGTTAGTATTATTTGAACTAATAAAGAAAAAATGGATATTTACAAATTCAAAAAGAATATTTTCGGCATTTGCAATTGCGATGGTTATTTCATTGGGAATGTTTTTAGAGGATTATGTATATCATGCGCCCAGAGGTTCTGCAGAGTCTATGTTGTATGGCAGGAAAGAGGCTTTAGAATTTGCAAAAAGCGTTGAGGGGCAATATGAAAAAATTATTGTTAGCAGGTCGTTGTCTGAGCCTCACATTTACGTGGCATTCTATAGCGGTTGGGATCCCACAGACTTCCAAAAACAGTCTCCCGATTGGCTTCGATATGAAAAAGAGGGAAGATCGTTTTTGGACCAACTTGGTGAATATTCATTGGGCAAGTATTCTTTTGGTGACGTCGATTTTCGAAATAGTGCAACCAATACTGGCTTACTATTGATAGGGAAAGTGGGCGAGTTTCCCCAAAATATTGTCCCGCTTAAACAGGTAAACTATCCAAACGGCCGAAAGGCTGTTTTGGTTGTTGATCCTCAGAGTGCCAATTAGTTAGATATGAAAAACTTACGAATTGCTTTGATTGTCCTGATGGTACTTTCAATACCCACTTTTTTTCAAATGTTAAGGTCGGGAATATATTCAATGCAGGATTTTCACCTTTTTAGATTGTATGAGTTCGATCGATGTGTAAAAGATTTACAACTCCCTTGCCGTTGGTCGCCTGATGTGGGATTGGAGTACGGCCAACCTTTGTTTAATTTTTATACACAACTTCCATATGCGCTCGGAGAATTTTTTGTTTTAGCCGGTTTATCAAAAATTGATACGATTAAATTGTTGTTTATTTTTTCATTGGTGGGCTCCTCAGTATCCATGTTTTTTTTAGCACAAAGATTTTGGCGAAAAACCTCTAGCGCGTTAGTTTCCGGCATAATTTATCTTTATGCACCTTACAGGGCAGTTGATGTATGGGTGAGAGGTGCACTCCCAGAAGCCCTTGCATTCGTGTTGTATCCTGCCATAATACTGTTTTTTAATAATTATTTGTCTTCCAAAAAAACGAAGGATTTAATTTTGTTTTCCGTATTATTCGCTGTACTTATAAATGTTCACAACTTGTCTGCGTTGATGTTATCACCTTTCCTTGTTTTATGGGGAACATTTGTTCTGTTTCAAAACAAGGGATGGAGGAAGATATTTTTGCCTCTTATAGGAGCGTTACTTTTTTCATTTTCTTTATCTTCTTTTTATTTAATTCCAGTGATCGCAGAGTCGAACCTAGTTCATTTAAATTATACAATTTCCGGTTATTTTGATTTTAGAGGACATTTTGCAGCAATAAACCAAATTCTTTTTTCCAGGTTTTGGGGATATGGCGGATCAGTTTTTGGAACGGAAGATGGCTTAAGTCTTTCTGTTGGGTTAATCCAATGGGCACTTCCCCTTTTTGCTATTTTGGTCTTTTTTGCCAAAAATCACAAGGACAGATGGAAAGTTCTCGTGCTTGTACTAATTGGTTGGATCAGCCTATTTTTTACTCACAACAGGTCGGCGTTTATATGGGAAAAAGTTTCTGCCTTGCACTATCTACAGTTTCCGTGGCGTTGGCTTTCGATCGCAGTCTTTTCTTTTTCTCTAGCATCAGGAAGTATTCTGGTTCTCGTCAAGAAATATGAAAAGGTTGTATGTGGATTGATTGTTTTGGCAGTTATCGTACAGAACGTGACATTTTTTAGAGAAGACATATGGTATAAAATTAATGACCAAGAGCAGTTTTCTGGAGAAAAATGGGAACAGCAAATTGCCTCATCAATAGGTGATTATTTGCCAGCCACTGCTTTCCAGTTTCCTTTCAAAATCGCTCCACCAAAACCTTCGTTTTTGGATGGTTCTGGTAGCAGTGAACTCGTAGAAAAGAAAAGTAATAAATTAACCTATAAATTAAATGTTGATACAGACTCCCAGGTCCAATTTCCTGTGGCATTTTTTCCTGGGTGGGGAGTGTCTGTTAATGGTCAAAAAGTGTTGGCACAACCGTCGGGGGAATACGGCCTAGTTACAGCAAATGTTCCCAAAGGAAGTCATACGATAGTTTTAAATTTTTCGGATACTGTGCCACGAAAAATAGGAAATATTGTTTCAGCAGCTTCTATTACTGGTTTGTTAATATTATATATTGTTAGGAGGAGAAGCAAAAATGCAGCCTAAACAATTAATTGTTTTATTGCTTATCGTTTTGTTGGGTTTTTCTGTTCGTGTAATAAACTTACAAAGTACTCCTCCTAGCTTAAATTGGGATGAAGTTTCCCATGGATGGAACGCTTACTCAATATTAAAAACTGGGCAAGATGAATGGGGGAAAACCTTTCCAATTTCAAATTTTAGAGCATATGGAGACTATCCGCTTCCGCTAAATTTATATTTGACAATTCCGAGCATACAGCTTTTTGGATTATCAGAGTTTTCTCTTCGTTTTCCTCATGTTCTTTTAGGAGTTGGGACAATAATTTCGACATTTTTTTTAGTGCAAGGTTTAAGGTTTGGTCCTGTCGTAAGCCTTTTATCTGCACTCTTTGTAGCAATTGATCCTTGGACTTTATTTCCGTCGCGCGCAGTTTTTCAATCTAATCTTTCCATATTTTTCATAACGGCGGGGTTTGCATTTTTCTTTAATCGGGAAAAACATAAAGTATTATTGCCTATATCATTTTTTTTACTTGGCTTATCAGTTTATTCTTACCACAATTCCCGAATTTTTATGCCTTTGTTTTTGGCAATTATATTTTTTATATGGAAAAAGGAAATGCTTGCGTTATGGATAGGAGAAAAAAAGATTCTGGTTGGCTCGTTAATTATTTTACTAACTTTCTTCATACCTCTTGTAGCAATTTTTTCGAGTCCGGACGCAAGAGCGCGTTCAAGGTGGGTTTTTTTAATTGACGATGGAGCAATAAACAAAATTATTGAACAAAGACAGTTGTCACAGTTCTCTCCTCCTGTTACAAAATTGATTTACAACAAGTATACTTACTTTGCGAGCGAATTTAGTAAAAATTATGTTGGTTACATATCAGCCCGATTTTTGTTTTTTGAAGGAGGAACCCAATATCAATTTAGTGTTCCAGGCAAAGGGCTACTTTATCCGATAAATGTATTTTTTTTCTATGCGGGAATTTTTCTCGTAATTCTAGGAGCTTTTCGAAGAAAAAAGGAGCACCTTACCATTTTTGCTTGGGCGTTAATAGGCTTAATTCCTGCTTCGATAACTACTGGAGATAATCACGTTATAAGATCAACTACGGTTCTTCCACTACCTCAAATTTTTACCGCATTGGGCGCTTTCGTTGTATGGAATTGGTTAAAAGATCGATTGCGGTTGTTCCATAAAAGTCTGTTGCCAATATTTAAATTGTCCTATTTTGTGATACTCGCTTTAATGGTTATCAGTTATTTAAGCTTATATTTTGGAGAATACAGAGAAAAATATTCATGGTCTTGGCAGTATGGCTATAAAGAAGCGATAGATTATGCAAAAAGTCATTATGGAGAATACAATCAAATTATTGTGACAAAAAAATATGGAGAACCGCATGAATTTTTTCTTTTTTACTGGCCTTGGGATACAATCAAATACCAAAGAGATCCTAATCTTTTAAGGTTTTATCAGTCTGGATGGTATTGGGTGGATAGATTTGATAAGTTTTATTTTGTAAACGACTGGGAAGTTCCCAAAAACAGTAATGAAAAATGGAAGATGGAACGTGGTGGTGAATTCGAAATACGAGGCAATGCACTTTTGATTACAAGTCCAGAAAACTACCCAGGTGAGTGGAATTTAATGGAAACTATCAATTTTTTAGATGGAAAACCGGCTTTCTCTATTTTAGAGAGAAATGTTGGAAATTATCCCTAGGTGGTTATAGAAATCCACCACGTCATACGTGGTAGGGACGTATGACGTCCCACTTCCCAGGTGGACACATGTGGACATTTTATAATGATTAAGCATGAGTTGAAAATACTATTCCTAATACTAGTTTTGGCAACCTTTCTGCGGTTTTGGGGGTTAGGGACAACCCCCCCGCATCTTACAAGTGATGAGGCTGCCTTAGGATACAATGCCTATTCAATCTTAAAAACTGCTCGAGATGAACATGGCAATCTTTTACCAATTGTATTTAAGTCTTTCGGAGATTGGAAACCCGGATTATATGTATATTTGGATGCGCCCTTCGTTGGATTGTTTGGGTTGAATGAAATGGCAGTTCGGCTGCCTGGAGCAATTAGCGGGATTGCCGCAGTTTTCTTTGTATATTTGGTTGGGAACAGACTCTTTCCAGAGAAAAAATTAGGCTTATTTTCTTCGTTTTTCTTAGCAATTTCCCCTTGGCATTTGCAGTTTTCAAGAGGTGCGTGGGAAGCTGGAGTTGCCCTAACATTGATTTTGGCCGGTATTTATTTCTTCCTTAGGGCAATTCAAGGCAACAGTCGTTGGTTATGGTTGTCCGCTTCTTTTTTTGCGTTGACTTTATGGGCTTATCAAGGAGGGAAATTGTCGGTGGCTATCGTTATTGCTGGTCTATCAATATTCTTTTTCAGTGAATTAATAAAAGTCCCTCGAAAAGTCTTAATGCTTGCGTTCCTTGCCGGGTTTATTTTTTCATTACCAGTAGCCTTGAGTTTTTTTCAGGGTAAGACGGGTAGGCTTGAGGTATACAGTGTTTTTTCCTATCAAAGACCAGAAAAAGACATAAAAGAAATATTAGATCAAGAATCTGCAGTTAAAGGGTCACTTTCCTATGTCTTGTTTCATTCTGAGAACTTAAATCTAGCACAAGGAGTTTTAGGTAGATGGATGAACTATTATTCAGCCCGCTTCTTATTTTTTGAAGGAGATTGGAGCAATCCTCGTCATGGAGTGCCCTATTCGGGTGTTTTACTTTTAGCAGACTCTGTATTACTTTTATTAGGACTTGTGGCTTTATCAAAAGCGGGTAATAGCAAAAGTGCGTTGTTTGTATGGTACTTGTTACTTTTAAGTTCTCTTCCTGCCGCCTTGTCTCGTGATTCAATTCATGCCGTTAGGTCTTTAAATATGCTTTTCCCGCTTGTTTTTATATTGGCACTTGGGGCAAGTTTTGTTGTAGAAAACAAAAAGAAATTGAAGTTTGCTTTTCCTCTATTGTTAGGTCTGTTTTTTGTCATTTACGCTGCAAATTATACATACTATCTTGATCAATATTGGGTACATGCGCCCAAGAAAAATGCACCCAATTGGCAAGTTGGTTATAAGCAAATGGTAGAGAAGGTGTCGGCCTTGCAAGATAAATACCCAGAAATTGTGATCAAACAAGATTATGCTCAACCTTACATATTCTTTTTGTTTTATCAAAAGTATGATCCGGATAAATATCAGAAGATCGCTCAAGATGTCTATGTCCCAAACGAGTACGGTGATGTCGGGTTTGTCTCGCGCTTGGACAATATTACTTTTCGCGATATTAATTGGTCAGCAGACCGCGGCATGAGTGGTAAACTTTTTGTGGTAGATCCAATAAAGGTTCCTGTTGCCGATTCAAGCGATCCGAAGGAGTTTAAGTTAGTCGATGAAATAAAGTACCCCAATGGCCAAACAGCCTTTAGGCTATTAGAAATTCTATGAAAGCGATCTTTACCCACAAACTTTTAATTGCAATTATTTTACTTGCTGCCCTGTTGAGATTTTATAAGCTTTCAGCTCTACCTGCGTTAAATGCGGACGAGGCAGCGATTGGCTATAACGCTTATTCACTGATCCAGACGGGGAAAGACGAGCACGGTAACTCTTGGCCAATCCACTTTCAGTCATTTAACGACTTTAAACCTGGACTGTATTTTTATTTGGTAATTCCATTTGTTGCTATTTTGGGGTTGTCTGAGATCGCGGTGCGCTTCCCCAGTGCTTTGTTAGGGGTTGCAACTGTATTGTTGGTTTGGTTATTGGTGCGCGAATTGTTTCCTAAAAACAAATGGTTACCCTACGTTTCAGCTTTATTTCTTGCTGTTAGCCCTTGGAATTTACATTACTCAAGAGGAGGTTGGGAGGCAAACGCTGCAACATTTTTTATTACCCTCGGAGTATTGGGATTTGTTAAGGGCATGACTTCATCAAGGTGGAGGTTGGTTTGGCCAATTGCCTTTGTTGCGTCTTTGTACACTTATCACGCTGCCCGAGTTTTTATACCATTAATATTTATTTCCTTGCTTCTAATTTACAGGGAAAGTATCTTCAATAACTTAAAAAAATATTTTGCGCCGGTTATGTTAAGTTTTTTCCTTACGGTCCCGCTTTTGCTTGATTTAACTGGTTCTGCGGGAATGTCACGGGCAGCGGGAGTTGGATTGTTTGCCGATACTGGTCCTTTCTGGAGGATTAACGAACAACGTGGTGAACATGAACAGTTGGATTCCAAAATAGCTCGTGTGTTACACAATAAGGCGACTAACTATAGCCTCGCTTTTTTGCAAAACTATACAGAACATTTTTGGGGAGAATTTCTTTTCTTGTCCGGAGATGAGATCCAGCGAAACAAGGTGCCTGAAACAGGACAGATGTACGTTCATGATTTGTTTTTTGTAGTGGTAGGATTAATTCTAATTGCTCGTCGGCCAAAAGGTTGGGGCGTATTGCTGTTATGGTTGGCTATCTCGCCCCTGGCTGCTGCATTAACTTTTCAATCCCCCCATGCTCTTCGAGCTCAAATCATGACGATTCCTTTAGTAATAATTAGCGCGTATGGCGCGCTTAGTATCTTGGACACGGCAAAGGGTTCAATAAAGAACAAAACTCTACTATTTATTATTTACTTTTTACTATTTACTATTGCGACATGGAGTACCGCCAGGTACTTACACGAGTATTATTTCCATATGGCCAAGACTTTTGATTATTCTTCGCAATATGGAGTTAAAGAGTTGGTAAGTTATACAATTAACAATCAAGAAAAATATCCAAAAATAGTGGTTACTGATAGATATGACCAACCGTACATACTATTCCTTTTTTACTTGAAGTATCCGCCTATTGTGTTTCAGACGGATCATACTTTGACCGAGAGGGACCAGTTTGGTTTTTCAACAGTTAGAAAATTTGATAAATATGAATTTAGGTCCATCGATCCTTGGAGTCAAACAAGGCAAGAGTATCCTGGAGCTTTAATTGTAGGAATTGAAAAGGAAATTCCTGACGGCACTAACGTTTTAAACACAATTTATTTTCCAAGCGGAAGAACCGCATTTAAAATGGTGGGAAACTAAATGCTACGACAAACAACAAACAACAAACAACAAAGTAAAAATAAAGTACAACTCTCTGTTGTCTTGGCAACGTTTAACGAGGAGCAAAATATTGGGCAATGTTTGGAAAGTGTTAAAACTTTGGCAGATGAGATTGTAGTGGTTGATGGTTCGTCGGCTGATCGTACTCGCGATATTGCAGACTCGTATAGTGCGAAGGTGATAAAGACCGAGAATCATCCAATTTTCCATATTAACAAACAAAAAGCACTCGAGGCAGCAAAAGGAGAATGGATTTTACAACTTGATGCTGATGAAAGGGTAAGTGAAGAACTTGCGGGGGAAATTCAAAAAGTGGTAAGGTTGGGCAAAGATGAACTTGAAGAATATCAAGGTAAATTACCCAACAAAAAACTTTTTATAAGACACCAGAAAATTGTTGAACACAGAGATGGTGTTGTTGGGAATCAAGACGGCGATTTTACAGCTTTCTTTATTCCAAGGCTTAACTATTTTTTAGGGAAATATTTAAGATACGGAGGAGTCTATCCCGATGGCGTTATCCGTTTGGTTAAAAATGGATATGCTCGTTTTCCAGCTGAGAGTGTGCATGAACAAATCTCAGTTAAAGGAAAAGTGGGATGGTTATCAAAACCTCTAATTCACATCGACTCACCTAGTTTTTCAAGATACTTAGAAAGGAACAACCGATACATAAACTTGATTAGAGATGAACTAAAAAAAGAAAAAGTAGGAAAGAGCCCCGTTGAATTTTTTAACTATTTTCTTGTTAAACCGATTGGATGGTTTTTTCTGACACAGATTAGACACAAGGGAATATTAGACGGTTTTCCGGGAATAGTATTTTCTTTTTTTTCTGCCCTAAGATTTCCAAGAGCATATTGGAGGTATTTGAATGATTAGTCTATTTTTCAATGATTCACCATTATTAAGTGGCCACGCCGTACGGGGAATTGGGTTCTATACAAGAAATTTAAAATCAATCCTGGGGAGACAATCAGATTTGAAGCTTGTCGACGATATTTCAAAAGCCAACATGGTGCATTATCCCTATTTTGATTTATTTTTCAAAAGCTTAAGCTTTCAAAAAGGAAAGAAAAATATTGTAACAATTTATGATACTATCCCTTTAATATATCCTAAAAATTATCCACCAGGAATTAAAGGGAAAATTAATTTTTTAAGGCAGAAAAGTACGCTGAAAGAAGCTGATGCGATAGTAACTATCAGCGAAACATCAAAAAAAGATATTGTCAGATTTTTGGATGTTCAATCGGAAAAAGTACACGTAACTTATCTTACGGCAACTCCTGATTTTAAAAAGTTACCAAGTGGAAAATGGTCAACAGAAATTAGACAGAAATATCATCTACCAGAAAAATTTGTTTTATATGTAGGTGACGTAAACTACAACAAAAATATTAATAATTTAGCCAAAGCATGTAAGATAACAGACGTACCATTGGTACTTGCCGGTAAACAAGCAGCATCCTCAGATTTTGACCGTAATCACCCAGAAAATCAAAGCCTGGTCCATCTACTAGAAGAGTATGGGTATGATCACCAGGTATTAAGGCTTGGCTTTGTGCCGCAAGAAGATTTAGTAAAAATTATGAATTTGGCAGACGTTTATTGTCAACCATCTTTGTACGAGGGATTTGGGTTGCCAATTCTTGAGGCTATGACGTGTGACATTCCAGTTGTGGCGTCAAAAATTCAGGTGTTTGTGGAACTATTTGAAAAGTCAGTTCTGTACTTCGATCCGTACGACGTAAATAATATGTCAAATAAGATTAGCCAAGCCTTAGGCGAAAGGAAAACAAGAGATACTTTAATCAAGATGGGTCAAATAAAATCCAAAAATTACAGTTGGGACAAAACCGCAAGGGATACTGTGGATGTTTACAAAAGCCTGGAATAATCCTCTAATTAAGATTGCGTTAATGTTCGCAACCTGGAGAATAGCGACCTTCCTTTTTGCCGCAATTAGTGTTGGTTTGGTTCCGTTGCGTAGTCATGATTTTTTAGGTGGAACGTATGACCATTATTCTCAAAATCCTTTGTTTTGGGGGTGGGGAAATTTTGACGGAGAGCATTATTTATCTATTGTTCAAAAAGGCTACGGGCAACTACAACAAGCCTTTTTCCCAGGGTTTCCTTTGCTAATTAGATATACCACTTCTTTGTTTGGACTTGCCTCAGAAAATATTCTGACAGTAGGATTATTAATATCCAACCTTTCGTTTTTATCTGCACTATTCTTGTTAAGAAAGATAATATTACTGGATTATTCAAGTAAAGTTGCGCATTATGCATTACTTTCAGCAATAGTTTTTCCAACCTCTTTTTACTTTGGGTCTTTTTACACGGAATCTACATTTTTATTACTTCTTTTAACATCAGTCTATTGCATCAGACAAAAGAAATGGCTGTTGGCAGGGATTTTTGGTGGGATCGCATCCTCTTTTAGGCTGGTTGGGATTTTCTTACTCCCAATGGCTATTGTTGAATTTTACTTAATGCGGAAAGAACAAAAGAAAGCACAGCTTTCGTCGCTACTTGCATTTTTTCTTTTTCCATCGGGATTGGCGGCATATATGATCTATCTGCAGCTAAGCCAAGGAGATCCATTGATGTTTTATTCTCTTCAGACTATAGTCGGTGAACACAGGGAAACACAAATTATTACGCTACCCCAAGTATTTTGGCGTTATTTGAAGATGTTGGGTAGTTTTAGGTTCGATCCAACATACTTTTCAATTGGAATGGAATTATTGAGTGCAGTCTTTGGGGTACTACTCTTGATTGTAGGATATATTAGAAAAATTAGGACTTCTTATTTGGTATTTGGGTTCCTGGGGTTAATGCTGCCAACATTCACAGGCAGTTTTAGCTCGCTTCCAAGATACATACTCGTTCTGTTCCCGTTTTATGTAATAATAGGTGAATATGCTTCAAGCAGAGGTTTATTGTTTAAGTATATATATTACTGCATATCGTTACTATTGCTTTTTGTTGAAACGATGTTATTTTTTAGAGGATACTGGGTTGCCTAATGATTAGACTAGTCCGCACTAATTTTTCAAGAATTGTTAAGAATCCGTTTTTTGCGGGGAGTTTGGTAATGGTTATTGGAAGTAATTTCCATAATTTTGGCCAGTTCGTCTTTCATTTTATTTCGGGGAAGCTTTTAGGTAGGGCAAATTATGGAGATTTAGCTTCTATTATTTCTGTATTAGGGATTGTTTCCATTGTGCAACTTTCCGTTGGTTTGACTATCGTTCGGTTTATTTCAGCTGAAAAAGATGAAAAAAAGGCCGCTAATTTAGCAAAATGGTTAAATTGGTGGGGAATTTGGGTGGGAATCGCAATAGGCATTGTAATGCTTATTCTTTCTCCTTTTATTTCCAATTTCCTAAAAATCAGCAATAAACAAGCTGTTTACTTGATAGGCCCAGTACTATTTTTACTGGTTTTAACAAACAACAGAAGATCGATTTTGCAAGGCTTGTTAAGGTTTAATCAGTATGTTTTGTGTATGATTGCCGAAGTTTGGATAAAAATATTGATAAGTATTCCCATCTTTTTACTTGGGTACAAAGTATTTGGCGCAATGACTGCTTTATTGATGGGGGTACTGGCAGCATTTTTGGTTTCGGTATTTTCACTAAGAGGGTATTTAAATGGCAAACGTGGTTTAAGGCCTGACGTTAAACCACTTTTTTCTTATTCAATACCTGTTTTTATTCAAGGACTGGCATTAACTTCAATGTATTCTACCGACCTTTTGTTGGTTAAGCATTTCTTTTCTGCCGAGTCCGCAGGAGTATATGCTTCAACGGCAATTTTGGGAAGGATTGTTTTCTTTGGGGCATCTCCGATTACCAATGTAATGTTTCCGATAGTTGCCAGGAAACACTCACATGGAGAGCCATATCACAACATATTTTACTCTAGTATTGTTTTAATTTTGATCGCTGCTACGTTTATTGTTGCCATTTATTCTATTTTTCCACAACAAATAATTGGAACATTCTTTAGCTCCGAGTATTTGGAAGGAGTAGTTATTTTAAGATGGTATGGAATATTTATGGCACTTTTAGCAGTTGCTCAGCTTTT
This sequence comes from Candidatus Blackburnbacteria bacterium RIFCSPLOWO2_01_FULL_40_20, assembly GCA_001816475.1. Lineage (GTDB taxonomy): Bacteria > Patescibacteriota > Microgenomatia > UBA8517 > UBA10165 > UBA10165. The sequence goes on from MHCC01000022.1 coordinate 39,501, forward strand.
TATTCAATTTTATTTGTCGGTTGGGAAAACTAAAATAGTTGGTTTTTTCACAGCAGCGGCAATGTTACAGGTGGTGTTAATTTTATTAATGCACGGTAGCTTGCTTCAAGTAATCCAGTTGTCGATTGTTTCAGTATCTTTACTGGTTTTGGGACTAATTGTATACTTTCCATATCACGATAGACATATAAGAAAATGAGCCCCAAGTTATTATCAGTAATAGTGCCTGCCTATAAACAGGAGAAGACTATCAAAAAGGACCTGGAAAATATAAACAGCATTTTATCTGAAGGTCTAAAAGATTGTGACTATGAAATTATTTGTGTCGTGGACGGCGAGCTTGATGGTACTTGGAAAGAGGCGGAAAAAGTAAAATCCTCCAAAGTAAGGGTTGTTGGTTATAAGCACAACAAGGGTAAGGGATATGCAGTTAGGTATGGCATGGTTCGCTCAAAAGGTGATTTAGTATCGTTTTTGGATGCAGGCATGGATATAAGTCCCAAGGGAATCATGATGTTGATGGCACACATGGAGTGGTATAATGCCGACATTATCGTTGGTTCAAAGCGCCACCCGGTTTCAAGGGTAAATTATCCATTCTTAAGACACTTGTATAGCGTTGGTTATCACATGGGGACGAAATTGCTTTTTGGTCTTCCATTAAGTGACACTCAAAGTGGGATAAAAATTTTTAAAAGAGAGGTGCTGGAAAAAGTGTTACCAAGATTGTTAGTAAAAAGGTATGCAATGGACGTTGAGATGTTGGCAGTATCAAAACGACTTAGCTTTGGCCGAATTTACGAGGCGCCGATAGAGGTAATGTTTGACAAGCGAACGAGTGGTATTTCTTGGAAAACTACTTTTAAAATGGCTTGGGATACGCTTGAAGTTTTTTATCGTTTAAGAATCCTACATTATTACGATGACCACAATAATCGAAATTGGGTTTACGATCCGGAATTAGATTTTAGAGTGAATGTTGTGTAACAAAAGCTGCTTTACAGTCAGTTCCCGTTTACTTCCATGAGAATACTTGTTTTTTCTTGGCGAGACCCCGAACATCCCTTAGCAGGTGGTGCTGAGCAGGTAATGCATGAGCATATGAAAGGTTGGCTTAGTGCAGGTCATGAAGTTACGTTATTTTCCTCAAGATTTAAGAATTCTCCCAAAAGTGAAACCTTAGATGGGATAAAAATAATAAGAGATGGTTGTCAATATTTAGGAGTTCAAATAAAAGGATTTTTGTTTTATTTGAGAAATAGAAAAAATTACGACTTTTTAGTGGATCAGTTTCATGGAATTCCATTTTTTACTCCACTTTATTCAGAAAAGCCGAGGCTTGCAGTAATTCAAGAAACTACTCGAGAAGTATGGTTTTTAAATCCACTACCGTGGCCGATTAATTGGTTGGTTGGGATGATAGGGTATATAGGTGAGCCATTTATTTTTTTGTTCTATAGAAATACACACTTTATGACGGGATCGGAATCAGCAAAGATCGATATTGTAAAGCTTGGCATTCCAGTAAAAAATATCACAATTGTTCCTCACGGAGTTTTGGTTTTTAAGCCATCTCCTTTTCCGCAAAAAGAGGCGAGAAAAACAGTTACTTTTTTGGGGGTTTTGTCGAAAGATAAGGGAATAGAAAGCGCTTTGCAATGTTTTTCACTTCTTAAAAACAAAGGTGATTTTCAGTATTGGGTGATCGGACGGCCAGAAACAGAAGGATATAGGCGAAGAATTGAAGACATGGTAATAAAATGGCAGCTGCAAGACAAAGTTAAATTTTGGGGATTTGTTGATCAAAAGAAGAAGTTTGAACTATTGGCGAGGTCGCATGTATTAGTTAACCCTTCTTCTAGGGAAGGTTGGGGTTTAGTCAACATTGAGGCAAATTCTGTCGGGACACCAGTTGTGGCGTATCGATCTAGGGGATTGGTGGATTCTGTGAAGGAAGGGGTGAGTGGAGTTATGGCTAAATCAAATGATGCAAAATCTCTTTCGGACAGCATACAAAGCTTACTTACAGGTCATTACTACGCAGCGCTTTTCAAGTCTTCAATTAAGTGGGCAAATAATTTTACATGGAAAAAATCATCACAGATAAGTGTTGATTTACTCGAACAAATGGCCAAAAGATGAAATCATATTTAAAGTTATTTATACCCATTTTGATTCTAAGCTTTCTAGTTTGGACAACTCTTCGCAGTTGGTCTTCTATAGAAGGAAAATTGGCATCGGCTAATTATTTGTATTTATTTTTATCGTTAGGTGTTTTAGTTGTGGCTCAAGTTGGTGCTGCATATTTGTGGTATAGGTTGTTACCCAAGGGCAAGATTTCTTTTAGGCAGTCTTTTCCAATTTTTGTTATTTCAAATTTTGGACGTTTTATACCTGGAATAGTTCTGCATTATGTGGCAAGAGTATATTTGGCTAAAAAAAAGGGAATTGATGTAAAAGATGTTGCACTCTCAGTTGTTTTGGAAGTATATTATTCGTTGCTAGGGAGTGCGGTTGTGAGTTTACTAGCCATTTCTTATGTCAATAAATATCTACCATTTTCTCAATTTATAAGTATTATTTTTATTGTTGTAATTTTATCTGTTTTTTTTCTTTCGCCCGTAAAAGTATTATCCATTGCAAGAAAAATGCCCTTCGTGGGGAATAAAATTCCTACCTTTGAAGTGCATTTACCATACAAGATCCATATTGTTTTAGCAATTTGGACAGCCTTTCTGTTTTTGTTAAATGGTGCGGCATTTTATTTAATTAGTCGTGCTTTTGACAATATACCTATTTCTAATCTTTATGTTTTTGCGGGACTTTTTTCAGCGTCTTGGATTGTTGGTTTTCTTACTCCTGTTGCACCCGGGGGTTTGGGCGTAACAGATTTGTCATTCGCTTATTTATTATTACCTTTTTATAGCTTTTCGGAAGCATCATTTTTATCGTTATTATTTAGATTTGGTTTTATAATGTCTGAAGGAATTGTTTTTTTACTTGTGTCACTATTTAATGGACGGGAAAAAATGAAAACGTAACGTTCGCAGGTTCGATTTGAAGCCGTGGAGTTTAAACAAATTTTTATCAAAGAGATAATAATACTATTTTTTACTTCTCGTATGTTTTTTTTGCTGTTTGCGGCACTTGCCACTTTGGTATTAGGTTTAAAAGAGAGTTATTTGGGTAAGCAGTTTGACCATACATCTCCCTATTTTTCATGGATATGGGCAAATTTTGATGGAAGGCATTATTTAAATATTGCAGTTTTAGGATATCGCAACTTTGATTTTGCCTTTTTTCCTCTTTATCCTTCGATTATTTCACTTTTAGGTTATGTTTTTCCTATCCCACATCTTTACTTGGGGATAGGAGTTTCTTTTGCATCGTATTTTGTGGCGATGATAATGATATATAAAATAGTAAAGATTGATTACAAAAACAGCATTGCTAAGTCAACATTACTTTTTCTATCATTTTTCCCTCTAGCGTTTTTTTATAATTCTGTCTACCCAGATTCTATTTTTCTCTTATTAACTACACTAAGTTTTTATTGTGCTCGCAAAAAAAGGTGGGTCTTGGCCGGGATTGTCGGAGGCTTAAGCGTTTTTACTCGAATTTCAGGCCTTTCATTGCTCCCAGCGCTGGCTGTTGAATGGTACATTCAAAACAATGGAAGTCAGACAAATTTCAAAAAAATTGTTCTTAAATTTTCAAATAGCCTACTTATAACTTTGTCTTTAACTCTTCTGGGTTTAGTTGCATACATGGTTTATCTCAGAATCAATTTTGGAGACTGGTTTCTCTTTCAGAAATCCATGTCAGCTTGGAATCAACAAGGAATCATTTTCCCGCCTCAAGTAGTATACAGATACTTAAAAATTTTCTTCCTGGTTGATAAATCTTTGTTGGTGTATTGGGTGGCAGTTCTTGAGTTTACTAGTTTCGTGTTTTATATCTTGCTTTCCATGTACGTCTTAAGAAAGGTTAGGTTTTCTTATGGAGTATTTTCAATAATTTTATTACTAATGGTTACATTTACTGGAACTTTTGCAGGCACACCTCGTTATATGCTACATCTTTTCCCAGGTTTTATTGCAATGGCTTTGATATTTGAAAAAAGAACCTTGTTAAGAAGAATTACTATTATTGTATTTTTCGTGCTTGGGGCAATTTTAACTGGGTTGTTTACTCGCGGGTACTTTGTGACTTAGGTTTTTTTGTAACTGCGACAATGCCAAGACCGAATGGTAAATTCAAAAACTGTAAAATATATGCCTCGCTTGATAATAGAAATGAAAGTAATAAATTAATAAGTTTTGGAGTAGGCGTGATTGGCGATTTTGTACTTTTGGGTTTAATTATCTTTTCAAGATAATGTGTTATTATTACCGGAGGTAACAAAAGGCTGTTTATGTATGATATCTTTTCTATAATGAAGCCAGCCTTTTGAAGTTTTCGGGCAAGTTCTTCTTTATTGTACCTTTCCCTTGTATGTACATGCTTGTCGCTTTCTCGTACAAGCCATTTGTTCGCTGGTACCCGCACAACTAAGATGCCTCCGGGTTTCAGAACACGAAAAAACTCAGACAATGCTTTTTGGTCGTCTACTTGCTTGTGGTAAATTACATCGACACTTGTAACAACATCAAAAGAGTTGGTGTGGAATGGAACATTGTTTACCGATCCCTTTCTGGCATTTACTCCACGCTGTTTTGTGAGTCTTATAGCTTCTGGGTGTATGTCAAAAGCATTTACTTTTCCATATGGTTTTAACTTTTTGGAAAGTAAACCTGTACCACACCCCGCTTCAAGAATTTTAAGTGGTTTATTGGAAGTTGGAGCAAAACGTTTAATTAGCGAAATTATTATTTTATGGTTAGCAACGTAGAAGAAATTCTTATCTTCATTTTCAAACATCCACCTGTATTCTTGAAACTCCATGTTTTACTTTCTAAGAACCATTAAACGGATCCAAAGGGCCAAGAGATCTTTGTAAGTTTTTGCAATTCGATCCAGGCGAAAAAACTGTGATTTCCCCCACTTTCTTTCGTAGTGGTGGACTGAGGTTTGGCGGAATTTTCCACCAGCTCTTTCAGCTTTTTTAACAAGCTCAACACATATCGACCCACTGCTGCTTGTCAACTTTAATTTCTTGACAAGCTCTTTTCTTATTAATCTAAAATCACAATCAACATCATATATTGGGAGCCAAAAAGCCCATCTGGTAATAAACTTGTAGAGGTTACCGGCAACAACTCTGTATTCTGCGTCTCTGCGGTCCATTTTAATTCCATTTACAAAATTTACATCTTTTGTCATAAGATTCAACAGTAGTGGAAATTCGTTCATGTCATACTGTCCATCGCCATCGGTATAAAAAACTAGATCTTTTGAAGCAGTTTTAAATCCACTTTGCAAAGCTCCTCCGTATCCACGGTTCTTTTCATGGAAAACAAGCTTTAGCTTTTCGTATTTTTTCGCGAGTTTGTTTAAAACATCTCGACTGTCGTCTTTTGATCCATCGTCTATAACGATTACTTCGTAGTCTTCAGTTAGCTTTGGCAGAAGAGATATTGAGCTTTCGACAAGCACACCAATGCTTTTAGAATCGTTGTAGCAAGGGAAAAAAACAGAAATGCTCGGAGCTTTTTGCGTCATTTAAATTGTCTCTTTAATATTTGAAGAGTAGTCGAATTTGCCCTTCGAGTATATCACCATTTCAGCAATAAGCCCTGTCGATATAAGTTGAATACCAATTATCATCAAAAGCATTCCTAAGTATAAAAGTGGGTGTCTGAATTGTATGCTACCTGTTGTAATCCTTAAGTAAGCGATATAGATTCCTATTAAAAATCCTAGCGTAAAAGAAACAAGACCAAAGGTGCCAAAAAAATGGCCAGGTCTTTTTAAATATCCTGTCAAAAAGACTGTGGTTAAAAGATCAAGAAACCCCTTAATATTTCTTTCCCACCCAAATTTCGATTTTCCATGTTTTCTTTCACGATGTTCTACAACAATTTCCCCAACCTTATAATTTTGTTTTGCCGCAAAAATTGGTATGAAACGATAAAGTTCTCCATATAAATTAAGATCACTAATTACATCACGCCTGTAGGCTTTGAATCCACAATTAATGTCGTGGAGTTTAATTCCAGTCAATTTGTATGTTGCAAAATTGAGTATTCTGGAAGGTATAACTTTGGAAATTGGATCATGTCTGGTTTTTTTCCATCCGGATACAAGGTCATATCCCTCATCAAGTTTTGCAAGAAAAGCTGGAATTTCTTTAGGATTATCTTGCAAGTCTCCGTCCATTGTGAAGATAATTTTGCCATGAGTGTTATCAAAACCAATCTGAAGGGCTGTAGACTTTCCAAAATTACCGCGCAACTGCAAAACTTTAATATTTTTATTGTTATGATTTAGCTTTTTTAAAATTTCAAATGTATTGTCGGTCGATCCGTCGTCTATAAAAATTATTTCATAGGTCTTTTTGCTTTTTTCTGCTACATCAATAATTTCATGAACGAGCGTGTCTACTGATTCAGACTCGTTTTTTACAGGTATAACAAAAGATAGATCAAGTTTTTGTAACATTTTACCCCTTTGCCAATTGTATCATTTGGGCGGTATTAGTTTCCAGTTTTTGGTACAATTGTTGAAGAACAGGGTCTGTTTATGAAAAAGATTATATTTTTGGTTTTTATTTTGGCCATCTTGGTTCGCCTCCTTTATTTTCCCGAAAATGTTTATTTTGCTTATGATCAAGCGCGAGATTCATATACAGCTCTTGAAATATTAAAGGGAAATCTCAAATTTATCGGTCCACCGTCTTTTGCAAGCGATAAACTTTTTGCTGGGCCGTTAGTCTATTACGTGTATGCTTTACCCCTTGCTCTTTTTGATAAAAATCCCGAAGCAATCTCGGTTTTATTAAGAGTTATTAATTCTTTGGGTGTTATTGGGGTGTTTCTTATTGGTACATCTATTTTTAACAAAAGGGCGGGTCTTTTAGCTGCCATACTGTTTGCCTTTTCTTACGAACAGTCACAGTATGCTCTTTTTATAAGTCATCAACCACAGGCTGTTATTCCCATGCTCCTTTTTTATCTTGGGCTGAGTTTGTTAATTTTCAAAAATGAACCAAAGGGGATAGTTTTAGCCATGTTTGGCTGGGGTCTTTCCATGCAATTTCATTATGGCTATATTTTGATGGTTGGTGTGTTGTTCGCGCTTGCTCTTGTTTTCGCAAGGAGCATGTTGTTATTACGATCGAGGTATTTTATACTATCACTTTTTGCTCTACTTGGCACGATTTCAACATATATTGCAGTGGAGGTGAAACACGGATTTCTTTCTTCTTTTTTTTCCCAGCCCATGGGAATTAAACCTACCCTATATTTTAGTAAGACCATATTTATAATTTATCGTTTCTTTCATGATTTATTGCTTGCAAACTATTCTTATACGCCACTGATCGCAATAATTACAATCGGCATTTTTATCTTTCTTTTTTTTCAAAAACAGTTAAGGCTGAAGCTGATCTTTCTACTGATCTGGTTTTTGGGAGGGCTCGCGCCTTATCTTTTATCGGGTGTGCCAAGCTATTATTATAGTGCGGCAACCTCTGTAAGTTTGCTTATATTTATTTCATATGTAGTTTCCGAACTGCTATCTTGGCGGGCAGTTGTTGGTTTTGTAATTATATTTGGCATAGTTGCTAACAATCTTTATCTTATTACGACAATTAATCCTCAGGGTGTAAATCGCGACATGGTTATTCAACCGGGGATGCTTGTTTCCGATCAAAAAAAAATTTTGGACTATATTTATTCAAATGCTTTAGATAGACCTTTCTCGGTTAATGCGCTGACTGTTCCCTTAAATGTAAATACAACTTGGAGCTACCTTTTTGAGTGGTATGGCAAAAGCAAATATCACTACATTCCTACTTGGGGAGGAGATGCTGCTGCAGGTTTTCCGGGAGCTCTTCCAATAGTTAAAGATAGAGCCAAGCTTCCAACTCTTCAGTTCATGATTATTGAGCCAACCGTGGGCATACGTGAAGCGTACCAAATAAATTTTTTTAAAGAAGAGAGTTATTTTTCAAAGGTGGTAGATGAGAAAAAGTTTGGTACGATAATCGTCCAGAAACGTCAGAAGATTTAGTGTAAAATACACTATAAATCGTTATAAAATGAAATATCCTGTTGTTTCAGCAATAATAACTACTAAAAATTCTTCGGCCACGCTAGGGGCGTTACTTGAAAGCATAAAGAGACAAACATTCAGCAAGAGCGAAGTCGTAGTGGTAGACAATAACTCGTTTGACCAAACGGGACAAATAGCAAAGAAATATACGTCTAAAGTATATAGCAAAGGTCCCGAAAGATCTGCACAAAGAAATTTTGGTGCTTCAAAATCTCAAGGAGAATACCTTCTATTTTTAGACTCTGACATGGTTTTAACAGAAAATGTTTTAGATGAGTGTGTAAAAAGAATGGTGGAAGAGAAGGTCGGAGGAATTATAATTCCCGAGAAATCTTTTGGTAATGGTTTTTGGGCAAAGGTGAAGGCTTTAGAGCGCAAAATCAACGAAGGAGAAGATTATTTTGAGGCCGCGAGGTTTTTTCCTAAAAAAATTTTTAGGGATATGGGCGGATACGATGAAAATTTAACTGGACCAGAAGATTGGGATTTTCCTCAACGTGTTGCTCGAAAGTATAAGATTGTCAGAACTCATAGCTATATTTTGCACAACGAAGGTGAACCATCATTGAAAAGTTTTGCAAAACGTAAGTATTATTACGGGCTTTCAGTGCACAAGTACCTTAAAAAGCAGAACTTGCCAGCCATTTCTCCGCGCACTGTTTATTTTCTTCGAAGGTCGTTTTACAAAAGATGGAAAGAATTGCTTGTGAATCCATTATTATCAGCAGGCATGCTTTTAATGCTTTTTGTTGAGAGTGCAGCTGGAGGTTTGGGGTATCTTGTCGGGAGATTTAATAATGAAAGTTGAGCCTTTGGTTTCAATAATTATTGTTAATTGGAATGGCGGAAAAGTATTCGAAGAGTGTCTTAAATCTTTAACAAAAGTCAATAAACCTCGATGGGAATTAATATTAGTAGATAATGGATCGACGGATGAAAGCCAGTTGTTGATCAATAAAATCGATTTTCCTGCAACTTCGGTTAAGTTAATTCAGAACAAAAAGAACGTTGGTTTTGCTCCTGCCAATAACCAAGCTTATAAAGAAGCGAAAGGGAAATATATTCTTCTGTTAAACAATGATACAAAAGCAACTCCCAATTTTCTTGAGCCATTAGTGAGCAAAATGGAAGAAGATTCTTCGCTTGGCGTAATTCAACCAAAAATATATTTGATGGATACAGACAAATTATTAGACAACGCAGGTTCTTTTATGACGAGAATTGGATTTTTAGACCATTGGGGATTTATGCAAAAGGATAGTGGGGAATTTGACCAAGAAAGAGAGATATTTTCTGCAAAGGGAGCATGTATGCTTATTCGGAAATCAGTCGTAGATAATGTCGGATTATTTGACGACGACTTTGTATCCTATTTTGAAGAAAGTGATTTTTGCTGGAGAGTTTGGCTTGCTGGATTTAAGGTTATATATTATCCAAAGACACATGTTTTCCATAAGTTAGGTTTTACGATAAGACGTCAAAACGTTCTTGATATGAACTGTCATTATTACAAAAACAGGATTTCGTCTCTCATGAAAAATTTGGAGACGAAAAATCTTTTGTTAGTTCTCGTTCCACATCTGCTAATTTCTTTGGGCATATCACTTGCGTTTTTGCTGAGTTTAAGATTTCGGAGTTTTACAATGGTGCTAAGGGCTTTAGTGTGGAATTTGCTAAATATTTTATCAACGGCAAGAAAAAGAAAAAGAATACAAGACTTTAGGATTATTTCCGACGATTTACTGTTTAAAAGGGTTGGGAAAAAAATTGATTGGATCAAATTTTACGAAAGTTTTAAACGGGTTCAAAATGATATCGTTCGTAGATTGGTCACGACTGGGTCGAAATAGTAAACTTTATATTAGGTGATTGGATTTAAAAAGGGAGCCCTATTGTGCGAATATTCTTTTTCCAAGCAATTTTAAACGTACTAAATCTTTCAAAATGGAAAGTCCATATACTAAAGAACGTTGGAAGTTAATTGAGGATGCCTCTTTAGAATAGCGTACAGGGACTGGAATTTCACCAATTTTGGCGCCCCTTGCAATGGCTCCAAATAATATTTGTTGATCAAACACAAAATCGTCTGAATACTTGTGGAATGGAAGTTTGATTAGAATTTGTTTATTGAATGCTCGGAATCCCGTGTGATATTCACTCAAGTTTTGTCCCAGTACAATGTTTTCAATTGTTGTCAATAATCTGTTGAAAATATATTTATATAGAGGCATGCCTCCCCTTAGTACTTCTTCACGGGTTCTAATTCGCGACCCCAACATAACATCAAACCTTCCTTGGACAATCGGTCGAATCAACTCACCTGTTAAGGTGCTGTCATATTGATAGTCGGGGTGAATCATCACTACTACGTCTGCTCCCTCAGAAAGTGCAAGAGTATAACAAGTCTTTTGATTTGCCCCATACCCTCGATTTTGTGGGTGGGAAAATACCTGCAGGCCAAGGCTTTTGGCAACTTTTATTGTTTCATCGGCTGATCCGTCGTCTACCACTATTACCTTGTCTACTGTTCCTGATGGAATATCTTTGTAGGTTTTTTTAATTGTTTTAGCTGCATTGTATGCAGGCATTACAGCAATAACTATTTTAGAGGCTTCCATGTATTGCTAATATTTTACCAGAGTGGCTGGACTAGCGATATAAGATATAATTAGGGTACTGAGCCAGCAGATGGTATCCACTCCAGGGACCTAAATCTACAGATACCCGGTCAAGAATAATGGGTGGGACAACTTT